>JALOTJ010000001.1 GCA_025457965.1 Spirochaetota bacterium | reverse complement strand
AGTTGAAAGATGACCGCCAGCATCGATGCGCCGGTCATCAAAACGAAATAGATGAAGCCGCCTTTTATCTCCAGTACTTGTCGTGCGGTATATTTCATGCTACCCATTGGCGTCCTGCAGGCCTTCGTGTTCCCGTTTATATAATCACGTACCGTTTAATTGCCTGGTCGAATCCCATATCCCAGCCTTAACGACGCCCGGATTCCGGGTATCCGTCATTATTAGCTATTTAATTGTACCAATTTGTACGGATTTAACAAAATTTATAGTGGCGATATCCAGTTTTTCCGTGTATATACTTAATCATTTGAGACTGGTTCCATAGTTTTGATTTCGGGGGAGTATGAATGAAAAATGACACCGGTGTACTATTTGGCGTGGATTACTATCCCGAGCAATGGGACCGCGCGCTCTGGGAATCTGATTTTCAACGCATGAAAGATATGGGATTCCAGTCGGTCCGGATGATGGAATTCGCATGGGCGCTTCTGGAGCCGCGGCCCGGAAAGTACGATTTCTCGCTCTTCGATGCGGCGATCGGTCTGGCCGCCCGAAACGGGCTTTCGGTTGTGCTCGGAACACCTACCGCGACTTTTCCCGCCTGGCTTTATAAAAAAGACCCGGGGATGGTGCAGATCCATCCCTCGGGTATTTATCGCGATTTCGGCACGCGCCGCCAGGCGTGTTATAATTCCGACATCTACCGTAGGGCATCGGCCAGAATCGTTGAGGCGATCGCCCGCCGTTATGGTAAAAGCCCGACGGTTGTCGGCTGGCAGATTGACAACGAGATCGGGCACGAGGGCTCGGACCGTTGCGTGTGCCCCACCTGTGTGAAAAAATGGCACGAATGGCTCCGTAAAAAATACAGGAATGTGCGTGTCTTGAATTCCGAGTGGGGAACGGTATTCTGGGGGACCACCTACGACCGGTTCGACCAGGTGCCTGTGCCGAAGAAACAGGTTTCGAGCATCCAGAGCCCGGGGCTCACGCTCGATTACGACCGTTTCTGCTCCGATTCGGCGGTTGAGTTCGTCGATATGCAGATGAGACTTTTACGAAAGTATATTCCAGGCAGGCAGTGGGTGACGACCAACCTGTATCCGACACCGCATTACCCGGTCATCGACATGGAACGCCTGTGCCGCGATATGGAGATGGTCGCCTTCGATAATTACCCGGTATGGGGCGATCAGGACGAACCGCTTCCATACTATTTCACGGCATATATCCTGAGCTATATCCGCGGCCTCAACGATCGGGGACGGTTTGCCGTGTTCGAGCAGTTCAGCGGGTTCCAGGGCCATACCTGCCTTGGGTATTTGCCTCCCGACGAGCAGGTGACGCTCTGGACCAACCAGGCAATCGCGCGCGGAGCTGACCACATATATTATTTTCGCTGGCGCACGGCCGCATTCGGCCAGGAGCAGCTCTGTTACGGAATCTACGATCCCGACAACACGCCCACGCAGCGGGCCGCGGCGATAGCGGCGAACATTAAGCGCCACGCTCCGGACTTCGCGCGTTTCGCGTCCGAGCCCGTGACCTCGGAGGCGTGTGTGGTATACGACAAGGACAACTCCCGCGTTCTGAAAGAACAGTATCTCTCGAAGGGAATTTACCTGACGCCGACTCCGTTTATGCAGGTCGGTTATGACCTCGAAATGGCGCGCAATTTCGTTCCCTACGCCGTTTTTAACGTGAGCGCCGACGTCAAGAGCGCGCGCGGCATCGATCTCTCGCGCTATAAAATCATCAGCCTTCCGCTGTACCAGATGGCCGATCCTGAATTTATTGAGCGCCTTCAGGAGTGGGTGCGCCAGGGCGGCACGCTGGTCCTGGGCTGGAGGGCCGGTGCGCGTGACATGAAAAATCATGCCGCACAGATCGAGCTTCCGGGCCTTTTTGCCGGTCTGGCGGGGGTGCGGATCAAACGATTCGAGTCGCTTAACGCGACGAAGGTCGGAATCCGCGTCGGTATTATTCCGGCAAAGGGCGAGGCATGGGCCGAGGTCGTTGAGCCGGTAACGGCGAAACCGATCGCCTGGTACCGCGACCGTAAAAAGCATTACAGTGGCGAGCCGTGCGTGACGGTCAACGAGTACGGCCGGGGAAGCGTATATTATTTCGGCACCTCTCTCGATCCAACGGCGATTTTCTTCCTGTACAGGAATATCCTGAAAAAGGCGGGGGTCGCGCCGCGTTTCAGGGGCATGGGAGTCGAGGTGGTAAGACGAACAACCTCTGACGGTGGAACGATGGATGTGGTATTAAACCACACCGCATCCCACCGGTGGTTCGGTTTGCGCAGAATAGAGCCGTACGGCGTTCGATTTATCGAGCGGCCGAAAAAATAAAAAGCGAGGGGGTCGTTCTCCCCCCTCGCAGTGATGCAACGGTTTGCCCTCTGTCCGGTCCGCCGTTTATTTGATGAACTGCTTCGATTTCAGGATGCAAATCACCGACTGGGCGATTTCCCCGGGGGTTATCCGGGCGACGTTGAAAGTGACGTCGTAGGACGACGGATTTTTCGCATCGAACTTGAGGTACTGGGTCATAAAGTCGTGACGCTCACGGTCCTTGCGCTCCACCAGCTTCTCCGCCTCGAGCCGGTCCTTGATGCCGGCGGTTTCCATCACCTTCTGAATGCGGTAGGCGGCCGGGGCCACCAGCTTGATGTGAACGCCGTACCTGAGCGAGCGGGTGATCATGACGCCGGCGCGCCCCACGATGATGGACCTGCCGTGTATCGAGAGGCTGCGGATGGTCTGAACCAGCTTCTGGTAGACCGAAACCTGCGGCGGGTAGTCGGTGAGCACCGATCTCCAGAATTCACTGATCTCTTCCCTGCGTTTGGTGTCGATGGTTTCACAGAGGGCCTCGGCGATATTGTGGTCCGAGCATATCTTGTCGATGAGCTCCTTATCGTAGGATTTCCAGACATCGGTGCTTTCATATTTGTTCAGGGCCTCGGCGAGGGCGTCGGCGATCGCGACCGCATTACATCCGTATTCCCGCGAGATCGTGATAAACGGCCTCGGTTCCTGCTTCTCGACGAGTTTCACTTTCTGATTTTCCCAGAGTTTCAACTGCTTCTGGATCGATTTTTCAAGTGTGGATCCCTTGATGTAGCTGCTCATGTGGCACCTCGTTATGATGGCGGTTGCAAGAACATGGTAATCAGCGGGAACCATCCGGTTGCATCATCATGGTGCCGCATGATTCCACTAAAAACTGAATACTGTATAATAATCATATAAATACGTGACCCAAAATTATAATTAGTTTTATATTAATCAATAATTTTCTTAACGAAATTGGTATTAATTTCCATAATAAATGTCCGTGAATGACGATGGTAAAGAGGACTTTCCTGCCTAAATAAAATTTTTCAGCAACTCGAGCACGGCCGCGTCGATGGTGCCGAAGCGCCGCTTGAGGTCCCCTTTTACGGCCTCCACCTGGGGGTCGGGACTGAAATCCGCAAGAAGCCGGTATATGCCAAGCCGCCGTCCGATAATAAAGCTTTCCCGCTCGTCTTCGCTCATGCCGAGATAACGGTCGATCGTCGCGAGTATGTGCGCCCGCTCAGCGGGCATCGCTCCCTCGACGTCCTCGAGCAGATTCATCATGTGGTCGCTGGCGATGGTGCTTGTAATATCGCCCAGGCTTTCGATAAAGAGACGGATCTCCCGCACCTTGTCGTCCTCGGAAAGGGGTGTCCATTCGTTGCGCGATATGAGGTCGAACAGGGGCGTGCCGGGGAGGGGCACCGTGCTGCGAAGGCGTATGAAGGTCGGGTTGATCGCACTGAGCACGCGCGCGGATTCGATCGCGTTTTCGCGGCTGTGTTCCGCTCCACCGATTCCAGGCATGTAGTATTCCGAGAGATCGAAGCCCGCCTCAACGACCTTCTGACCGGCGAGTATCTGCTCTTCGGCCGTGACGCCCTTGGAGATCATAGCGAGCACCGGGTCGCAGCCGGACTCCATCCCGATGTGGAGGCGGGTGAGGCCCGCCTGCCGGAGTTCCCTGAGTTCATCGACGGTCTTCTTGCTGACAGTTTTCGCGCGCGCGTACGAGGTGACGCGTTCGATAAACGGAAACCTCACCCTTAGATGGCGCAGGACCTCCACCAGGTCGGCGGTCTTCATGATGAGCGAATTGGCGTCCTGTAAAAAGACCGTGCGCATGCCGTAGTGCATCCAGAACGCGACCTGCCGGTAATAGGATTCTGGAGTCGGGTCGTCACCACGCGCCTTCGCCACCGCCGCTTCGCTCACTCGCCCGCCCAGGCCGAGCTGTGCGGAGGCCTCGGCGAGCCTGAGCGCGATGGCGTGCATGTTGTCGATATCTCCCTTGATCTCATCCACGCCGCGGCGTGAAAACTCTGCATCGCGATAGGTTGAGCAGAACGCACAGCGGTTCCACGGGCAGTTGCGCGTGATCCGAAGCAGGATGCTGTACGCCTCGCTGGGGGGCCTGATGGGGCCCATCTCGAATGTATGGTTCATGTGTTCCGGTACTTGCCGTAGCGTTTTGGTGGGTCATGGACCCTTATGACAAGTAAACAAATCCGGTTGTATCCGGCTACCATAAAATGATTCGTGCCCCGTCTGCGGCGGGCGATGGCCCTTATAAAAAGAATTTGACATGAAAGGGGCCGAGGCGCCGTAATAGGCACTACTTCAGGCGAGGAGACGCATCAGATGAGCGATGAGATTAACGACCTGGTACGCCAGCGTATCGAGAAAATAGAGCAGTACAGGCAGAAAGGCATCAATCCCTATCCGTCGCGCTATAGGCGCACGCACGCCGCCGAGCAGGCGAAAGGCGAATTCAAAGAGAATGAAAAACCACAGGTAAGCGTGGCCGGGAGGTTGCGTTCGAAACGGGTTATGGGCAAGGCCTCGTTCGCCCATCTCGAGGATCAGTCCGGCACCGTACAGCTCTACGCGCGCAGGGACGATATGGGCGGGGAGAGCTACGATCTGTTCAAGTCGCTCGACCTGGGCGACATCGTCGGCATCGCGGGTTTCGTCTTTAAGACCAATCAGGGGGAGATCAGCATCCACGTCGAAAAGCTAACGCTGCTCGCCAAATGCATCCGCCCGCTTCCGTCGGTAAAGGAGAAGGACGGCGTACTCTTCGACGAGTTCGCCGACCGGGAAATGCGCTACCGCCAGCGCTACGTGGATCTCATCGTCACGCCGAAGACGCGCCAGGACTTCATCATGCGCAGCCGGATAATCACCGGTATGCGCGAGTTCCTCACGCACCGCGGTTATATCGAGGTCGAGACGCCGATGATGCAGGCCATACCGGGTGGCGCCGCCGCGCGTCCGTTCATCACGCACCATAACGCCCTGGACATCGATCTCTATCTACGCATCGCACCCGAGCTGTATCTGAAGCGCCTGTTGGTGGGAGGGTTCGAGAAGGTGTTCGAGCTCAACAGGAACTTCCGCAACGAGGGCATTTCGACGAGGCACAATCCCGAGTTCACCATGCTTGAACTTTACGAGGCGTACGCCGACTACGAGACGATGATGCAGATCGCCGAGGAGATGGTATCGGAGCTGGCGGCGAAGCTTCTGGGGTCCATGAAGCTCGAGTACCAGGGGTCGATGATCGACCTGGCGCCGCCATGGCAGCGGGCCTCTTTCGTCGAGCTGATCAAAAAATACTCCGGGATCGATTTCGCTTCAATCGCGTCGGTCGATGAGGCGCGTCGCGCGGCCGAATCGATCGGAATCAAGGCACCCGGGAAGATGGGCAAATGGGAAATAGCGGGCGAGGTCTTCGAGGAGAAGGTCGAGCCCAATCTTGTGCAGCCGGTCTTCGTGACCGACTATCCACGGGAGCTTTCGCCTCTTTCAAAGTCACGCGAGGATGACCCCGATTTTGTTGAACGCTTCGAGATCTTTATCGCCGGTCGCGAGATGTCGAACGCCTTCAGCGAGCTGAACGATCCCTTCGACCAGAAGGCCCGTTTCGAGGACCAGGTGCGCAAAAGGGAGGCCGGAGACGACGAGGCCCAGATGATGGATTACGATTACATAAACGCGCTCGAGTACGGCATGCCGCCGGCCGGCGGCATGGGCATAGGGATCGACCGCCTCGTCATGCTTTTTGTCGACACCGCATCGATCAAGGACACGATCCTCTTCCCGCTGCTTCGGCCTGAAGGGAAATAAGGGACGGAACATGCCAGTTCGCTATACCAGGGAGCGCTACGGCTGGAACCTGCACCGCTATCTCTACGACTGGGTGCTTTCATGGGCCGAGTCGCCCTTCGGCGGGATAGCGCTGTTCATACTGGCCTTCGCCGAGTCGTCATTTTTTCCGATCCCACCCGACGTCCTGCTCATCGCGCTTATTCTCGGTGCCCGCGAGAAGGCATGGCAGTATGCGGCCACGTGTTCCGTTGCGTCCATCACCGGGGGACTGCTTGGCTACTTGATAGGGTGGGGCCTGTGGTATACCGGCGGCGATTTTTCATCGATCGCGATGTTTTTTTTCGAGTATATTCCCGGCTTCACCGTTGATGTTTTCAACCGGGTGGCCGCGCTGTACGAGGAGTTCGGCTTCTGGATCGTCTTTACCGCCGGTTTTACCCCGCTTCCCTATAAGGTGATTACAATCACCGCGGGGGTCGCGAAGATTGACCTCGGCATATTCGCCGTCGCGTCGCTGGTGAGCAGATCGCTGCGCTTTCTGCTTGTCGCGGGCCTCATATGGAAGTTCGGCCTGCCGATACGGGAGTTCATCGAAAAGCGGTTCAATCTGCTTGCGATAGTATTCATGGTGCTGCTCGTGGGCGGATTTGCGGTAATAAAATACGTTTTCTGATTGCCATGATTGACAGACTACGCGCCCTCAACCCCGACGTCCGGATACTGCGTTGCACAGACCCGGATTTCGAACGATTTGGAAGGATCGTTCCCGGTCTTGCTATTTCCTCGTTTACGGAGTTCCTCGATGCTTTTCCAGTGCCGGTCGATGGAGTGGAGTACCGCGCCGGTGTGCCCGAGCTCGAGGGCATGCCGCTCGCGGCGGAGATTCGGGACAGAGTCTTCGGCGGTCTCGCAATACAGGCGGGTACCTGTACGGGGCGAAACGGCCGGATGAACGCGATGGAGTGGCATAAATCGAGCGAGGTTATTGTGGCCGGGACCGATCTTCTGCTTTTTCTGGGCCTGCTTTCGGATTATCGTGATGGAAGTTTCCCGCCGCTGAGGGCGTCCGCGTTTTTTCTCCCCCGCGGCACGGTGGTGGAACTCTATCCGCTCGTTTTGCATTTCGCTCCGATAAACACCGACGTCTCCGGTTTCAGGGCCGTTATCGTTCTTCCGGTCGGTACGAATCTTCCCCTCGAGGCTAAAGCATCGGCCGGGGCCGACCGGCTCCTTTTCGCGCGGAACAAATGGCTTATTGCTCATGCGGACAGCAAACCGGCAAGGGGGGGCGCCTGCGTCGGGATTCACGGAGATAACCCGGAGATTAGAATAAAATGAATCTGCGTCGGGCGGCATGTGCGGATTATTAAGACTGGTGGGCACTTATGAATACCTCCGCTATAGCAACCATTCCCGAGTACGTCGTCGATCAGCCGCGGGAAGAGGAATCGCTCTGCATAGCAGTTAACGGCACCTCGATATCCTACAAGAAAAGCGGGAGCGGGCCGCCGCTGGTATTTTATCACGGATGGATAGGCGATGAGGACACCTTCGGCTTCTGTCATAAGGCCTTTGCACGACATTACACCGTGTATCGACCGGCCTGGCCGGGCTATGGCGCCAGCGGGCCGCTTACCCATTTGTCAATTGAAGATCTCGTCGATCTGGGAAGGCGCTTTATACGCGAACTGGGACACGAGCGGGTCTCCCTTTTCGGCAACTGTCTCGGCGGGAACACCGCGATGGAGTTCGCACGGCTCCATCCTGAGATGATAGAGAGGCTGGTGCTCATCGAGGTGTACGATTTTCTGCCGTGGTACCTGCACCTCATTCTTGTGCCCGGCCTCAACGCCTTTCTTTACCGAATGCTGTTGCGGAGCATGGCGGGGTTCCACTTTCTGAACAGTTTCCTCCCGTTGCAGGTGGCGGGCGGCAGCAACGGTATGCGCTATACCGAGGAGGGTTTCAGGCGAACGCCGGTGCGCACGGCAATCGCGTTCATGACCGCGATTTACCGCTTCGCAAAAAAACGCAGGGACTTCTACCACGCTCATTACCACAGCGAAATCCCGACCATTTACGTGGAGGGTGGCAGAAGTTTCGGACCGGTCAAGGCCTTCAGGGAGGTCGTGGAGGGCTATTTCGCGAATTTGCGTATAGTGTCGATCCCTGAAAGTCTCCACAATCCCGTGATGGAGCGTCCCGATCTCTTCATCGAGCGGGTGCTGCCGCTGGTCGTTCCGCCGCCTATGCGATAGTCACCTCTTTGCAGCGATAAACGTCCTGTATCGCGTTGAGGATCGCGACCCCGTCCTTCATCGGCTTTTGAAAGGCCTTCCGGCCGGAGATGAGCCCCATGCCGCCGGCACGCTTGTTGATGACCGCCGTCGTGACCGCTTCGGCCAGATCGCTCTCGCCCGATGACGCGCCCCCCGAATTAATGAGTCCGGCTCGTCCCATGTAGCAGTTGATCACCTGGTAGCGCGTGAGGTCGATCGGGTGATCCGTGGTGAGCTCGGAATACACCTTTTTGTCGGTCTTGCCGAATTTGAGTGCCGTGAATCCACCGTTGGTGACCGGCTGTTTCTGCTTAACGATGTCCGCTTCGATTGTTACGGCCAAATGATTGGCCTGCCCGGTAAGGTCAGCAGCCAGATGATAATCCGCATCTTTGGTCTGGAAGGCGTTATTGCGCAGATACGCCCAGAGCACGGTCACCAGGCCAAGCTCATGCGCATACCGGAAAGACTCGGCGATCTCCTGTATCTGTCGGGTGCTTTCTTCGGACCCGTAGTAGATGGTGGCTCCCACCGCGACCGCCCCCATGTCGAAGGCCTGGTCGACGTCGGCGAAGAGTATCTGGTCGTGCTTGTTGGGATAGGTGAGCAGTTCGTTGTGGTTGAGCTTGACGATGAAGGGAATGCGGTGCGCGTATTTCCGCGCGATCGCGCCCAGAACGCCGAGGGTCGATGCCACGGCATTACAGCCGCCCTCGATAGCGAGCTTCACGATATTTTCCGGGTCGAAATAAACCGGGTTCGGGGCGAACGACGCTCCGGCGCTGTGCTCGATCCCCTGGTCGACCGGAAGGATCGACAAATAGCCGGTGCCCGAGAGGCGGCCCGTATTGTAGAGGAGCTGCATGTTTCGGAGCACCGCCGGGTGACGATCGGAAACGAGCATTATACGCTCAACAAAGTCGCCGCCGGGCAGATGCAGATGCTCGGCGGGGAATTTAGCCTTATACCCCAATAATGCGTCTGCGTCCGCTCCTAAATGTTTATTGATTGTTTGGATCATGCCCCTTCCCTCCCTGCTTTATTATTTTGATTTCTTCATTTCTTCTTCGCCTGCGCGGCCACCGCCTCGGCCGCCCTGCGCGCGGCATCCTCATCGCCGAGATAATAATGCCGTAGCGGTGCGAGCTTTTCGTCGAGCTCATAGACCAGGGGGATGCCCGTGGGGATGTTGAGCTCGGCGATCGCCCCGTCGGTCATGCCGTCGAGATGCTTGACCAGCGCGCGAAGGCTGTTGCCGTGAGCGGCGATGATAACGCGCTGACCGTTGAGGACCGCGGGTTTTATCGTCTCGTCCCAGAGAGGCATAAAACGCCGCACCGTATCGGCAAGGCACTCACCCGCGGGGATCTCTTTAGGCGAAACATCGGCATAGCGCGGGTCGTGGCGCGGATGTCGCGGGTCGTCGCTGTCGAGGTGCGGCGGCGGGACATCGTAACTTCGGCGCCAGATATGCACCTGTTCGTCGCCGTACTTGTCGGCGGTTTCGGCCTTATTGAGTCCCTGAAGCGCCCCATAATGACGTTCGTTCAGTCGCCAGGACTTGTCGACGGGAATCCATAATAAGTCCATTTCATCGAGCACGATGTACAGCGTCTGGATGGCCCGGCGGAGCACCGAGGTGAACGCCTGATCAAAGATGAAGCCGCCATCGCGCAACAGGGTGGCCGCGCTCCTGGCCTCCACCACGCCCTTTTCGGAAAGCCCCACATCGGTCCAGCCGGTGAAACGGTTTTCCCTGTTCCAGTCGCTCTCTCCGTGGCGAAGAAGAACCAGCTTATACATCGCACACTCCCCGGCCGCGCTGCCGCCTTCAGTTTCGATGAATTATACAGGTACGACTCGCGGGTATTGCCGCAAACCCGTACTTTCAGAGTAATCGGTTTGGGAGCGAAAAACAAGCAGAAAAGTCATTCCCAAGGTTCCGCCCGCGTGCAGGCGGTTCGGTGATAAATCGTGAAGATAAATACCAGGTGAAAGCAAAAAATGGGGTTGTAGATTTCGGCATATTCATGCACGATCATCGCGTCCGGATGTCAGAAAACCGCGGATACGGAAGTGACGGGGACGTAAACCGGGTGCCGTCGTATCCGTTTGCTGGAGAGTGGCTTGACGATATGAATACAAAGACCGTGTTTTTGGATACGGCTACGGTCGATTACGGAGACCTGGATTTTGCTTCGCTTGAAAAAACAGGTCCCCTGGTAAAATACGACGTTACCCTTCCGGAGCAGATGCAGGCCAGACTCCGGGGGGCTGCAGTTGCCGTCACCAATAAGTGCGTATTCGATGAGGGGCTTATGCGGGCCTGTCCCGCCCTGCGGCTCATCGCGGTTACTGCAACGGGGTACAATAACATCGACATCGATGCGGCCTCCCGGCTCGGCATCGCCGTGGCGAACGTACCGGGCTATTCAACTTCGTCGGTCGCTCAGTTCACCCTGGCATGCATCCTCGCGCTTGCCACGCGTCTTGTCGATTACGACGCGGCGGCCCGGGACGGCAGGTGGACCCGTTCGCTCATCTACACGCTGGGTACCTGGCCAACATTCGAGCTTGAGGGGAAGGTGCTCGGCGTAATGGGGATGGGCGCCATCGGAAGCGAGGTAGCCCGGCTTGCCGGTGCGTTTGGAATGCGGATCATTGCACTCGGGCGCGAAGGAGTCAAGTATGACGGAGGATGGGAGCGCGTGGGACTTAACGACCTCGCCGAACGATCCGATTTCATCTGCATCCATCTTCCTCTTAGCCCGATGTCGCGGGGCATTATCGGCGCGGAATTCCTCTCACGGATGAAACGGACGGCCTTCGTAGTGAACATGGCGCGCGGGCCGATCGTGGACCAGGCAGCGCTGAACCAGGCGCTCCGGTCGGGCCGGATCGCCGGGGCAGCGCTCGATGTGCTGGAGGAGGAGCCGCCGCCGGAGGACGAACCGCTTCTTAGCGCGCCCAATTGTATCATCACGCCGCATATAGCATGGGCGAGCGTCGAATCGAGGCGCCGCCTGGTCGAAGAGGTCGCGACGAATATAGCGGCGTTTTTACGCGGAGAAGCGCGCAACCGGGTGACCTGAGCGGGGAGCGCGGATGTCCGCTTGTTTTCGTTGACAGCGTACAGCGCCGCGGTGTTCATGTAAACCGTGTGGAGGTGGTGACATGGAGGTTCTCGGTATTGTCGGTGCGGGGATTATGGGTAGCGACCTTGCGATGTTCTTCGCCGAGTCGGGATACCGCGTCATCCTGAACGATCGCGATGCGTACAGGCTTGCCGCCGCCCGCGAGAAAATACACGACCGCCTGACCGGGTACGAGCGAAAGGGCAGGCTCGACGCGATGCGCATGGCCGAGCTTGAATCGCATGTTGAGACGAGGGAGAATCTGGAGACATTTTCGGAGGCCGACATCGTCATAGAGTGCGTCACCGAAGATCTCGGCATCAAGAAAGAGGTGTTCGTCGAACTGGACCGGATATGCCGCCCGGGGGTTATCCTCGCGTCGAACACCTCGTCGAAGTCCATTACCGCGATCGCTGCGGCGACCAAGCGGCCGGAGTCGGTCATTGGCCTGCACTTCATGAATCCGGTCAGGGCCATGCGCCTGGTCGAGATAATATGCGGGCTGGCCACCACGCGCGAGACTTTCGAAACGGTGAAACAGATAGTAAAAAAGGCGGGCAAGGAGTACGTAGAATCGCGGGATTATCCGGGTTTCATCGCTAACAGGATACTGATGCCCATGATAAACGAGGCGATCTTCGCCCTTTACGAGGGAGCGGGAACCGTCGAGGCGATCGACAAGGTCATGAAGCTCGGGATGAATCAGCCGATGGGGCCGCTTGAACTCGCGGACATGGTGGGGCTTGATATCGTACTGGCCATACTCGACGAACTCTACAAGGGATTCGGAGACACCAAGTACCGTCCGTGTCCGCTATTAAAGAAATATGTGGCGGCGGGATATCAGGGGAGGAAGTCGGGCAGGGGATTCTATACTTACTGAGGCCGCATGCGGGGCGGAACAGGACGTATTTATCAGACGTTGTTATACAACTATAATAATAATTATTGACAATTCCTCGCGCCCTGACACTTCATACTACACCGGCTCGGACAGCGTCAACAATCGGAACTATCACGTGATCACTGACTATTTTCCAGCGGAATACCGCGTTAAGAAAAGTATCGCCCGCAATGCGCGGGAGATCCTGCACTTCCTTTCGGTGGAACTGGGAGAGCGGACCCTGCGTCGTTATGAAAACCTCGAGGGCGCGGCACGGTTTATCCGCGAGCGGTTCGCGGACGGTGGAAACCCCGTAATCGACGAGGAGTACCTGGTCGAGGGACGAAGGGTGTCGAACATCCGTACTGAAATACCGGGAAGCGTTTCGCCCGAGGGGATCATTCTAATCGGGGCGCACTACGATACCATAGAGGACACGCCGGGGGCCGATGACAACGCCACGGGAATCGCCGGGCTCCTGGAGCTATTCAGGCTTCTTTCGCCCTTCAGGTTTAAGAGGACGCTTCGTTTCGTCGCCTTTACACTCGAGGAGCCGCCCTATTTTTCCGGTGACAACATGGGCAGTATGGTGTGCGCCCGCTGCGCGAGGGAGCGCGAGGACAATATAGAGTTGATGATCTGCCTCGAGATGCTCGGGTATGCAAACAGGCGATATGAACAGAATGTGCCGTTTCGGGACATGGCGAAGCATCTTCCCCGTCGGGGTGATTTCCTCGCCGTCGTTTCACTTCCATCATCGGCGCCGCATACCTACGCATGGAAACAGGTCTACAACCGGTTCTCCCGGCGCGAAATCGTGGACATCGTCGGGCCGTCGTCGATTCCGGGAATCAGCCACTCCGACCACTATTCGTTCAACAGGCACGGGTATCCGGCTATAATGCTTACCGACACGGCCTTTTACCGGAACAAGAACTACCACACCGGTGAGGACACCATCGACACCATCAACTTCAAGTTCCTTGCCGAGCACGTGCTCAACAGTTTCAATACCATACGTGTCCTCGCCGACTGTGACGAAATCGTCCCGCTTCACTGTTGAGAAACGCTGTTCGCCGGGCCCCTTTTCCCTATCACGCTTATCCTGGTTTTAAGAGACTTCATGGTAAAGGCGGTGAAACGGTCCGGGCGCGCCTTCATGAGGTCGAATTCGTAGAGAGCGTCGTGGGCGATCGGCGGGGGGATCGTGAGCTCAACCGCAGACGAGGCGCTGATGCGGCCCACGCCGCGGCATACATGACACTCGGGCTCCATGCCGGAGCACAGCGGGCAGGTCATACGTGAGGGGAGGTCTATGCGGACGACGATGCCGCTTCGCGATTCTCCCGGCGTGATGAAAACCTCGACGTCCTGACCGAAATTTCGAAGGCGCTCCGTGCGGCGGATTCGCTTGTTGAGCAACCTGGTGCGAAGCAGGCCCTCGAGGGACATCGAGTATTTGACTCGCCGTCGAGGGATGAGTGAGAACGACGGCCGGTCAGGCCTTCGCGTTGCGGACAGGAGCCGGTCGTATTCAGTCCTGAGTGGGACGTCGATCAGGACCTTGTAGGCACGAATGAGGAGGTGTGCCTTGCGGCGCTGTTCCTCGCTGTCATTCCCCGAGGCGTCGGGATGAAAGAGCTTGATCAGCGCGCAGAAGGACGAGCGGATGGACGCCTTCTCCGCCGTCGGAGCGATATTGAGGACCTCGTAGAAATTGATGAGGGAGCCCCGGTCGTCAAGAAAAGAAATCTTCATGAGCGCCGTTCCACCGTAATACCTCTTTACAATTTTACCGGTTTTTCTGACAAATGAAAGCACTTTTATGAAACAGACGGTCGATATCATCCTCTGCAGGCCCGACGACCGGCGCGCCTGCAGCGCCTGCTGCGGGGCCTTCAATCTGCGCGACGTCTCGCGCAAATCCATTAAGGCATTTTTAAAGGATGGGGCGGCGGGAGCATGCAGCGATGCGGCCGAGCGAGCGAGCGCGCTTTCCGCACGTCCGCGGGACGAGTCGGCGCACATATGCCCCTTCCTGGGCTACGCCGGCAATAAGGAGTTGCCGGGATGCCTCGTACACCCCTCCGTCGCGGGGGCGGATGGACGAGACCGCTCTCTCTTCGGCGCAGAAATATGCGAGGCCTTTTTCTGTCCGGCCCATTTCCTGCTTGATTCCCCGGCCAAACGCCGGCTCCTGGCGCTTGTCACCGACTGGTACCGCTACAGCATCGCCATCGTCGATCCACTCGGGTTTACCTGGATGCTCGCTGAGGCGCAAAAATATGCAGATCGTCATACCGGGGGTTCCCTGTTGGAGAAGAAAACGGCCATGGCGATCAATGCGGGCCTGGAAATGCAGGCCGGATTTATGAACGGAATCGAAGGTTCGCTCTTTGAGTACTCCCAGTCGGAGTATCTGCTTAACTACCACAGGTTTTCGCCCGGATCAGGTTCGCCGCAGACGGAAAACCACCGCCGGGCGATTCGGGGAATGATTCTACGACTGCTTGCCTGAATCGAGGTCCCTGACGATATCAACCACCTCGCGCACGCGCTGGGATGCGTTCTTTTCCATCACGAGAATGTCGTTTCCGGACTGTACCACCACGACGTTAGACAGGCCGACAACGGCGATACGCTTTGTCTCGGCAAAAACAGAGCAGTTGCGGGCACCGACGAAAATCGCCAGGTCGCCGGAGGGACTGCGGTTGCCCTCGCCGTCGGCGTGCAGGATTTCGTCGATGGAGTTCCAGCTTCCCAGATCGCCCCAGCCGAAATCTCCCGGAACCACCACGCGCTCATGCGCCTTTTCCATGATGCCGTAGTCAATTGATATCGACTCGATCGAATCGAATATGCGCTCTTTGGCCGTCCAGGCGTCGCCCAGGCTGGAGCCGACCTCGCCCGCGCCGAGCGCGCCCAGCGGAGCGAAGGCCTCGAAATGGCGCGGCAGCAGCTGTCTGAACTTGTCGATTATA
Organism: Spirochaetota bacterium; assembly: GCA_025457965.1. GTDB lineage: Bacteria > Spirochaetota > UBA4802 > UBA4802 > UBA5368 > MVZN01. The sequence continues at coordinate 87,259 of JALOTJ010000001.1, read as the reverse complement.
ACCGAAGTCTTCCACGCGTATATGCCGCTGTTCCAGTAATAGGTCCTTTCGGCAAGATAGCTTATTGCCGTTTCAAGGTCGGGCTTTTCCACGAAGCTGTCGACGGCGAAGGCATTGCCTTTGCCGGGCACGGCCTTGATATAGCCATAGCCGGTCTCTGGATAGAGCGGTTTGATGCCGATGGTCGCAAGGTTGCCCTTTCCCGCCTCCGAAACGACCCTCTTTAAAACGGCGGCGAATTCAACCGGGTTTCTGATATAATGATCGGCGGGCAGCACGATCATTATGCAGTCGCCATAAGTTTTGGACAGATATATGGCGGCATAGAGAACGGCGGCCGCGGTATTGCGCGGCCTGGGTTCGGAAAGAACCGTGCCCTTCATACCGATCCTTTCGAGCTCCGCGTACGAGGCGTCCTCGTAGCGGCGGGCAGTGACGATGACGCAGGATTCAGGCTTGAGCGGCAGAAGTCGCTGTATGGTCTGTTCGAGGAGCGTTCCGTCCCCCGAGAGGTTGTGAAACTGCTTGGGTTTTTCCTCCCTGCTTAGGGGCCACAGCCGCGTTCCGGCCCCTCCCGCCATGATCACCGGGACGACCTTCATGATATTTCCGCTCATCGCATCACCTTAAAAGATATTTGACGTAATGCCGGCCCCTTCCGTATACTCATAGCCGATTGCCGGTAACGGGTCGGTGTCGCATGGCGGATGGTTATTTCCCGCACGGTCCATAACCGACCCGTTCGCGGGATTAATCAAGCCAAAATATTCGGGTGCGGGACAATGCGAAAATCACAGAATGTCTCTGGCGCGTGGCTCGTATTCGTCATGGCGCTCGTAATTGCATGTTTTTTGTCGGCCGACGCATTCGCCCAGAGGACGAAGACCAGCCAGCGCGCGGGCGAACAGCGCAAGGCCGAGACGGCGCTTAAGGACAACCGGTATTTTTTTTATTTCATCGATTCCTCGATCTCCAATCTCGGCACCGACGAGGAAAAAAAGCTTTTCCGCGAAGCCATACAGCGGGATATCCTGGCACAGCTTTTATACATGAAATTTCTTTTCAAGGAATCATACGGCGAGATTCGCAAATCACAGCGGATCCTCATCGATCTCTACGGTAAAACGCTGTCGCGCGATATCGGTATCGCGGGAGATCTTTTGAACGGCTTTGCCCCGCGGGTGATCGAGATCAAGGACAGCAGGGCAAGGAGCTATCTCCATCTCGGGTACCGCGATATGAAAAACGCCCAGACCGCCATGCTGATCGGGGACAATATCACCGAGAAACTCTATTCGATGAGGCTCTACCAGTACGTGCGGGCCATCAAACTCGCCAAGCATGCCAAGCGATACGCATTTTTTGCGCTGATAGAAATATCGACCCCGCGCGGGGAAAGAAGGCTGGTAAACAACTTCAGTTTCGGGGAGATAGAGGAGAGGCTGGTGAAAATAGGGCCGGATGAAAGCAGAGAGCGGCACCTGCTCATCCACTGGGACAACTATTATCGCGCGAAGACGGCAAAATCATTTTACGACGAAATATGGGACCACCCCGCGCTGCAGGAGCTCGAAGACTATAAGGATTATCTATCCCGGAAGGAATATATTGAAGAGGGAGATTAGGCCTGTCGTCCGGCCGCCGGAATGGCGGGCCTCCCCGCGGAGGCTTGAGCACAAGGCGATAATCCCGGTTCGTGCGATGATTCAGTAAAAGGATCAATAGATGAGGCAAAAAAATATGAAGGCGGGTAAAGTCTTAATCATGCTGTCACTCTTCACCCTGTGCTGCACGAACGGGGGCGGGGAGACGGGCAGACTGGCGGAAATAGGGTTCCACTCATCCACGGAAGCCGCGATACAGTCCCTAGAAAAGGAGGGAATAGGTTACCGGGAACATTTCATGCTTGGCGTGGCTTTCAAAAAGAAGAAAAACTACAAAAAGGCCCTGTTTCATTTCAGCAACAGCTGTTTTTCCCGCGAACGGGATTACCGGCTGCGCCTCTTTGCGCACCCGGTGTACGCCTTCGTAAAATCGTATAACATCAAATCGGAATACTACGCCGACGCGGTGGCGGAGATAGCCGATATCTTTTTCCTGTACCGCGAGTTCGATTATGTGGTAAAATTCGTCGATTTGCTTAAAAACGATGAAAGCGCAATGTACCGCGACGCACTGCTCCTGAAGTCGCGCGCCCTCTCCGAGCTCGGACGCGACGAGGAGGCGCTCGTGACTGTCGAGGGAATGCTTAAGTCCTACCACGACAAGGACTCGCGCTCCCTGGCACTGATACGGAGCGCGTCACTGCGTGAGAAGGGTGACGATTTTGCCGGTGCGGTGAAAGACTATGCCGGCGTGATCGCGCTTGACGAATCGAGCTGGCAGTCGACGATCGCCGCGGGAAGGTTCGTCGACATCAGGGGACGCATGGATGCACCGCCCTCCGACGAAACCCTCGTGATGCTTGCAGGAGCCCTGTGTCGCCACAGGCGGTACGATGAGGCTCTTCCCATACTGAAAAGCCTTGCCGCGGAATCGAAGGATAACGCGATCCGTACGCGTTCGATACGCATTCTGGCCCGGGCCTATGCGGGCTTGAACAGGATGAAGGAGGCGGAAGCCCTTGCGCGGGCTTCCGATCCGGCGGAACAGGTTGAAATACGTCTCGCCGCCGCAGACGATCTGTGGAGCAGGAACAGAAAGGGAGCCGCCATCGAAATATATCGTAAGATTGCAACTGACGCACCAAAGGAAACGGCAAAACACGCCCTGCGGCGGCTCGCGGTCTTCACTTCGGATAATCGTTCAGCCGGCTTCGAAAAAAACCTTAAGGATTTCAAGGAGCGCTATCCGGGTGACGAGTTCTCCGAGTACTGCCTGTGGACGCTTGGAAGGGAGGCGCTGAAGATAAAGAACAAAAAAGCCGCCGAGGGTTATTTTACAGAGGCGCTCGGAAAATTTCCCGACGGAGAGAATGCGGACCGCATGAAGTTCTGGCTGTATCGTTTCAACGAAGACCGCGGTAATAACGACGCGGCGGAGCGCCTGTTTCACGACCTCGTGGCAAACAATCCCGATTCGACGCTTACCTGGGCGCTGATGGAACGGAAAGCGGACAGGTATGCGACCGAAGCGCTCGCCGCTGACTTCGGCCGGGCGCTTGCGGAAGGCAGACGCGCCGATTATCTCTTCTGCCATGCAATGCTCTTTCTTAAGGAAAAAGACGTAAAGAAACGGAACGCGCGCCTCGAGAAAATTCCCTCGGCCGACAAAAAACCATTGGAAATTCTCGAGCGAGATCTCGTGAAGCCGCAATTCCGTTCGCGATACTCGAACAACATGAAGGCCCTCGAGCGATATTTCGCCGTTGGCCACGCGGACGGGATAAACAGGGAGCTTTCACTGCTGGGCGGCGAGATCGACGCCCAGGAAGACCGTTCTGTCGCTCTCGCGCATTTCGGTGGACGGTACGCTCATTATTATTTTTCACTGTTCAGCACACTTGAAGTGATGCGTACGCGGAAGTTGCGCGAAAATATCTCCCTGATGCCCGAGGCCACGCTTAAGCGCCTCCTCCCGACTCCATTTGCTACGTGCGTGGAAGAATCGGCGAAAAAATTCAAGGTAAACCCCAATGCCATCTATGCCGTCATGAAGGCGGAGTCGCTCTTCCATCCCAAAGCGGTGTCCTCCGCCGGAGCGGTCGGGCTGATGCAGATCATGCCGGCGACGGCCCGGGGGATTGCCAGCGGGCTCGGTGTCTACGAGTACGACCTTAAAGACCCCTGTACGTCACTACGCTTCGGTACGCGATACATCGCCGGCCTGCATTCGATGTTCAAGGGTAACTTCGACTTCGTCGTCGCCGGGTATAATGCGGGAGCGGGCAACGTGCAGAAATGGCGCGCCAGGATGGCGGGGGAAGATTCCGATTATTTTACGGAATTCATTCCGTTCAGCGAGACGCGCTACTATGTGGTGAGGACCAGGAAGTTCCTGATCCAGTATGGCATCATAAACCGGCGCCCGTAAGCGCCCGCCTCCTGGAATGGGAGTGACGGTAAAACAGGACGAAAGTCCCGATCGGCTGTCGAACACATGCAGATACCATGGTGATCGTGGCGGTCATGTAAATAGTTGCCCGTTGACGAATTTGGGCTTACACTTAAGGGACATGCCGGGGATAAGAGTAGGTGCGGGACACGGCATCGCCAATTTCACGGTTATATGCCCGGGCGAAGCGATACATCCGGGATTGATTCAGATTCAATGCATCCCCTGATGCAATGGAGGCGATTATGAAACGTATTCTCGTTGGTGCGCTCATTATACTTGCCGGCGCTCTGCCGGCCGCGGCACAGCAAAACATAGGAAGGATCGTCTCGATAGTCGGTGATGTCGATATCACCTCAATCGGGGGAGGCGGAAAGTTCGTTCCGCCGATAGGGGCTACGGTTACCGATGACCACCGTATCCGTACCGGAAACCGCTCGTATGCCGAGCTCCTTCTCAATGACGGAAGCAAACTGTTCGTACGCGAGATGACGGTGCTGAACCTGTCCGGTCTCAAAATGGCCGAAACCGATCCTCCCACACGCATCCAGGTGGTCACCGGCAAGCTCCGTATCACCATGAAGAAGACATTCAGGAGCCGCTCGCTCGTGCTCAGGACCCCGACGGCCGTGGCCGGAGTACGGGGAACGGACTTTGGCGTGGTTGCCGGCAGGCAGGAGACGAAGCTGGTCGTTTTCGAGGGGCAGGTGGAAGTGGCAAGCTCGAACCAGGACATTATAAAGGCCTTCATGGTCAAGGAACGGGAAGAGGTGAGCGTTAAAAAGGATGTCCCGCCAACCGCGCCGCGGGTGGTCCCCGGTGAAATATTGAAATCCTGGTTTGATTATTATGATATCGATGAGCGTAGCAGGATCATCATCCGCAACAAGCGGGATGAGGGGCTCCTCGATGGTATCTTAAGAAAACGGGATTTCTAACCGATCGATGCGATGATTAGACCTTTTGCCGCTGTGACGCTCGTACTGGCGTTTTCACTGCATGCCGGTTGCGGGGGTGGCGGACCCCAGCTGAAGAAGGAAGACCGTCAGAAAATACGCGAGACGGTCGCGCGCTATGAAAGCGCAAGCTGGCAGGTGCGGCGAAGTGCCGTGAAGGAGCTGGCGTCCTACAAGATCCGTGAGGTGGAGGAGACCCTTATAAAGGCCCTGAACGACAGCCACACACTGGTGCGGACCGAAGCGCTCGATAGCCTTGAAAAGACGGAGAATAAGAAGGCGCGTCGGCAGATACGCGCGCTCGCCGAGTACGAGCAGAACAATAGCGTACGCTGGCGGGCTATCGGGGTTTTACGGGGGTTTCGCGATCCGAGGGACGCGGTTGTGTTCGCGAAGGGGCTTTCAAGCGATGACTGGCTCCTCCGCGAGGAAAGCGTAAAGGGGTTGCTCTCGATAGAGGACTTCGCCATCAAGTATGTTTCGGTGCCCTATGTTCTTCAGGCGCTGGACGATCCCAGCATAAACGTGAAGGTGGCGGCCATTGAGCATCTTTCGGTGAGGGATGAGCGGATTTACCGTGCCCTTGCCGCGATGCTCGATGATGAAGTGACAACGAAACACACGCTGCTGCGGGCCCTGTTGAAGGGCCTTCACGGATATAAGCTCGATGGACTCACCCGTAAACGGGCGACTTCGCTGCTACTGCACCAGAATGCGGAGATTCGAGTCCTCGCGCTGAGACTTCTGAAGCGCGATCGCGAGTTGGTAAAGAACGACGACTGAGCTACTTCTCTTTTTCCTTCGATGTATATATTTTGTTCTGTGCATCCACAACGTCTTTTTTATATCGGTCGGGCAGCGGCTCCTTCGCCAGTTCGTAGTATTTGAAACAGGACTCCTTGGCCCGACGATAGTAATAAATGGATTCCACCGGCCTTGCGCGCTCGTACAAATCGCCGGCTTTATTGACACCGAACGCCCCGTTGGATACGAGGAGCTCCGCGGTGGGATCGGTCTTCGCGCCCTTGAGTGAGAGCTTCACGTTTGTTTTGACGTGCTGCTTTATGATCTCGCGGTGGAGGGCTTCCGTATCATCCTTGAATTTCTGCGCGAGCTTCATCCCGACGGCATGGATGTCCTTCTCGTTTTTCGTGTAAAGATTGGCCGATTCCACCATGCTGCCTCTGAAATAATAGGAAGTGGCCTCCGCGTAATCGTTAACGAGCCGGTCGAACTCGGCCTCGCCGCCGCCGAAATTGATTATTGCGGTGTGTAGCAGCTTTATGCTCTTGAAATTGTCATAGCTCAGCCGCTGGATTACCTGCAGCGGGTTATACAGCGGATTGAATTCTTTTGCAGGCTCGGCCTGCTGCGCGTTGAGCATAACCGCGAAAACCGATAAGAAGATGAGTATGCCGACGATTCGCCATCCCTTTGCCATTTTTCGCTCCATCCCCTAAAAGTCGTTTTAAACCGGTGCACGGTACAATAATGCTGATGTGGCCTGTTATACGACCGGATTTCTGCACCGGTGTCAGCCCAATGCCGGGACTGCGGAGGCCGTTATCCCGAATTGCGCAACAATTCCATTTACGCGGAATCATAAAGTATAATTTAATAAAGTCAAGTAAAATGTTCGATATCCCGGCGGGGTATCCGGCCGGAAAAGTCGGCTCGTGCAGTCCGTACCGGACTAGCGGCACGAGCTTCAGGCGCCCGGGTGGGAGGGTGCGCAACCGCTGCAGTCCCCTCCCACCGAACCGGAACCGCCGAACATGGAAAAGATTTTTTCGGTCCTAGGAGAACCGCACCGGGAGCAGGACGGCGGCGAGAAATCACCCATCCTTCGCAATTCGCTCTCTTTGGCTCCACAATCGACGCATTTAAACTCATAGACCGGCATCGTTATCTCCAGGCGGGACCCTGACGGGTCCCGATAGGTTCTTGCGGTGAATCAGGCGTCTCAAAACGTAATGATTCGAACATTCTCAATACTGCACTGGCCGCAAAGTCTGGATTTATGGTGGTTGCCCCGGCCATTCAACGGCCCGATCATGAATGTAGCGTGAATGGTCGATGGTTGTCAATGTTTTATGAATAAAGCGCGTTGAAAATCTCCGGGAGCAAATTTAATTATTGCAAGTGCGCACGATGGCGCTATCGTATAGCAATTCCGCGCGGGCGGCCCCCGGCCGTTCCGCTTAACAGTACGGGCAAATGGTGACAGGCTGCGATGAACATACTTCTCACGAACGACGACGGTATTCATTCTGAAGGGATTACGGTGCTCGGTGACGCGCTCTCCGTGAAGCATGGGGTTTATGTAATCGCGCCGAACACGGAGAGGAGCGCGTGTTCGAACGCGATAACGGTACGTAACGACCTCGGCGTGGAGATGCTCTCCGAGGGGCGCTACGCCCTGGACGGCTTTCCCGCCGACTGCGTGAACGTGGGGCTGCACGGCGGGATCATCCCCTCGATCGATCTGGTCATTTCCGGCATCAACCACGGTCCAAATCTCGGTGACGACGTCTATTTTTCAGGAACGACGGCCGGTGCGAGGACGGCGTTCATTTTCGGGGTCTCCGGTATCGCGCTTTCGCTCGATTGTATCGGGTCTTCGGACTATTTCGGCGCGGCGGCGGGCTTTATGGCGGCGTACCTTGACGAGTACCGAATGCTGGCCGAACGCGGTCCGTTGTTTCTCAATATTAATTATCCGGACCTGCCCGATAAGCGTATTGCGGGGGTTCGCTATACAACACTTGGAAAGCGCCGCTACCGCGATTCGTACAGCATTACGGGAAGCAGTGGCAATGTAATGCACATGCGCATGACGGGAAGGATCGAAAGTGATGAACTTGAGGGGAGCGATGCGGTGGAGCTGCGAAATGGATATATTTCGATAACGCCGCTCCATCTCGACTGCACAGACCATTCATTCATACGGCGTTTTTCGGGACAGGGCGCCCATGGCTGACATAGGGCTTGACGGCAAAATAAAGAGGTTTCTGGCGGACGCGCTCAGCAAGAGCGTGATAAATGACTACCGGAATGCCATGGAGGACCTCAGGGCGGCGGAGGCCCTCGACCGGGACAACCCGGAGGTTCTCTACAACCTGGGCATCTGTTATGCGCGCACCGGACTGTATAAAAGCGCGGCCGAATACTTCAGGCGGGTTATCGACCTGCCTCTTGTGTTCGTGGATATCAATACCGTTCGCAAGCTCCTGGCCTACTGCCTCATCATGTACGGGGAGTATGCCGCGGCGGAGCGGTTGCTCGAAACAAGCATAGGGCTTTCGCCCAGGGACGCCGCCGCTCTCAATATGAGAGGATACTGCCGCGAGAAAACGGGACGCTACGACGAGGCGATTGAGTCATACCGCGAGATAATCGGCATCGATCCACGCAACTGGAACGCCCACAATTCTCTTGCCTTTCTGATTGCCGAAAGCGGCGGGGACCTCGCCGAGGCCGCCGACCACGCGTCGATTGCGCTGAAGGCAAAACCATCTCATCCGGCCTATCTCGACACAATGGGCTATGTCTGCATGAAGCGTGGCCAGGCCAGGACGGCCAGGGACCATTATAAAAAGGCGCTTGCCAGGATGCCCGAATCGACCGAGATCAAGGCCCACATCGCCGAGCTCCTGGGCACGCGCCCGGGGAAACGTGGGTAAGGGCGTTTCCGACTTCAATTCCCTCTTTTTTAGCCCGGATTTTTTTAAAATATTCTTCAATATTATTAAAAAATGCCGATGGTATAATAGAAGTACTCCACGGAAGGAGGTGCTGAAATGGATGTCACATCGGTTATCCCCGGCTTCCCCTCGGTGCGATCCGCAGCGATCGATGAGAGAATGTTCGCCGTTAACGCGAGGGCCGCTTCAGGACTGAGGACCGAGGCGCCACAATTCGATTACGACAAGGTGATGATGGACCTCGATGAGGTGAAAAATTTCCTCTATATGCTCATTGGCGCCGAGATACAGGTCAAACAGGACGAGCGGATCGGTGCCAATGTTGACCGCATGGTTTAGCGGCCATAAAGTCGGGACATTTTTGTTGAATACGGAAGAGCACGGCGGCGCCGTGCTCTTCCGTTGTAAGGGTGACCGGCACTGGCTGCTTCTGGAAGCCGGTGAAAAGTTGTTGACGTATAATTACCCTACTTATTTTGTATTTATCTATAAAAATATTATTATCGCAGTTTCTGGGCTTTGCCGTGCCGGTTTTTTACCGGAACAAAAATAATATTATTGTTCTAATTGACATATATCGCGCGATGTTGCTATATATCTAATCAGTCCAGGAATGATGTATAATATTATTGATAAATTTGACTATTAAAATATTTTGTTAATATTTAATATTTTTAGTGATTTTTTCGATATGTGTTCATATATTGATATACTTGCTACGAAAAGGTAAAAGAGGTGCGTTTACGTAAAACGATGGGGTTTCACAGTCGGCAACAAGGTGGTCGGCCGGTCATATTTCGGATATTATAAAAGTCAATTTGAAATGAGCAGAGAGATACAGGAAAGGGCCGACCTTGTCATGCAAGAGCTCAGAGAAGCGCTGGTGCCCATTCGGAACGAGATGAAGAGGATCAGGCAGCGCCGGGGCTGTGGCGAAAGCGGGCTCGGGGGCGAATGAAATTTTCGGTGAAGGAGCAGTGAGATGCCTGCGAAAGGTCAGAAAAGAAAGCAGCAGATAATCGATACGGCGAAGGAGATGTTCATCCAGAACGGTTTCCAGAGCACTCATATCGGACAGGTGTGCGAAAAGCTCAACATCGCCCGGGGGACCGTGTACCAGTATTTCGGCAACAAGCGCGAAATACTCTACGCGATACTCGAGTCGGTCGAGGAAAACATTGATGATATCCTCGATCCGGACGACCTGAAGGATTTTTTAAAGACAAATCCGGCGCAGAAATCGGTTCTAAAGTTCGTGGCGGAGCGCATCTACGGTTGCATCAACGTGATCATGAGCGAGCCCATCGTCATAAAGCTGATATACAAGGACATCGTGGGAATTGACGAGGAAGTGGTGCAGCGGGTCGAAAAATTCCTGGAGTATGCCACCAAGGTCGTAACGCGCGACATGGATGAGATCAAGAAGAAAGGTGTGTACAAAAAGACCATCAATCCCGAGTTGACGGCGCTTATGCTCATCGGCGCGGTTATGTACGTGGTCTATGATTTCGACAGAAAAAAGGCGAACGTTCTTGAAAAGGACGTGCTCGATGCCGTTGTGGCGAACTACCTCTACGGCGTGATGAAATAGCCTCCGGCATGTTTCGGCGGCGCCGGGCCCGGGATCATGTCCCGGGTTTTCTTATTTATTGACAAAAATGCGGCGTGCAATTCAATACACCCATGGTCCGCCCTTCGGAAATAATGGCCGGCTGACCGCCGAAGAATCCCATGAGAAATAAGGTTTTACCGATACTATCTGCATTGGCCGCAGTCATACTCGTCACGGCCGTTCAGGCGGCCGGTGAACAGACCGCAGCCTCGCTTCATTCTGCGATAGTGCGTGGCGCGCACGAAGAGTATGAGCGCTCCGTGCGCTACATAGAAACGAAACGGCCAGGAGATCTCCTCCCGCTGCTGAAGGATACCGTGCTAAACGACGGAGATATGGAGCGTAAGGACCGCGCGATCGACGCCCTCTCCCGGTATCCGTTCAGAAGCGTGTCCCCCCTGTGGATGGATCTGCTGCGGCAGAGCAGTTCGTTCCCCGTTAAAAAAAGAATCATCGACGTTATGGCCGCTTCGGACGACCGGCGTGTCGTGGCCGCGCTCGTTGAGGAGCTTGCCAGCCCATTTTCCACCGTGCGGGAGAGCACCATAAAGGCGCTCTCGAAGCTGGGAGATGACCGCATGTTCCCCTATATCCTTAATATGACACGAAACCCCGATCCGATATATCGTGTTTATGCGCTGGAGGCGATTTATCACCTGTACGACCGCAGGGTGGGCTACCTGCTGAGAGATCTTCTGAAAGATGAGAACAAGTCAGTCCGTTATTACGCGCTTAAATGCACCGAGCACAACAACCTCGCCGAGAACATGCCGATCGTACGAACGCTCGCGCTTTCCGATCCGAACTGGGAAGTGCGCATTAAATCAATCGAGCTGATACGAAAATTTCGCGACGCGGCCTCGATCCATGTGCTGTTGCGCGCCCTCGGCGACGAGAACAGGGATATCCGCCTTGCGGCCGCCCTGGCTCTTCTGGAATTCCGGTCCCCGGCCGCGTCGTCCGCCGTTTCGGCCCAGCTTGCGGTCGAGGATGACGATGCGATAAAGGAACTGCTGATTGATGCGCTCATCGTCACGCGTAACGGAGGCGGCTTCAGGGGTATCGAGCGGGTGCTTTCCTCGGATGCAAATGTAACACTGCGAATCAGGGCGGCACTGGCCTGCGGCGATATCGGTGATGCCCGTGCGATCGGCCTGCTTATGCCGGCGCTGAGCGATGCCGATTACCGTGTGAGGGCGGAAACCTGCAACTCGCTCGGCGCATTCAGGGGCGCCCGGGCGGTTACCGTAAAACTCCAGGAAGTTGTCTGCACCGAGACGAGCCTTTATGTGAGGCTTGCGGCACTCTACGCGCTGATGCGCACGGGCGACAGGGCCTCGATGCTTCCGCTCTATGACCAGTACGTGGTGGAGACCGATCCGGTCTTCAGGGAAAAGCTGCGCCATGCCGTACGCGGATTCATGACAAGGTAGGTCGGAATGAGGATCGCGCTTGCACAGACCAATCCCGTGATTGCCGACATTGAAGGAAACCGCGCGAAGCTGGTATCCTGCATCGAGCGGGCGAAACATCTGGGGGCGGAGCTGGTCGTCTTCCCGGAGATGGCAACGATCGGTTACCCGCCGATGGATCTACTGGAGAATCACCGACTGATCGACGACAACCTGGCCTCGCTTGAGGCCGTTGCCACGGCCTGCAGCGGAATTGCCGCCATATGCGGATATGTCGATTACGACCGCGAGAACAGTCCGATGCTCTTCAACTCCGCGGCGTTCCTGGCCGACGGTCGCGTCCTTTCGCGCCATCATAAAACCCTTCTTCCCACCTACGACGTCTTTGACGAGATGCGGTACTTTTCGCCCGCACGCCGGCAGGAGCCGGTTTTATACGGCGGACGGTCGATCGGCATCACCATCTGCGAGGACATCTGGAACGATCTCGATTACGCCGACGCCTCGCCGGCCATGAGGCGATATCACGTTGATCCGGTGAAAAGCCTGGTCGACCTGGGGATCGATCTGCTGGTTTCGATTAACGCATCGCCCTATGTGCGGGGAAAGAACGCCGTCAAATGGGCCATGATTTCCGCAGTCGCACGCAAGAACGCCGTGCCGGTGGTATACGTCAACCAGGCGGGCGGTAATGACAGCCTGATATTCGACGGCAACAGCTTCATGGTCGACGCGCAGGGCGTTTTTGCGGCAAGGGCCGCGCGCTTCGCGGAGGACCTTGTCGTTGTCGATGATGCCTCCATCGGGACGGGTCCCTTTCCGAGGGAAGACGAACTCGAGGATATCCGGCTGGCGCTGGTTCTGGGGCTTCGGGATTACGTCAACAAATGCGGCTTCAGGAGCATTGTCGTTGGGCTTTCGGGAGGCATCGATTCAGCGCTTACCGCGGCACTTGCAGTTCAGGCGCTTGGAAATGAAAATGTTATGGGGATTACCATGCCGTCACCGTTTTCGTCGCGGGGCAGTGTCGACGATTCCGTCGAACTCGCGGCGAACCTCGCTATTCGCGTGGAGACCATCCCTATCGGTGGACTCTATGGAGCCTACAAAGACCTGCTCTCCGGGATTTTCGCCGGACGGCCGGAGGACGTTGCCGAAGAGAACATCCAGGCGCGCATACGGGGCAACATCCTCATGGCGGCAAGCAACAAGTTCGGGAGCCTGCTGCTCACGACCGGGAACAAGTCCGAGCTTGCCATGGGCTACTGCACGCTGTACGGCGACATGTCGGGAGGGCTTGCGGTACTCTCCGACCTTCCGAAGACGCTGGTGTACCGGCTTGCGGAGCACATCAATCGCGGTGGAGAAATAATTCCCCGTTCCAGCATTGAGAAGCCGCCCTCGGCCGAGCTCCGCGAAAACCAGAAGGACGAGGACAGCCTGCCGCCGTACGCCATGCTCGACGGCATCCTCGAGCGCTATATCGAGCGTGCCATGTCCGCGGACGAAATCATCGCCGATGGCTTTCCGGCGGAGATTGTTCGCGATATTTTAATCAAGGTCGACCGCAACGAGTATAAGCGGCGCCAGGCCCCGCCCGGGCTCAAGGTGACCACGAAGGCGTTCGGTATCGGTCGGCGAATACCGATGGCGCAGCGCTTCCGCCAGTAACGACAAAGCCCCCTTGCGGGGGCCCTGTCGAGTCAGCCTTTTACTGATTACGCGAGCCGTTTTTCGAGCGCGTGATACTCATCCCAGAGTTCCTTCGGGAGGCGGTCGCCGAATTTTTCGAAAAATTCCCGAAGCCCCTTGAGTTCTTCGACCCACTGGCCCCTGTCGATTCCCAGGAGTCCCTGCATCGTGCCGGCGCTGATATCCAGCCCCTCAATATTTATATCTCCCGGTTTGGGCACATAACCGATCGGCGTTTGCTGCGCGTCGACCCGGTCGAAACAGCGGTCTATGACCCACTTCAGAACGCGAAGATTTTCGCCGAACCCGGGCCAGAGGAATTTTCCGCTTTCGTCCTGGCGGAACCAGTTGACGTTATAAATCCGAGGGGCGCTGGAAAGTTTTTTGCCCATCGCGAGCCAGTGTTTGAAATAATCCCCCATGTTGTAACCGCAGAAGGGGATCATGGCCATCGGGTCGCGCCGGACCTCTCCGAGCTTTCCGTACTGGGCGGCGGTCCGCTCCGAGGCCATGGTGGCGCCCACGAAGACGCCGTGCTGCCAGTTGAGCGATTCGTAGACCAGCGGGGCCAGGCTCGCCCTGCGTCCGCCGAAGAGGAAGGCGGAGATGGGGACGCCCTTCGGGTCTTCCCAGTGCTTCGAAATGCTCGGGCACTGGCCGGCAGGGGCGGTGAAGCGGCTGTTGGGATTGGCACCGGGCTCGGTCGATTCCTTTGTCCAGGGATCGCCCTTCCAATCGATGCCCTCGTCGGGTACCGGGCCGTCCATACCCTCCCACCAGACTGTTCCATCCTTTTTTAGAAGAACGTTGGTGAATATGGTGTTCTTTTTGGCCGTCTCCATTGCATTGGGATTGGTCTTGTAATTGGTGCCGGGCGCCACGCCGAAAAACCCGTACTCGGGGTTGATGGCATAGAGGCGTCCGTCATCGCCCACGCGCATCCACGCGATGTCGTCGCCGACCGTCCAAACCTTGTATCCGGGCATGCTGCCGGGAGGAATCAGCATGGCGAGATTGGTTTTGCCGCAGGCGCTCGGGAAGGCCCCCGCGATATAGGCGACCTCTCCCTCGGGGTTCTCGACCCCGACGATCATCATGTGTTCGGCGAACCAGCCCTCGTTGTGCGCGAGGTAGCTGGCTATGCGCAGAGCCAGGCATTTCTTTCCCAGGAGGACGTTCCCGCCGTAACCGGAGCCGACGCTCCAAATGGCGTTGTCCTCGGGGAAGTGACAGATAAAACGGCGGTCGAGATTCAGGTCGGCCTTGCCGTGGAGGCACCGGGTAAACTCCCCGTTATCACCCAGTTCTCTCCATGCAAGCTCACCCATGCGGGTCATAATGCGCATGTTGAGCACGACATAGATGCTGTCGGTGATTTCAACGCCGACCTTGTTGAAGGGGGATCCGGGAATCCCCATAATGAATGGAAGGACATACATCTTTCTCCCCTTCATGGAGCCGCTGAAGATGGCCCCGAGCTTCTCGTAAGCGTCCGTCGGTGACATCCAGTTGCTGGTGGGGCCGGCGTCGTCTTTTTTTGAGGTGCAGATAAACGTGAGGTTTTCAGTGCGCGCGACGTCGTTCACCGCAGTGCGATGATAGACGCATCCGGGAAGCTTTTCCTGGTTGAGCTCGATGAGTTCGCCCGTGCCGAAGGCCTCGCGCGTCAACTCGTCTTTTTCCTTTTCGGATCCGTCGATCCAGAGTATTTTATCGGGCGTGGTGAGTCGGGCTATTTCGTCGACCCACTCCAGAACGCCCTTGTGGCGCGTCAATGGTTCTCTCTGCATTGCAGACCCCCTGTATGGATGAGAAGAATGAGTTCCTTTATCGGCTGTAAAAAGAAGGCGTGCGCGGGAATAACGCGGAACGGCTGACATCGGATAAAGACCTATAAAAGAACGGAAATCTTTTGATACCTTTGATGCGGGCTCCTGAGTGTCAAGAAAAAAACCGGTTCAATGCTATATGAAGCGCTCGAAGCGGTCTTTTTTTGCCTTGCAGACAGGGCAAGCTTCAGGAGGGTTTTCCCGTGCGCAGAGGTATCCGCACACCTTGCAGCGCCACACGGGATAGGGGAGCGCTCCCGAAGCGACGTTTTCGGCGCTCTTTCGGGCGGCGGCTCCGCGTTTACCTAGGTCAGGACGGCGCTCGGGGATGGGGCGAACAGCTTGTTCCCCGCTCAGTACTTTTTGAGAGACGTACAGGGCGCAGTAACAGGCGTCGTGGTCGTTCAGATCGGGATCGCGGTAGTCGCAGGGACAGATGATATCGAGGTCCTCTGCCGTTACTCCCGACGCCAGCCGGCAGGGACAGGACATGTAGCCGTACCGCCGGTCGTTAACGAGGAGGCCCTCGATCAGGTCCATGGTAAAGGCGTGATCGGGGTTGAGATGATAGCCGCCGGCCTCGGCCTCGTCGTAGAGGCGGCGGTACAGCTTTTCGATCTCGTCCCGGCCGACGGGGCCGCCGCTCATCGGCCGATCTCCTTCATTATTTTGTCCTCGTCGAAACCCACGATGCAGCGGTCGTTGTCGATGACAATGGTCGGAAAAGAGCCCTGGGGGTTCCAGCGGCGCATCTCGTCCTTGACCGCGGTGTTCTCCTCGCGGGGCAGCTGGTCCACGTACACATACTCGTAGGCGACGCCGAGCTCGTCCAGCAGCCCCCTGGCCTTCCTGCACCAGACGCAGGTGCTCAGGGCATACAGTACGATGGTTCCTTTTTCCTTTCCTTCGACGCGATTCATGATTGCCATGGGAGTGCTTATCCTTTCAGTGTTCTTTCAGTGAATTATAGACACCGTAACAAGAGCCTGTCAAATTTTTATTCTCCGATTGTCCGCTAATGAACCTTTTTGCCGTGTTTTAAAAATGATATGGACGGTTGAATATAATTTGATTATTTTGGATCAATGCCGGCTCAATGGCAAAGCCGGCCTTTCGAAGGGTATTTGCCGGTGTGTGGTAATCAAACGGGCGGAGTTGAACTCTGGAGCCTCCTCGTGCCGGAGGCGGAGGGGAAAATTAGCAGGCGTAAACCACGTTTTACGACGCAGTGCGGTATTAATTCCATTATCGGGGAGGATTGTATGTCGCGGATTAATTTCTTCAATAAGTTTATCATGCTTGTTACGCTTCTTTCGTTCATCGCGGTTTCCGGGGCGCTTTTTGCCGAGGAGGACGAGCATTATATTCAAGCGGACGATTATTTCATATCAAAGGAGCCGTATAAAACCCAGGCATGGATGTATGTCAAGCTCTCCAAGATGAAGACACCCGCCACGGCCGAGACTAAAAACGAGGCCGAGTTTATGCAGGTCGGGGACGGAAGCGAAATGTGGACAAAAAACTACTGGCAGACGCGCATTGCGACGAAAGCCGACCTGAAACTGGGAGCCGTGGTTATCATGCTTGATGCCCAGGGCGACGAGGGAGTGTATCGCGCACCCGAAAATAAGGAAGAGGCGAGGACAAACTCGTGGTTCATCGCGAAGATCACTGACCTCTCGGACCTTTACAAGGGCCATCTGACGGTGTCGGGCGGCTACAAGGTCGATCCGAAAGCCCTGCGCGTAATTATAGGGAAGCAGTAGATACCAGAGTAAAGATAATTCGGCGGCATCCGAAGGTTCGCGGCATCGGCTTCAATCCGGAATGATGCCGCGGGCTCAATGATGCCCATAAATGCCTTCCGGCCTCCAGGCTCTTCTCAATCTAGCGTGTGATGAATATACTAAAGGGCGAGATTGCCACGCCCCGCTACGGTCGGGGCTCGCGATGACAGCGTATTCCCCGAAATTTAATTTACACCTCATGCGCGCCGGCCTGCGCGAAAACCTATTGACATACAAAAGATCATCCGATTAGTGATACTATTTATTTGCTTTCCCGGAGCCACAGGGGTCGTGTGCATTTTGACGATTCCGTTGCCGTGTCCGCTGGATGAAGGGGACAGTGATAAAGGCTTCGTAAAATTAAAGGCGATCGCATTACAGTGCGTTCGTATTCTCATCATGGGGTGCGCCGTGCATTATATACGACTGAACGAAAAAATATCACCGAACGTCGGGAAAATGATCGTGGACGCGCCTGACGTGGCAAGGTACCGCAGGCCGGGCCAGTTTATCATGCTCCGGATCGATGAATACGGCGAGCGAATACCGCTCACCATCGCCGACGTGGACATGGCGCAGGGAACCATCACGCTCTATTACCAGATCGTCGGGAAGACGACGGAAAACATGGCGCGCCTGGAGGCGGGCGGCCACCTGAAAGATGTCGCCGGTCCGCTGGGACATCCGACGGAGATTAAAAAATTCGGCACCGCGGTCTGTGTCGGCGGGGGGATCGGGGTCGCGCCGATTTTCCCGATAGCCGCCGCGCTGCACCGCGAGGGAAACAAGGTGATCGGCGTTATCGGCGCGCGAACGAAGGATCTGCTCATCCTCGAAACGGAGATGGCAGAGGTGAGCGAGCGGCTGATCGTCTGCACCGACGACGGCAGCCACGGCCGCAAGGCCTTCGTGACCGAGGCGCTCGGCGAGATCATGGCGGCGGAAAAGGTTGACATCGTGGTCGCCATCGGCCCCGTGCCAATGATGAGGGCGGTGAGCGAGCTCACACGGCCCTCGGGGATTAAGACCCTCGTAAGCCTGAACTCGGTGATGGTGGACGGCACCGGGATGTGCGGCGGATGCCGCGTGACGGTGAACGGCGAGAAGCGCTTTACCTGCGTCGATGGCCCGGAGTTCGACGGGCACCAGGTTAATTTCGAGGAGCTTATGATGCGGCTCAATACATACAAGGATGAGGAAGCCGTTTCGATGCGGGAGCACAAATGCAGGCTGGCGGAGGTGGGTCATGAAGGATAAGGTACCCCGCCAGTCCATGCCCGAGCAGCCGCCCGCAGAGCGGGTGCGGAACTATAAAGAGGTGCCGCTGGGGTACTCCGATGAGACCGCCCGCCTGGAGGCGTCGCGCTGCCTTCAGTGCAAGCGGCCGACCTGTGTGGACGGTTGCCCGGTGCGCGTCGATATTCCGGGATTTATTAAGGCGATACGCGATGGTGATTTTCTCAGCTCCATCCGCGTTATTAAAATGACCAACTCCCTGCCGGCCGTATGCGGACGGGTCTGCCCCCAGGAGGAGCAGTGCGAGAAGCTCTGCGTTCTCACCAAAAAGGGTGAGTCGGTCGCGATAGGTAAGCTCGAGCGCTTCGCCGCGGATTACGAGCGCGAGCGCGAACAGCTCGAAATACGGGCCGCGACCGAGCGGAAGGATGGCCGTGTCGCCATCGTCGGCTCGGGGCCCGCGGGACTTACGGCGGCCGGCGAGCTCGCCAAGATGGGCTACCGCGTGACGGTCTTCGAGGCCTTCCACAGCGCCGGCGGCGTTCTGGTGTACGGCATTCCGGAGTTCCGCCTGCCCAAGGCGATCGTGCAGTATGAAATCGACGCGCTCGCGAAGCTCGGCGTGGAAATCGTGCTGAACCGTGTGGTGGGTTCGGCGGGAACGGTCAATGACCTGATGTCGGAAGGCTTCAATGCAGTGTTCGTCGGTACGGGAGCGGGGCTTCCGCTCTTTCTCGAGATTCCGGGAGAGAATCTGCAGGGGGTCTACTCGGCGAACGAGTACCTCACGCGGGCAAACCTCATGAAGGCATACAAATTCCCCGAATACGATACGCCCATCGCGCGCGGTGATTCGATCGCGGTGGTCGGCGGTGGCAACGTCGCGATGGACTCGGCGCGCATGGCGCTTCGTCTGGGCAGTAAAAAGGTGCACCTCATCTACCGCCGCTCCAGGGCCGAGATGCCCGCGCGCGTCGAGGAGGTGCATCACGCGGAGGAAGAGGGGGTGCTCTTCCAGCTGCTCACCAATCCTGTGCGCTTCATCGGAGATGAAAAAGGAAGACTGAAGGCGGTGGAGTGTGTCCGCATGGAACTCGGCGAACCGGACGATTCGGGACGGCGCCGGCCCGTCGTGATGAAGGGCTCGGAATTCACTATTGATGTCGACGTGGCGATCGTCGCGATTGGGAACGGCCCCAATCCGCTTATACCGCGGACCACGCCTGGCCTTTCGGTCAACAAATGGGGTAACATCGTCGCCGACGACGAGAGCATGAAGACGAGCAGAAAAGGCGTGTTCGCCGGCGGGGACATCGTCACCGGCGCGGCGACGGTCATACTCGCCATGGGAGCCGGACGAAAGGCCGCAATGGCCATAGACACATATCTTCAGACCGGAGAATGGTAATGGAAAAAAAGATCAGGACCATCGCAGTACTGCAGCTAATCATGGCGCTGGGACTCATCCTTTTCTGGGTGGGCTTCTTCACCGTCGGCATGGCGCCGGAGAACCCTCCGCCCTGCTACTTCGCCTACGAACACGCGTTTCCCGTGCCCGACATCATCATGGCGCTCGCGCTCATCGTGTCTTCGGTAATGCTTTTCAAAGGGAATCCGCTGGGCAAGGCTATTTCCCTCGTATGCGCGGGGTCGCTTTTCTTCCTCGGCGTGCTCGACATGTGCTTCAACTATCAGAACGGCGTCTATGCCGCCTCGACCATGGACCTGGTTTCCAACCTCTTCATCAACATCGCCTGCGTGGTTCTGGGGCTGATCATCGTACGCGGTTTTAAAAACGACGTTCGCTGAGAGCGTGTACCGGCGGGAAAAGGCGGACGCCCGGCAGGGCGCCCGCCTTTTTGGTTTACGCTCAAATTTCTTCTTTGCAATGGGGCCGTTCTCGGGTACGTTGAATAAAGAAAGTGCACAGGAGGGGCCATGGTATATCGACGATCGATAATCGCGGGGGCATCGGAGGACCGGCTGGAAAGGCTGATACAGACGAGGCTTGAACCGGGAGCGGACAAGCAGAATATCGATGCACGCATATGGGACCTCTTCGGGGAGGAGTGGTGCGTGATGTTCACCGATCTGTCGGGCTTTTCGCGCGGGGTGGCAAAATTCGGCATCATACATTTTTTGCAGACCATCTACGAGTCCGAGCGCATCCTGATCCCGATAATCGAGGAGCACGACGGAATACTTCTCAAAGTGGAAGGAGACAGCTTCCTGGTGATCTTCCGCAACGTGAAAAAGGCGCTCCAGGCGTCGGTTCATATGCAGCGTGTGCTCAAGACGTACAACGCGGACAAGACGGAGGAGGAACAGGTTCTCCTGTGCGTGGGGCTCGGTTTCGGCAGGATGCTGCACATAGGCGACACCGATGTGTTCGGCGCGGAGGTGAACGCCGCGAGCAAGCTTGGGGAGGACACCGCGAAAGCGTGGGAGATCCTCGTTACGGGCGCCGTCAGGGAGGCCGCGGGGGCGATTCCCGATATAGTTTTCGAGGAAATTGCCGAGATACCTCCCGGGGCGGGGAAGGCGTACAGGGCGATCTATTCGATTGACTGACGTTGCGTTTCTGCCCGTGATAGAAAAAGCCAACGGCTGCAGCGGCGTTATGGATATATGCGAAACGTGTGAATGGGACGAAAAACTCCTGCTCTGCTGTCCCCGATTCCCGGAGACAGGTGAACAGGCCGACCTGATCCTTCCGAAAGGCGGATCGCTCCGGGCCTGTATCCATCTTAGTGCTAATGGCCGTTGTACAATCTATGAATCGCGTCCCCTGGGGTGCAGGAAATTTGAGTGCGAGCGCATGCTGTCATCTAACCGTGACATGCGTCTGTCCGAAGAATCAATGCCGGTTTGTTTCGGAATGATGCGGGATGAGCCTTGAGCGGGCATACCTGTACGAGTCACTATTTATTTATTATTGTATATATCTATTTTTATAATTGACAAAATTGATGTCGGCGCCTACAGGATGCCCTATCAAGGGAAAGATCGCGCCGCGACCGGCCGGAGTGCGGCAAGAGCACAGGAGGAGCAGTCATGACGAAATATGCAAAGGCGGTTGAACAGCTCGGCGAGGCAAAGCTTATCATTTCGGACGTTCAGCGTTTCGCGGATGATGAGGACATAAAGGATATCGTAGAGCTTCTCAACATGATAGGAAGCCTGCAGTCGAAATTCAAGAAAAAGGATGCGTAGAGCATGACCGGGCCTTTATCCCGGTACGAGGAACAAAAGCGCAACAGCGGCCAAACGGCCGCTGTTGCGCTTTATGGAATCAGTGCAGCTGGCGTTTTTTCTTTTCGATATTGACGGCAAGGTGCGCGACGAACTCGTCAATCCCCTCTCCAGTCCTGGCGCTTGTTCTGAAAACCGTCATCTTCGGGTTGGTTCGCTTTACGTTTGCCATAACCTCGTCGACGCTGTAGTTCAGGTGGGGGAGCAGGTCGATCTTGTTGAGGAGCAGGGTGTGCGATGAGTTGAACATGAGCGGGTACTTGACCGGCTTGTCTTCGCCCTCGGTGACGGAGAGCACCACGATCCGCTCGTCGTCGCCGAGCTCGAATTCGGCAGGGCAGACGAGGTTGCCGATATTCTCGATGATGACCAGGTCGAGCGAGTCGAGATCGAAGCCCTCCAGGCACTTGCGTATCCACGAGCTTTCCAGGTGGCAGTCCCCGCCGAAGAGCGAAGTCTCAATCTGTATGATCGGAACGTCGTGCCCGGCAAGTCGCTCCGCGTCCCTGGTGGTCTTGATGTCGCCCTCGATTACGGCGATTCGGTAGCGGTTTTTAAGCGAGCCGATGATCCGGTCGAGCAGTGCGGTCTTACCAGAGCCCGGTGAGCTCATGAGGTCGATCATGTAGATTTTTTTCTCTTTCAGGAGTGTGCGTATCTCCTCCGCCCGGCTTTCGTTCGACGCGAGGATGTCTTTAAGAACCTTGATCTCCATGGTGGCCTCATATACGGCATGTGATTTCTGGTCATTCCCTTCAACCGGTGCAGCAATGGTACCGGAGGTTCACCCGAACGCAATAATAAAATTGTTTAATGGACCGCTGAGTGCGATTAAAGATGTGGTATTGTAAGCATTGACCGGAGTCTCTATATATACGGGTTTCCGGTTGCCCCCCTTGGAACCAATAATCACAATAACCTTGTTTCATAACGGGGAAACGATCATCCTCGAGTTTTGAAACAAGTCAAATATATGGAAATGCGAAGATGACGGAATATAATTGACTCATCGGGTCTATTGTATTCATGTCAAAGTAACTTTGATATGAAGAACGGACAGAACATACGCCTGCGCATCACCGGCATCGTTCAGGGGGTCGGATTCCGTCCCTTTGTTTATCGTGTCGCGCTCAAATACGGCATAACGGGATCGGTACGTAACGACACCCGCGGCGTACTGGTGCACGCGCAGGGGGATACGGCAAGCCTCGACTCCTTCGTCGAGGAGATACGTGGCGCCCCTCCGCCGCTGTCACGCGTTGATTCGATAAGCATCGAAGATGAACTGCCGGCCGATTATGATGGCTTTTATATTGAAAAAAGCGAAGAGCTCGATGAGCGCTCGGCCATCATACCCCCGGACAGCGCGCTCTGCGCTGAATGCCTCGCCGAGCTTAAGGATCCGGCCGACAGGCGCTACGGTTATCCTTTCATCACCTGCACCAACTGCGGCCCGCGCTTCAGCATCGTGCGCGACATTCCCTACGACAGGGAAAACACCTCGATGAAGTTGTTCACCATGTGCCACATCTGTGGCCGCGAGTACGGTGATCCGCTCGACCGGCGCTTTCACACCCAGCCGAACGCCTGCCCGGCATGCGGTCCCCGCCTCGAGCTTCATGACGCCCGCGGTACGATGCTTTCGGCGGACCCGATGGAAATAGCGCGGATGACCGTTGAGTACGCGCGGGAGGGACGCATCATCGCCATTAAAAGCGTCGGCGGCTTTCTGCTCGCCTGCGACGCGGAAAGCGACTCGGCGGTCATTGAACTGCGGCGACGCAAGGGGCGGCCCTTCAAGCCGTTCGCGATCATGGCGGGAAGCGTCGAAAGGGCTGAATCGTTCCTGGAAATTGGAAATATCGAAGAAAGGCTTCTCCTTTCGCACGAGCGGCCGATCCTCCTCATGAAAGAGAAGGCGTCACTGGTGAGCCGGCATGTGGCCCCGGGCCTGAGTTACATCGGCCTCATGCTTCCCTACACGCCGTTTCAGCATATGCTCTTCGGAGTCGACCGGTATCTGGTTCTTGTCATGACCAGCGGGAATGTCGCGGACGAGCCGATCATTTACCGCGACCGGCAGGCGTTTGAAGAGCTTGGAAATATCGCGGATGTTTTCATAACCTATAACAGGGACATCGAGCAGTTCAGCGATGACAGCGTCCTTTTCGTGGAGAAAGGAATGCCCTTCTTCGCGCGGCGCTCGCGCGGCTACGTGCCCGTACCCCTGCTTCTAGCGGCGGACGGTCCGGAGGTTTTCGCCACCGGGGGTGATTTAAAGAGCAGCTTCGCATTCGCGCGCGGACGGTCGGCGGTCATGTCGCAGTTCATAGGCGACCTCGAGTCGCCGTCGGCGAACGCTCTCTACCGTGCTGAGATGCGTCGATTCGGGGAGATCTACCGGTTCGAGCCGCGGACGGTCGCGTGCGACCGGCACCCGGGGTATTTCACCTCGGCGATAGCCGGAGAGCTTGAAGCCCTGGGGATGCACAGGATCGCCGTACAGCATCATCACGCGCATATAGTCTCGGTCATGGAAGAACGGAACCTGGCGGGTCGTGTCATCGGTATAGCGTTTGACGGCACCGGTTACGGCACCGATGGGCGGCTGTGGGGGGCCGAGTTTCTGGTCGCTGACCGGACGGAGTTCGAGCGGCTGGCGCATTTCTCGTACTTCCCGCTTCCCGGCGGGGAGAGCGCCATCCGCGACGTGTGGAAAATAGGTATCGCCCTTCTGCGCGCGCGCTACGGTGACGATTATCCAATCATGCGCCGCGGCAAAGAGGCGGTGATGGTGTGCGAAGTGATCGAAAAGAAAATCAACTGCCCCGAGACCTGCAGCATCGGAAGGATTTTCGACGGCGTGGCGGCCATACTCGGGATAGCGAAATCGGTGAGCGCCGAGGCCGAGGCGGCGATGCTGCTCGAGGAGGCGGCGCTCCGCGGTGCGGAAACCTGGATTGATGACGGCTGGGTGATCCCGGTTTCGGCAGGCTTCCCGGCGGTGATTTCGACGGAGTCGCTGGTGGAGCGCGTCGTTACGCTCCGCCTTTCCGGCAGAAGCGTCGAGGAAACGGCGTGCGCGTTTCACGCGGCGATCGCCGGGATCGCCGTCGCGATGGCGGAGAACATACGCGGTAAAGACGGCCTTAACGATGTCGTGCTTTCCGGCGGTGCGTTTCAGAACCGGCTTTTGCTTCGGCTCATCATCGACGGCCTGCGGGAAAAACGGTTTGACATCCACCTTCCGGAAAAAATACCCTTCAACGACGGCTGCCTGGCGCTCGGCCAGATTGCGGTGGCCAGGGAAATCATACAACATGAAAAGCGATAGGATCAGGGAGATGGCGGACGGGCTTCGGTCCCTTCGCCTCGAGCGCGACCTCAGGATTATGGAGGTCTGCGGCACCCATACCACCGAATTTTTCCGCTCAGGGGTGCGTGATGTTTTTCCGGAGGGACTCTCGCTTATTGACGGCCCCGGCTGCCCGGTTTGCGTAACACCGAACGATTACCTGGACCGGGCGATCGAGATCGCGCGCGTCCATGGCGTAACCGTGGCCACTTTCGGAGACATGGTCAAGGTGCCGTCCTCGTACAGCTCGCTGGCGCGTGAGAAATCGACCGGGATGAGGCTCGAGGTGGTGTATTCTCCGCTTGATGCTCTGGAGTTCGCCGCCGTGAATCAGGACGTTCAGGTGATGTTTCTCAGCGTGGGCTTCGAGACCACGGCCCCGACCGAGGCCGTGGCGGTGCGGCGGGCGCGCGAGCGGAACATTTTGAACTTTTCCATCCTGTGCGGTAACAAGCTCACCCCTCCCGCCGTGAAGGCCCTGCTCGACGCCGGTGAAACGCGCATCGACGGATTCATCCTTCCGGGGCATGTGAGCGCGATCATCGGCGTGGAGCCGTGGCGCTTCGTGGCCGAGTCGTACCACAAGCCATGCGTGGTGGCGGGCTTCGAGTCGTACGACCTCATCACGTCCACGATTAATCTGGTGCGTATGATCGGGGAGCAACGGAACGTCGTCGAAAACGGGTACGCGCGCGTGGTCCGCGACGGCGGGAACCCGAAGGCCAGGGAGATCATGTACGACGTTTTCGAGGAGTGCGAAGCGCACTGGCGCGGGATCGGCGTCATTCCCGGTAGCGGGCTCGCGCTTCGCGACGGTTATGCGGGCTTCGATGCCGCGCGGCGCTTTCCCGTCGATCCGCCGGCGCCGCGCCAGCACCCCGGCTGCCGCTGCGGCGACCTGCTGCGCGGACTCATCATTCCCACCGGGTGCGGCCTCTTCGGTACGGCGTGTACGCCGGAGAATGCCGTGGGGCCCTGCATGGTGTCGTCCGAGGGACCGTGTTCGGCATACTATAAATACGGGGGGATGTAATGGCGGACCGGATACTTTCGGGGCACGGCAGCGGCGGAAAGCTCATGAACGAGATGATCGGCGGATTGATCCGTCGCGTACTGGGGCCGGAGAGCGTGCAGCTGGACGACTCGGCGGTGCTCTCCGTCGGTGCCGGGAAGATCGCCTTCACCACCGACACCTTCACCATTACGCCGATAGAGTTTCCCGGCGGAACGATCGGATCGCTCGCCGTCAACGGCACGGTGAACGACCTCGCGGTGATGGGTGCGCGGCCGCTCTACCTGAGCTGCGCCCTGATTCTGGAGGAGGGGCTGGAAACGGCAGTGCTCGAGAGGATCCTGATTTCGATGAGGGGCGCGGCGGACCGCGCCGGCGTTTCGATCGTAACCGGCGATACGAAGGTCGTGGAGAGGGGCAAGGCCGATAAAATATTTATTAATACGGCGGGTATTGGTATACTTGAGAGAGCGGTGCAGCGTCGGCCGATCGTGCCCGGAGACGCGGTCATTATCAGCGGCTTCATCGGCGACCACGGTATCGCCATTATGGCGCTCCGCAACGATCTGAGCTTCAGCCGGGGACTCGTCTCGGACTGCGCGCCGATGAACCGGCTTGTCGACAAAGTGCTTGCGGCGTTCCCGGAGAGTGTCAAGTTTATGCGCGATCCCACGCGGGGCGGGGTTGCCTCGGTGCTGAACGAGATCGTTCAGGGAATGGATTTCGGCATCGGTCTGGCCGAAACGAGCCTGCCGCTGCGCGATGAGGTGAAGGGTGTTTCCGGGATGCTCGGCATCGATCCGCTCTACGCGGCGAACGAGGGGAAGGTGCTCATGGTGGTGCGCGGGGAGGAGGCCGGAGGAATCGTCGATCTGATGCGATCGCATCCTGAAGGAAAGGATGCCGCGGTCATCGGAACCGTAAGCGACACCTATCCCGGCAGGGCCTATCTTGAAACACCTACCGGCGGAAGACGCATTCTGCCCCTGTTAATAGAAGAACAACTGCCGCGAATATGCTAGAGCGCGGCGGAACGCACGGAATATGACGATATGCTATACTCCGGTAGTGGAAGCGTACAGTCCTCACTTGCGAAATGACATCGGAAAAGGAGAGATGCTCCATGTGCCTTGCGATCCCAATGACGGTTAAAAGCATAGAGGGTACACGCGCTCTCGCCGAGGCGTACGGCGTTGAAAAATACGTTGATATCGCCATGACGCCCGATGTCGTGGTCGGTGACAAGGTGATCATTCACGCGGGCTTCGTTATCGAAAAGCTCGACCCGGAATCCGCCCGCGAGATAGAGGCCGCCTGGGATGAGTATCACCGTGTCATGAATGACGACGGCGCGGCGGGGAGACGGAATGGCGCCTAAACGTCCCGTTTCGGTAGACCTCATCGGCCGGACGGTGTCGGAACTGGTGGGCCGGGCCAGCTTCGGGATGCCGTCCGGGGTCGTGGAGTTGTACGCGGCCATGCGGGAGCGGGAGAAGTCCGAGACGGCACGGCACGCGCTGGGCGTGCTTGTCGAGAACGCGGACATTGCCGCGGCCGACCGGCTTCCGCTGTGCCAGGACTGCGGCGTGGCGATCGTCTTTTGCGACATCGGGCAGGACGTGTCGCTCGAGGGGGATCATCTGCACGACGCGGTTGACGCGGGCGTGCGCGATGCCTACCAACGGCTGTACCTGCGCAAGTCGGTTGTCGGCGATCCGCTGGTGCGTAAAAATACGGGGACCAATACTCCCTGTTTCCTCCATACCGAGATAGTCCCCGGCGATAGAATCGGCATTACGGTATACCTGAAAGGTGGCGGCTCGGAAAACATGAGCTTCCTGAAGATGTTCAGGCCGACCGCCACCACGGAAGACATAATAGACCATATCGAGGCATGCGTTATCGAAGCCGGGCCGAATCCGTGTCCGCCGCTTTTCCTGGGCGTCGGTATCGGCGGCACGGCGGACGTGGCGCTCGTGAATGCAAAGCGGGCGGTGCTGCGCGGCATCGGGAGCCGCCACGCGAACCCCTCCTATGCCGATCTCGAGCGACGGATCCTCGAGCGCCTTAACGCCACGGGAGTGGGCCCCCTTGGCTTCGGCGGGGCTTCCACCGCGGCAGCGGTGTACATTAAAGAGGCTCCGACCCATATCGCCACGCTTCCCGTCGCGCTCAACCTCAACTGCCATTCGCTGCGCTACGCGGAGGCCGTGCTGTGAAGTGGATACATCTCGCCACCCCGCTCGACGAGGAGGCGGTCAGACCGCTTCGCGCGGGCGACGCGGTGCTTTTCTCGGGCGCGCTTTACGTGGCGCGCGACAGGGCGCACGAGCGCCTGCGCGGCATGATTGATAACGGGGAAGGCCTGCCGTTCGATCCCCGGGGCCAGGTTATTTACTTCATGGGGCCAAGCCCGGCGCCGCCCGGCCGGGCGATCGGCTCGGCCGGCCCCACTACGTCATACCGGATGGATCCGTTTACCGGGACGATGTGCGCTGCCGGGATCAAAGGCTTTATCGGCAAGGGTAAAAGATCCGCCGAGGCGCGCGCTGTCATGATGGAAGGCGGAGCGGTATATTTCAGTTCGTTCGGCGGCGCGGGCGCGTATCTCGCGAGGAGGATCGTGTCGTCAGAGGTGCTGGCCTTCGCGGAACTGGGGCCGGAGGCGGTCTACCGGATTGAGGTCGTTGAATTCCCTGCTATCCTTATCAATGATATTTATGGTGGAGACCTGTATGAAAATGAACTTTCAAAGCGAAGATGATTTCAACGCTTTCAAGGAAGATCTGCGGCAACGGCTCTCCGCTCACTCGCCGCGCGCGATTCAAAAAAGGGCCCTCCGCCCCGCGGCGGTGATGATCCTCATCATGAACAAGGAAGGAGAGGCGAATGTTCTGCTGACCAAAAGGACGGAAAAGGTCGGCACGCACAAGGGGCAGATGGCGCTGCCCGGCGGGGGGTATGATGAAAGCGACGGCGATTTTCTCCGCACGGCGCTTCGCGAGACCGAGGAGGAGGTGGGCGTGCGTTCTGCCGACGTGGATGTGCTTGGGCGCTTCGACGACTTCATTTCGATCGCCGGTTTCCACGTGCTAAGCTACATCGGCGTCATCACACATCCCTATGAGTATGCCATCAACCGTGACGAAATCGAGGACTACGTGGAGGTGCCGCTTTCAATTTTCGCGAACCGGGAATTCGCGAAAGTGCAGCAGGTCGAATTCGAGGGCCACATGTACAACGTCTATCATTATTATTATAAAAACTTCGAGATATGGGGGATGACGGCCCGCATACTCACTGATTTTGCGGCAAAGATACTCAACCGGTGCGCCGGGGAGGCGGTCGATTTAATTCATTGACAGGGTACGACTGCCGGGCGACAATCCTTCCTGCCGATTTGTACCATAAATCCGATCGCGACATTCGGGAGATCAGCGTGAAACGATTTTCAGTTTTATATCTGTGTGCATTCTTTATTTTCCAGGCCTGTGCCGTTGAGCCGGTGACCGAAAAGGATTTTGCGGCCGTCTGGACTGATTACCTCCAGCGTGAATTTGAAGAAGGCTTCGACGAGAAGCAGTCGATTTCACAGAGGGAAACCCTCTTCAGGGAGACCGCCGCGAGGCACGGAATCGATTACGAGAACCTGAAAAGCTATATGGCCGTCGAGCAGAAAGAAAAACACGAAAAAATATTTCAGAGGCGTTAGGATCTATATCGGGGGACGGTATGTTTAAAAAAATCCGCGAGCGCAGTCTGCACTTCACGATACTCGCTTTCCTCACGGGCCTTTTTCTCGGGGTAAACCTCTCGTTTAAGGCTGAGGCACTCGAGCCGGCCCACAGCTATCTTGATTATTTCCACCAGGTCTACCAGATCGTGCGCACGGAATATGTCGACACCGTCGAGACCAAGAACCTGTTTTACGGCGCGATCAGGGGCATGCTTCAGGCCCTCAACGACCCGTTTACGCGCTTCCTCAACGAGGAGGATTTCGCCGAACTGAAAGAAGAGACTACCGGCAAGTTCGTGGGAGTTGGAATCGAAATCACCGTGAAGGACGGCGCGATCGTCGTAATCTCTCCCATCAACGATACTCCCGCCATGAAGGCGGGCATAAAGGCCGGCGACAAAATAACGAAGATCGACACGAGTGATCTCAAAGACAAAAGCCTCCCGGAAATCATAAAACTGATCCGAGGACTTCCGCATACGAAGGTGAAGCTGACCGTTGTGCGCGAAGGGTTCGATGATCCGATCACCTTCGACCTCGAGCGGATGCCCATAAAAATAGATGCGGTGAGTTACGATGTTCTTAAAGACCACGATACCGGTTACATCAAGGTCAAGACCTTCAGTTCGGACACCTCGAGGGAAATCGAGAAGGCCCTTGGCGATTTAAATTCCAGGGGTATACGGCGTGTCATCGTTGACCTGCGATGGAACCCGGGAGGCCTGCTCGACCAGGCCATCTCAATGACGGAGCTTTTCCTGGACAAGGGGAAGATGATCGTCTCGACTCGCGGGCGCGAGGGTACTGGCAATTTCAAGGAGTATCTTGCGGATAAGCCCACGCTGTACAAGGGAGGGCTCGTGGTGCTCGTTAACAAGGGAAGCGCGTCGGCCTCGGAGATTTTTGCCGGGGCGATAAAGGACAACAGGCGCGGTAAACTCGTCGGCGAAAAGACGTTCGGGAAGGGCTCGGTACAGAAATCGTACAACCTCAACGAAAAGATAGGACTTGCCCTGACCATCGCCAAGTATTACACGCCATCCGGGGTTTCCATACACGGCAAGGGCATCGAGCCGGATTTCGTCGTGTCGTCCGAAAGCTTTCCCGAGGACGATCGTAAAAACGTCAACGCGATCTACAGGGAAAAACTGGTCGACGCGTTTTTAAACACGCACAAGGGCTATACACCGGAAAACAGAAAGGAATTCATGGTATTTCTGAAGGGCCACAACCTCCCGATCAGCGAGAGAAGCGCCAATTACATACTAAAAAGCGAGATTTACCGGTTTTCGAAGCAGCCGCTGTTTGACCTCGAGTTCGACTCGCAGCTTAAAAAGGCGATAGAAGTTGTCGGCAAAGAATCGTGACACGCTGGGCCTGGGACTTGAGAGCTCGTGCGATGAAACGTCGGTTTCGGTCGTGCGGAATGGACGGGATATTCTCTCAAACCTTATCTACAGCCAGATAGACCTTCATCAGGCTTACTTCGGTGTGGTGCCCGAAATAGCCTCGCGCGCGCACCTGGAAACAGTCAACGGCCTTGTGGACGGGGCTCTTCGCGAGGCGGGCGTAAGCTTCGCGGACCTCGGCTATGTCGCGGCAACCCAGCGACCTGGCCTGACCGGTTCCCTGCTCATTGCCCTGCAGTCGGCCAAGGCGATCTCCTATGCCATGAACATCCCGCTGATCGCGGTAAACCACCTCGAGGCGCACCTTTACGCGCCGTTCCTCGAAGGAAGAGAGCCGGTCTACCCGTATATCGGTCTGCTGGTTTCCGGCGGCAACACGGCATTGTATCAGGTACGCGGGGTCGCCGATTTTACCCTTATCGGCAAGACGGTCGATGACGCCGTCGGCGAGGCCTTCGACAAGATCGCCAAATTGCTCGATCTTGGGTATCCCGGCGGTCCGGTCGTGGAACGCATGGCCCGAACGGCCGTATTAAAGAAAAAGCTGTTTCCGAAAATACTGCCCGAACCGGGTGGCGGCGATTATCGTTTTTCCTACAGCGGGCTCAAGACCGCCGTCATACAGTACTGGCGCGCGAATCCCCGGGCCGACAGGTGTGAGCTGGTCTACTCGTTCCAGGAACGGGCACTGGAGATACTGGTCCGGCGTGTTTTCGCGGCCTCCAGGGAATTCGGCATTAACAGGATCGTTGTGGCGGGAGGGGTGGCGGCCAACGCGAGATTGCGGGAGCTGCTTGCCGGGGCACGGGAGGAGGGCGAGGAAGTCATCATCGCGTCACCGGTGCTCTGCACGGACAACGCGGCTATGGTCGCGGGGATCGGGTACCGCTATTACCGCAAGGGACTCTACAGTCCGCTTGATATCGATGTAAGCGCCCGGGTCTGACCTCAGCCGGCGCAACAGCGGTCCTTACCCTGCAGCTTGGCCTTGTACATCGCCTTATCGGCCAGGTCCAGGAGCACGAAACTGTCTTTCATCGACTGGTCGAGCTCCGCGACGCCGACGCTCACGGTGACTCCCTCGGGCAGTTCGCCTCCCTTCGAGGTGATTTCCTTTATTGCCCTGGATATTTTCCGGGCGATCTTCATGGCGTTCTGCCTGGCGGTATGAGGCAGGACCACCAGGAACTCCTCGCCGCCATAGCGGCCGACCGAGTCGATTTTGCGTACGTACTGCCTCAGGGTGGAACCGACCATGGCGAGTACCCGGTCCCCGACCTTGTGGCCGTAGAGATCATTGAAACGTTTAAAGTTGTCAATATCGATGAAAAGGACCGAAAGGGGAAGCGAGTAGCGCCTGGCCCTCTGGAATTCACGGTCGAGATCGTTGTCGATATATTCGTGGGTAAAGACGCCGGTAAGACCATCGTGCGTCGCGGCCTCGATGATACCGGCCATGCTGTCTTTGATAAAAACGGCAACGTCCATGCCCGTTGTGCTGAAGTGGTCGACGACGGCGGTTTTCAGGCTCACCGGCCTGCCAAGACTGCGGGAAAGCTCTGTGCGATTCTCGGTAATGCTGTCCCAGAGGGCTTTGGCGCGGTCTTCCGATGTGGCATAATGGAAGATCGTCTCGAGCAGGACCGAATACGGGGAATCCGTCTCGTGCCGGAGCGATTCAATGACGAAAGTCAGGACGGTGTCGTCGTTGAAATCTGACAGTATGTCCAGTTCGATGTTTTCTTTCGTCTGTAAAATTCTGTTTATCATGCCTGCACCGTCCGGCGCCGAGGGCGAGAATAACGGTTCGCGTTGAATGAAAAATGCTTTAAAAAAAGCAAATATTCATTCGACAATCTATTCAGCACCATGACGGCTGTTGATTGTCAATCGAGTTTTCAACGACATGAAACAAATTTCTTGATCATTTCGTGAACCGCGTGTATAGGTGTAAGGGGAAGGAAGGTAGATGGCCAGAAAAGAGACGTTCCACAATCTCATCGACATCTGCATCCAGATGGAGGAAAATCCCGACCTTGCGGGAAACGCGAAGGAGATGTTCAGGCAGCTTCTGGTCGACTACTTTTTCAGGAGTGATGTATACGACAGCAAGAAAATAGCGTACCTCATTGAAAACATGGCGCTTCCGGATTTCCTTGGCGAGTACCGATCCCTTATTGAAATCGACATGGACCGGCTTCGGGCATTTATCGAAGGGGATTCGATCAACGATTCGCTCGGCGGCAGGATCATGATTACCGCCGATTACCTGAAGTCCTTTTATTCGCATCATCCGCCGGCATTTAACAAGCTTCCCCCCGACGTCCGGGAGGAGCTTCTTCAAAAAGTAAAAAACCGGAATCTGCTCATTATCGACGCCTTTCAAAAGATAATGACCGACAGGGCGGCAGACCGATCGAGGAAGGTTATCACGCTCGTCGCCCTTATTTTAAAGAACATTCACCGAAAAACGGGGCTTCCGCTCAATCCGCCCGGGGCACCCGCGGAGACCGTCATCCGGGGGATATTCGCGCATTGCGACGATGTATTCAACGCAAAACAAAGGCAAGTCGCGGAGCTGAACGACGACACTAAAATAAAGGAAATCATAAAGGCGTTTTTCACTGTTAAGAAGTTTCAGGACCTCGCGGGAATAACCAAACTGTTCAAGGCTGAACTCGATCGTTACCGCAAGAGAGCGCTGAGGGGATAACAGCGCCTCAGCGCTGGCTGCCGGGACGTGATGAGTAGTAATAATAAAGAACAAGGTCGGCCAGCACCAGCAGTCCGACCGCGACATAAAAGATGATCACCCAGTCGATTCCATTGATGATTTTATTGGCGATCCCGAAACAATAACCGGTCAACACGAGCCAGAGGAACAGCTTCGACTTTCCCCGCACGTCCTTCAATTTGACGGATTTATAAATGGACGCCGGCCAGGACGCCCCGAAACAGACAAGCATTAATGCTTCGAACATCGCAAACCTCCGCCTGTGGCAAAAGAGAACATTAAAGCACACCGTTTAAAACAGGGAAGGCGGAGCATGAGGGCCCCGCCTTCCAAGACGATTCAACGATGAACAATCCTACTTAATGAAACCCAGTGCCTTTCCGATGACCGGTGAAAGCTTAACGACAACACCGGAAAAGACAACCGAAACCATACTCATGAGCTTGAGAAGAATGTTGAGCGACGGGCCCGCGGTGTCCTTGAACGGGTCGCCGACCGTGTCGCCGATGACGCCGGCCTTGTGAGCGTCCGAGCCCTTGCCGCCGTAGTTACCCTTCTCGATGTATTTCTTCGCGTTGTCCCATGCGCCGCCCGCGTTGTTGAGCATACAGGCGAGCGAGAAACCGGTGGCAAGCGAACCGGCCAGAAGGCCCATAACGCCTGCAACGCCGAGCACCAGTCCCGTCACGACGGGAATGATGAGCGCCAGGAACGAAGGAACGATCATCTTGCTCTGCGCGCCCTTGGTCGAGATCTCGACGCAACGGGCGTAGTCGGGCTTCTGCGTTCCCTGCATGATGCCGGGGAACTCCTTGAACTGACGGCGTACTTCCTCGACCATGGCGCCGGCCGCGCGACCGACCGCCTTGATCGTCATGGCGCTGAAAACGAAAGCCATCATGGCGCCGAGGAAAAGACCGCAGAGCACCAGCGGGTTCATGAGCGACATGTCGTAGGCGGCCGCGAAGTGCTTGATCTGCGCGGTGTGCGCGACCACGTCGAAATCGCTGGCGACGACGCCTTCAGGAAGTTTGTGGTAGAACTTCACCGCGCCGACCTGAAAATAGCCTTCGGGGGACACAACGGCATACTTGCCGATCCAGATCTTAACTTCTTCGATATAGGCGGACAGGAGGGCCATCGCGGTAAGCGCGGCCGAACCGATCGCGAAACCCTTTCCGGTCGCGGCGGTCGTGTTGCCGAGCATATCGAGGGCGTCAGTTCTCTTGCGGACTTCCGGAGGGAGGTGGCTCATTTCGGCGTTTCCGCCGGCGTTATCGGCGATGGGGCCGTATGCGTCGGTGGCCAGCGTGATGCCGAGGGTCGCGAGCATGCCGACCGCCGCGAAACCGATGCCGTAAAGGCCGTAGTTGGCGCCCTGGGTGAATCCGCCCGCGGAGGCGTAGGCGACGATGATACCGAGCACGATAGTTACCACGGGTATACCGGCTGAGAACATCCCGGTCGACATACCATCAAGAATACCGGTCGCGGGTCCCATGGTGTGCTGTTTGGCGATACCCTGTGTCGGAGCATACTCATCGGCGGTGTAGTACTCGGTCGACTGGCCGATGATGAGTCCGGCAACGAGACCGGCGATAACGGCGCCGAAAATGCCCCAGGTTATGAGGTTGATGTAGGCAAGGAAGGCGAGCGCGGCGATGATCATGAACGAGCTTCCCCATACCCCGATGTTGAGGGAGACGAGAAGGTTCTTCATCGTCGCTTCTTCCTTCGTGCGTACCATGAAGATGCCGATGATCGAGAAGAGGATGCCCAGACCGGCCACGATCATGGGAGCGATGATCGGCTTGACCACATCGGACGCCTCGGCGGCCACCAGGGGAAGAGCCGCTCCGAGGGCGGCGGTCGCCAGGATGGAGCCGCAATACGACTCGTAGAGGTCGGCGCCCATGCCGGCCACGTCGCCCACGTTGTCACCAACGTTATCGGCGATCGTCGCGGGATTGCGGGGGTCGTCCTCGGGGATTCCCGCCTCGACCTTGCCGACCAGGTCGGCACCGACGTCGGCCGCCTTGGTGTAGATGCCGCCGCCGACGCGGGCGAAGAGCGCCTGGGTCGACGCGCCCATACCGAAGGTGATCATGGTGGTCGTGATTTCAACGAGCTTTGCGTGCTTGAATTCCGCGCTGTTGATCAGGTGCATGTCGAAAACGCCGCCGGCGATCCCGATTTTATGCACAAGGGATTCACTCAACTGCCAGATATTGTTGTCGTAAATGTAGTTGAGCCCCATGTACCAGAGCGAAATGTCCAGGAGACCGAAACCCACAACGACGAGTCCCATGACCGCGCCGGAGCGAAATGCAACCTGAAGGCCGCGGTTGAGCGATATCGAGGCGCCCTGCGCTGTTCTTGATGATGCGTTGGTGGCCGTATTCATGCCGAGGAAGCCGCAGAGTCCCGAGAAAAAACCGCCGGTCAGAAAGGCGACGGGTACGAACGGGTTCTGGATTCCGAAATAGGCGAGTACGGTGAAAAGCACGACCAGCACTAAAAAGACGATGGCGACGACCTTGTACTGTCTCCTGAGATAGGCGAACGCGCCTTCCCGGACGTACCCGGCTATCTCTTCCATTTTCTCATTGCCTTTCTCCGCTCCCATCATCAGCCGGTATAAAACCCAGGCGAAGAACAGGGCAATGAGCGACGCCACCGGGGCGATATAAAACAGAGGATTAACCATAGTGAGTCACTCCTTTACCATTAGTTTTTATTTGTAAAGACTGCCCGTCCGGCCATGCCGGACGGGCGTGAATACGCTGAATCATTTTTCCATCGCGTTAAGGACATATTCCGCGAGGTCGAAGGTCTGTAGATTCTGAATGTCGAGCTCGTTCGCGCCGTCCGAGAGCATGGTCAGGCAGAACGGGCATGCCGTCGCTATTTTCGTGGCCCCGGTCGCCTGGGCGTCCTTGGTCCGGAACTGGTTTATCCTGGTACCGAGGTGTTCCTCGATGAACATGCGCGCACCGCCCGCTCCGCAGCAGAAACTGCGATGGTGGTTGCGGCTCATCTCGACGATCTTGGTTCCGGGTATCGCCTTGATGATGTCGCGCGGCGCCGCGTAGATATCGTTGTAGCGGCCGAGGAAGCACGAGTCGTGATAGGTGACGGTCTCGTTGAGCGGCGCGACCAGCCTGATCGTGCCTTTCTTGATGAGGTCGGCGATGATCTCGGTGTGATGGTACACCTCGTAATTCGCCTCGAGGGGCGCGCCGTCCGAGCCCTTGGCGAGCCTGGCGAACTTCGCGTATTCCTTCTTGATCACGTTATAGCCGTGGGGGCAGGTGGTGACGATTTTCTTCACCCCGTAGGTCTTGAATATCTCGAGGTTCTGGGTTGCCAGCGCGTGGAAGAGATACTCGTTTCCGGCGCGCATGGCGGCGTCGCCGCAGCAGGCCTCCTCGGCGCCGAGGATGCCGACCTTGTAACCGGCCTTCTGGAGTATCTTGATGAGCGCGATGCCGATCTTCTGGTTGCGCTTGTCGAAGGACGCGTAGCAGCCTACATAGTACAGGTAATCGACCTCGGGATCCTCGGAAAGCGTCTTGACTCCCAGCTCGGCGGGCAGCCAGTCGCCCCGTCCCGCGAAGCCGAAGCCGAACGGGTTCGAGTTGTTCTCCATGTTGGAGAGCGTCGTCTGGAGCTCGGGCGCCATGGAGCCTTCCATGAGAATCTTGTAGCGGCGCATGTCGTTGATCTTGTTGATGTGTTCGATCTGCACCGGGCAGTTCTCCACGCATGCGGCGCAGTTGGTGCACGACCAGATTTCATCGTCGAGCACGTGCTCACCGATGAGCATCTTCGACTCGACGGCCGCGCCGTCCTGGCCGGCCTTCTTCGCTTCCATGAGCTTCGGTACACGTTCGTCCATGGCCGCCTTGACGTCGTTGACAATTTTCTTCGGAGAAAGCGGCTTCTCGGTGAGGTACGCCGGACAGTTGTCCTGACAGCGGCCGCAGCGGGTGCAGGCGTCGCCGTCCATGAGCTGTTTCCAGGTGAACTGTTCGACAGAACCAACGCCGAACGACTCGGCGGTCTCGAAGGTTTCGGGCGAGATGGGCTTCATCGAGTACTTGGTCTTCGTGTTTTCGTTGTCGAGGTTTTGAAAATAGACGTTGAGCATGGTGGTGGTAACGTGCCCCAGCTTGTCGGAGCCGACCAGGCCGATAAAGGAGAAGGCCGAAACCATGTGCAACCACCAGTTGACGTAGTGCATCGTCTCGAGGGCCGGCTTGCCTATCCATGAAAACGCGTATGCCATGATGTAGCCGAAGGGCGACCATACCTCAAAGACCGGGAAGTCCGTGATGGCTATGCGCATTGCTTCATTAAAAAAACCGGTAAGGATGATGAACGTGATCAGCGCGAGCGCGAAGGTGTCGATCATCTTGTTGTCGAGCCGGGAGGGTTTCACCTTGTATCTTCTGTAGATCGCCATGCCGAGACCAAGGAGAACGACCATCCCGAAAAGGTCCCCTGCGAGAGACCATATAAGGTAGAAGTTACCGTAGATGAACTTGGTGTGGAAGAAGAGCTCGGTGAAGTCCTCCTGCACCACGATGATCAGCGTCACGATAAAGAGGCCGATAAAACCCCAGAAGAGGCTTACGTGGAAGATGCCGGCGTAGGATTCGCGCAGCACCTTGGCCTGGAAAATGATGTACTTGAAAAACGCGTAGATCCTTTTTTCATGGAAATCCGTGCGAAGCTCTCCGGCTCCCTGTCTCCAGATCATGATTCTACGGTAAAGGGTGATGCCGAGATAGATGAACGCGGCGAACATGAAGATGTATATGCCCCAGCGCATGAAGCCATGCGGGCCGCCAACATTAAAATACATCTGGCGGGCGATGTCGGTGGCGGGCATATCGTACAAACCGGCGAAATTCATAAGAATCCTCCGCTTCTGTTAGATATGAAACGATAATCGCTGGTGATAAATTGAGTTCTCAATGAACTCTCACGGAACAGATCTGTTGCATCCATGGCGAATAGGACGGCTTTCCGCGCCTGCGACGGGAAAAACCTGTATTGCCGGGTCCCGCAACAACTCCAATGCAAACCTGACTACTCAAAGTCCATTACGTAACCGTTGGGAAGGTTGTCAACTTTATTTTATCGGTGAAACATGACATATTAATATGAATGTATATATTTGCATTAGGGCGTTCACCCAGGTTGAAAACCTTTGCAACCCGGCCGGCGAAGCGTATTTTTTGATGCTCACGAGCGGAATTTGCGATATATTTCAGCAAGCAAAGCGGACATTTTTTATTGACATCGCTTTGGCAAGGGGCGCATAGTGAGCCCCTTACGGACACCGCCGCGGGCGGCGTACCTGTACATCGCGCTATCTTATCCAGAGTGGTGGAGGGACTGGCCCCGAGAAGCCACGGCAACCGTCCCCGGAAGGGGGAAGGTGCCAACTCCAGCGGATGACAATCCGGGAGATGGGATGGCAGTTTATCGAAGAATAAACCGCTATCGCCTGTTTCAGATACGCGGTTTTTTTATTGGAGAGAAGACCCGCTTGGCCGGGCGAACGCATGAAGACGAATGGAATACTCGACGTACCCGATGACTCGGTAGGTCTTGTCAAAACCGAATACTTCACCTTCGCCGTTATACCGGATGAGATGCGGCTGGTTTCCGGCAGGAGTCTCGGGCCGGTAACGCTCGCCTACGAAACCTACGGGAATCTCAACGCGGAGCGCACGAACGCCGTGCTCCTGTTGCATGCTCTTTCCGGCTCCGCACACGCGGCCGGATATAACAGCAACGATGATCTGTATCCCGGCTGGTGGGACCTCTATGTCGGCCCGGGAAAGACCTTCGATACGAACAGGTATTTCATTATCTGCTCGAACGTCATAGGAGGATGTACGGGATCGACGGGGCCCGCCTCCATCGACCCGGGCACCGGAAAGGAATACGGGCTGAGCTTCCCGATCGTGACGATTCATGACATGGTGAACGCGCAGTACCATCTGGTGCGGCATCTCGGTATTGACCGCCTGCTTGCGGTGGCGGGCGGCTCCATGGGCGGTATGCAGGCGCTTCAGTGGTGCATCTCGTATCCCGGCATGGTCGCCTCGGCGATTCCCCTGGCGAGCTCGGCTTCGCTTTCCGCACAGGGGATCGCGTTCAACGAGGTGGGGCGCCAGGCGATATTTCGCGATCCGAACTGGTGCGGCGGCGACTATTATGGGGGGAATAAGCCCGAGGCGGGGCTGGGGCTCGCGCGCATGATCGGCCACATCACCTATATGAGCGAACAGCTTATGCACGAGAAATTCGGGCGCCGGCTGCAGGACGCCGACCTGTTCAGCTTCAATTTCGAGTCCGAGTTCATGGTGGAGTCGTACCTGCACCACCAGGGGATAAAGTTCGTAAACCGCTTCGACGCGAACTCGTACCTGTACATCACCAAGGCGATCGATTACTTCGACCTGAAGGCCGATTACGGCAGTCTCGGCGCGGCATTCGAGAAGGTGGAGGCCGATTTCCTCATTATCAGCTATACCTCCGACTGGCTTTACCCGAGCGAACAGTCAAGGGAGATCGTGCGGGCCCTTCGTGCCTGCGGCAAGCACGTTGGTTATACCGAGATCGATTCGGACACCGGGCATGACACCTTTCTTCTCGACGACAGGCAGACACAGCGCAATATCGCGAACTTCCTGAGGAGCCAGTTTGAAAAGCACGGCTGAACACGGCGGCGAGATCCGCGCAGGGTACGACATCATTATCGAGGAAGTCCCCGCGCATTCGCGTGTACTCGACCTGGGCTGCGGCGACGGGGTGCTGCTTTACACGCTCCAGCGCGTAAAGAAGATAGACGGGTATGGCGTCGAGCTCTCGGCCGAGGGGGTGAGCATGTGCCTGGAGAAGGGCCTGTACTGCTACCAGGGTGACATCGACGACGGCCTTGCCGATTACAAGAGCAACTCGTTCGATTATGTGATCCTCAACCAGACACTGCAGAGCACGAAAAAGCCGGAATACGTGCTGGCGGAGATCATGCGTATCGGTAAGAACGCAATTATAAGCTTTCCGAATTTCGGGTACTATCAAATCCGGCTGCAGCTCCTCTGCAAGGGCACCATGCCGAAGAACAGGCTGTTGCCGTACGAGTGGTACGAGTCGCCGAACATCCACCTTC
Source organism: Spirochaetota bacterium (assembly GCA_025457965.1). GTDB lineage: Bacteria > Spirochaetota > UBA4802 > UBA4802 > UBA5368 > MVZN01. The sequence continues at coordinate 46,291 of JALOTJ010000001.1, read as the reverse complement.
TGACCATAAGAGACTTCCTGCGCTATTGCCGCGGGAACCACTACCCGGTCAAGAAAGAGCGTCACTTCAACGTCGGAGTCGGGGGCGTGTCGCTGCCGACCGTCGCCGCGGCCAATCTGTTCGCCCAGTACGGCATGTTTGTTCTTGACGGCGAAAAATTCACCGGCGCCTCCTGAATGCACCATGCCCCCGTTCAAAGTGATATCGCGGTACAGGCCCTCGGGTGACCAGGAACGCGCGATCGATCTCCTGGCGAAGGGAATCGGCGAGGGCCTGAAGTACCAGACCCTCCTCGGCGTTACCGGCTCGGGTAAAACCTTTACGATGGCCAAGGTGATCGAGCGGGTGCAGAAGCCGGCGCTGGTCCTCACGCACAACAAGACCCTCGCGGCCCAGCTCTACCGTGAGTTCAAGGAGTTTTTTCCCCAGAACGCGGTCGAGTATTTCGTTTCGTACTATGACTATTACCAGCCCGAGGCCTACGTGGCCTCCCAGGACCTTTATATAGAAAAGGACGCGTCGATCAATGACGAGATCGACCGCCTGCGTCTGAAGGCGACCTCCTCGATCCTGACCCGAAGCGATGTCATCGTGGTGTCCTCGGTTTCGTGTATCTACGGACTGGGAAGCCCGGATGACTTCGAAAAGCTGCACGTCCCCCTGCGGGTGGGTGACGACTTCGGGCGCGATGAGCTGCTGCGTCGCCTTGTGGCCATCCACTACACGCGGAACGACATCTCCTTCACCCGCGGCACTTTCAGGGTCCGGGGCGACATGGTCGAGGTTTACCCGGCCTACCTGCAGGAATCGGTACGCGTGGAGTTTTTTGGTGATCAGATCGAGGCCATACACCGCACCGATCCGCTGACCGGCAGGAAGATCGAGAAGGTCGACAGCACCTATATCTATCCCGCCAAGCACTTCGTTTCGACGGGAGACGAGATTAAGGTCACGGTACGGATGATCGAAGAGGAGCTGGCCGGGCGGCTCGCGCACCTCAAGGCCGAGGGCAAACTGCTCGAGGCCCAGCGGCTGGAAAGCCGCACACGCTACGACATGGAGATGCTCCTGGAGATGGGCTACTGTTCGGGCGTCGAGAATTACTCGCGCATCATCGGCCGCCGGGGCGCGGGGGAGCCACCGCCGACGCTACTGGATTATTTCAAGGGAAACTTAATGCTCTTTGTTGACGAGTCGCACGTCACCCTGCCGCAGGTGCGCGGCATGTTCGAGGGGGACCGTTCACGAAAGACGAACCTGGTGGAATACGGCTTCCGCCTTCCGTCGGCGCTCGACAATCGGCCGCTCTATTTCGAGGAGTTCGAGCGAATTATAGACCGCGCCGTTTTCGTTTCGGCAACCCCCGCGGATTACGAACTCTCCGTGAGCTCGCGTATCGTGGAGCAGGTGATACGGCCCACCGGGCTCATCGATCCGGCGATCGAGGTGCGCCCGGCGCAAAACCAGGTCGACGACCTGATCGGCGAGGTGCGCAGGCGCGCGGAGCGGAATGAGCGCGTGCTGGTGACGACGCTCACCAAGAAGATGAGCGAGGACCTCACCGCCTATCTCGAAAATGCCGGCATCCGCGCGAAGTACCTTCATTCCGAGATCGAAACCATCGAGCGCGTTGAAATCATACGCGATCTAAGGAAGGGCGAGTTCGACTGCCTGGTAGGTATCAACCTTCTGCGCGAGGGACTGGACATCCCCGAGGTATCGCTGGTGGCCATCCTCGACGCCGACAGGGAGGGCTTTCTGCGCTCTGCCCGCTCGCTCATTCAGACGGCGGGGCGCGCCGCTCGCAACCTTGCCGGAACGGTCATAATGTACGCCGAAAAGATAACGCCCTCGATGCGTACGGCGATCGACGAGACGAACCGCCGCCGGGAGATACAGCACCGCTACAATGTGGAGCATGAAATCACCCCCGCATCCATCTCGAAGGAAATCCTGGATATCATCGAGCGGGAATACCGCGGCGTCGACGAGTACGACTCATATGTTGCCGAGTACAAAAACGCCTACCGCACCTCGAATCCAGAAACGCTTAGAGGTCTCATTGAAACCATCCGCACCGATATGCTGGAGGCGGCGACGAACCTCGAATTCGAAAAGGCCGCGGTGCTGCGCGACCAGATGATGGAGGCCGAGAAGAAACTGTCCCTGCTGGAGAAGGCAAAAAAATGATACCAATGCCGAACGAAATCGATATCCTCCCCATTGTCGATGCCGCACTGAAGGAGGACATAGGCGGGGGCGACATTACCTCGGAGGCGATATTCACGGGAGCGGAGGTCTCAACGGCGAGGGTGGTCGCAAAACAGGACGGGGTCTTTTGCGGCGGCGGAGTCGTTAAAATGGTATATCGGCGCGTGGATCCCGGGGTGCGGGTGTCGCTGGTGAAGAGTGACGGCGAGCGGATCGCGCGCGGCGAGACGGCGTTCATGGTGTCGGGGCGCACCGCGGCGGTGCTTGCCGGCGAGCGGACCGCCCTCAACTTCGCGCAGAGGATGTCGGGGATAGCGACCGGGACCGACCTCGCGATGAAACTGGTCGCGGGAACGGCCATCCGCATACTCGATACGCGAAAGACCGCGCCGGGACTTCGACTTCTCGACAAGTACGCGGTGGCGGCGGGAGGCGGCACCAACCACCGCATGGGCCTGTTCGACATGGTAATGATCAAGGACAATCATATCAGGGCCGCGGGCGGCATCACCGGGGCTGTACGGAAGGTCCGCTCGGCCCACGGGGTGCGCTACAGGGTCGAGGTCGAGGTCACCACGACGGCCGAGGCGCGCGAGGCGGCCGAGGCGGGCGCGGACATCATCATGCTCGACAACATGGAGAGGGAGCCCATGCTCGAGGCGATAGCGATAATCGGCGGACGCGCGAAGATCGAGGTTTCGGGAAACATGGACGAGGGGCGCATCCGGGAGGTCGCCGACCTGGCGGTCGATTTCATCTCTATCGGCGCCCTCACCCATTCGGTCAGGGTCTTTGATCTTTCAATGCGCTTCGAGTGATTGCCGGATCTATTCGTTTTTCAGCTTCAGGGTTGTGTATGCCGGAAAAAAACCATATCTCCGGTAGAAAGGAAGCGCTTCCTCATTACCCGCGGCCACGACAATAGCGATTTCGGTCGCGCCCCGGCCGTCGATCCAATCGAGGGCCCTCCTCATAAATTCGGTCCCGATACCCTCGCGGCGATACTTCTCCTCGATAAAAAGCGAATCGATCTCACCGCGCCCGCGCCGGTCGATCGTGCTGATGCAGTAGCCGATGACAATCCCGCCGTCACGCGCGACATCGATATTGCTATCGATACCTTCGTCAAGGAACTTATCGATTCGCCTCCCGAAGGTGAATGTTTCGTAGTACCCGCTGAAATGCTGCGCGCGCTGCAGGTGGTGGAGCCTGAGTTTCTCCCACAGGGGCCTGATAATTTCGATCCCGGATAGCGGGACCCCGGTTATATCGATCGTGCCCATGGGTCGGCCGTTGTGCTTAGCCCCGGGTCCCCCACCGGTGACCGCTGAGCGCGATGAGAAGGATCGCGGGCATGTAGAAGAGCCAGGTCATGATCATGCAGATCGGCGCTATCGACTCTACCCGTATGTTGTACAGCACGCCGATTATCTCGGTTGCGAACCAGGAGCTGACGCCCATCGCGATGAGCCAGGCGTTTCGCGCGGGGAACAGGTGGTTTCGGACCGTTTCCCATCCCACCCAGAGCGAGGTGGTGAGGATGAGGGCGTAAAACAGCGAGGGATAGAACTGCCCGGCGGCATGCAGCGGAGCGGCGAGGAACATGAAGATGACAGCGACCGGAACATAGAAACAGAGCGGGAAGGCGGCGCGGCGCGCGAACGTTGAGCCGGAGCGAAGGAAATGGAAGCCTCGCGCGTGGCGTATAATGAGCAGGACGTGCGCTATGATTGAGAGCGCGGCGCCGATGAGGAAGGCGGCGTTTTTAAGCGAAGCGTCGTCGTGGTACACCCAGACGCTCATGGCAGCGTCGACGATGACTATGCAGATATAGGAAACGACGAGCAGGAGCGTATCGCGCGAGCCCAGGCCGTTCCTCCCGATGCCGAACACTATGAGGGCGCAGAGCAGTGAGACTGCAGGCTTTGCGAACGCAGGGTAGACGCTGTTCGTACCGTAGAGATAGTTGATCCAGTCGATCGAGAAAAATGACCCGGTGATGAAGAGCGCACCGGAAGAGGCGGCGATGACGAGCCAGAGCCCCGGGTTAGCGGTTTGCGGAGTCTCGGTGTTTTTCATTTTTATCCTCGCGGTGATATTCCATATCGTTCGGATTTAACGCGGATAAGTCCGGCCCGCGGCCATGCGTGCCGGCGAACCCTCAGCCGCCCATCAGCAGCAGGTACAGCGTGAGCGCCCCCTGCGCGACAGAGAGCGCGAGCGTGACGGCCAGTATAAGGCGCGATATCGGAAGCGTGAACTCCGTGCGTCCCTGTCGTATGAACCAGGAGTGGGCGCAGAACGCGAACAATCCGCCCAGCGACACCAGGAGCGAAATGACGAGCCCGGTCGTTTCTCTCTCCTTCAGGGAGGCCAGGCCATAAAACATGACAAACAGTACCGGGAAATGGATGAGGAGAAATCCGGTGATTCCTCCCGGAATCCTGAAGAGCTCCCATTCTCTCCAATACGCCGATTCGATCTCATGGTTGATGAGCACCACGGAATTTACCAGGTATAACCAGAAGAGCGCGTCGTGCATATTCATCACTTCCTCCGGATGAGGTTGATAACGTCGCCCAACGCCTCCATCCCGGCGGTTGCGTCGGACGCCTCAAAAAGAATGCGACCCGCGGCGTCCTCAAGTCGCACAACCAGGCGTGCGTTGCCGCATTCCTTGATGGGGCGGCTCATGGTCCCCATGGCGGGTGCGGCCAGGGCGCCGGTGACAAGTTGCCGGGCCTCAACGGAGAGCCGGTATCGCCGGTCGGAAAGTGTTACGAAAAGCCGGCCCTCGTCCAGGCGTATCTCGTTAATCCGAGCCCCCGTGTAGGTCATGAAGCGGTGAAGCTTTCCCCCCGCGTATAAAAAGCACAGAAAACCGTTGAAATGCCTTCCCCTCCAGGGGATTTTCGCTATTGAAAGCATGAACGAGGCCTCCCCGTCCGGGAAGGTGTTGCCCTGCAGCCATATCCACGACTCGGGAAAGGAGGTTCCCCAGTCCTTCTCGATATACCCCCGTCCTCCTTCGAAGCGGATTGTATCGTCATCTATGCTGATGCTTCCCGAAAGCCGGTGCCCCATGGAGACGACGCCGTGGTAACACTCCATGGAGGGGACGAACGAATACCACCCCATGATGCCGGGGGAAAGGGTTTTTACCGGATAGGGGCGCACATCGGCGAACTCGAGGGTACCGCTTACGCGCGTACCCTGTGAGCGTATGTCAATTGACATGCCTTCGGAGCTAAACCGGCTTGGACCGATGTTGATCTCGAAGCGGTCTTTTTTCCATTTGAAATCGGACAGGTCGTACGAAAAATAACGGGATTCGCCCGTCATGCCATCGATCATCTGTATGAAAGCGTGACGATCTCCGGAGAGTGAAACGCCGGGGATGAACGCCAGCACGCGACGAGAGTCGGCCGATACCTGCTTGAAATACCAGCCCTCGAAATAGCCTTTTTTTTCGAGGCCGCCCTGGAAAACGGCGGGCCTGTAGACCTTCGCAATCGCGGAATAAATACTCATAGTCCCTGATTATACGGCGATGCGCGTGGTTTTGCAATTAAAAAAGACATTCCGTAATAAATGAAACACTTGTCGACAATTATCCACAATCTAATCACAAACTAATCCACACCGAGATCGCTTCTCCGTTGTCCGGGCATCCTGCACTACAAAGAACGTGACCTGATCAATAATCGATTATTATTAATTTTATTATTATGAACAACGCGAAAGCTTGTGGTGATTTGATGGACCAGGCGCAAGCGGGTCGGGTAAAGTGTTTTTTTTTGCTTTTCCCGCTCGCTTTTTCAAATTTTCATTGACTTTAAATTAATTTAAATATAAATGATTATCAATTAATTTCACAGAAATTAATTGACCATGCAATTGTTCCCATTGGCGCTTCCTGGGCCGTACATATAGAAAAGGGAGAACCTTGTCGGTATGAAACATACCCATGGTGAAGCCGGGCACCAGTGCGATAATGAAATTAATTTACTCGTTCAACAGGTCGTTTCAATGGATTTTTCCCGCGGCAGGATCGCAAAAGAGATAGACAGGATGTTCGTCAATATGCCGGGCGCCGAGAAATCGGCGCTGTTCTCCATTGTGGTAAACCGCAGTTGCGAGCAGGCCTGGATGTACGACGCGCGCCCGCGTGCGGGCGGTTTCGTCAGGACATTCGCACGTTTCGACGACTCCGTTTCGGGGCGGGGACTGGAGGGCTGTTTCGCCGTCAGACTGTGCAGGTTCGTGGCGGATGCCATTAAGAAAAACGGAGCGAGGGCGGCCCGGGGCAGGTGTCTGGGACAGGAGTTTTATGACGGGTGCGTCCATGCCATCGCCGATACCGACCTGTTCAGGGAATCCGGCGATTCGGAGCTTCTGGAGATCTATGCCAAGCAGTGCGTGATCATGATGAAAGCGGCGGGAATAATCGAAACCGCCGGCACTTCCGCGCTCATCAGCCCTGAATATACGGGGGAAAACGTCTTTCCCGCCCTGTTCGCGGCGTTCTGGGGCAAGGTGCGCTGGGAGGACATCTTCCCCTCCAATCCGGCGGCAGCGCGCGAGCTCAGGCATAACAGGCACATACTGATCGACCTGATCATGAGGCAGAACGGCCGCTTCAACCTCGACTCCATCGCCGGCGAATTCTTCGATCTGACCGGATTCGGCGCGCGCGATGATGTATTCCTGATATCGTTTCTGGACTTTTACCCGTTTACCTGGTTCAGGCACTTCGGTCTGGTTGAGTACGCCGAGTCGAACGACGGCGACGCCGTATGCATCAACACGACCGACCAGGGCAGAGCCTTCTTCAGACACCTCCAGCGCGTCTGATCGCGCTGTGCGGTAATCCCTTAAACGACGTTCTGTAAACTTCCATGAACGATCATCTGAAACGGCTCATCGAGAGGCACGGTTCCGTTTTCCCGGATACGGGTCCGGTGCGTGTATTCTTCTGTCCGGGGCGGATGAATCTCATCGGCGAGCACGTCGATTATAACGGCGGTCATGTCCTCCCCGCGGCTATCGACAGGGCCGTGTACCTCTGCATGTCGAGAAATGCGCTCAAGCGCTTTCGTTTTAACGATGCAAGCTTCGATGCATCGGGCGATCTGCCGCTTTCACTTTTCGGGGCAGGTGCGGTCGTGCCGAAGGTCTGGCTGTACCCGGCCGGGGCGCTTGCCCTGGTCCGAAGCGACTGGGATGAAGGCCTCGATCTGAGCTTCCTGAGCTCAATCCCGCCGGGAGCGGGTGTATCGAGCTCGGCTGCGGTCACCACGGTCACGCTGTACGGGGCGCTTTCGATGCTCGGCCTGCCCATCAATACGGTAGAGCTGGCGAAATTGGGACAGCGCGTGGAGCGGGAGTATGCCGGGGTCGCCTGCGGCATAATGGACCAGTTCGCGGTCATTCACGGAAGAAAGGACAGCGCCATGCTCCTGGACACGCGGGACCTCTCGTTCGAATATCTTACTATCGATTCGTCGCGCATCCATTTTGTGCTCGTCAACAGCGGGGTCAAACATTCGCTCCGCGAAAGCGGCTACAACGACCGGCGCCGTGAATGCGAATCGGCACTCGCGCTGTTGCGCGGCATGGGCGCCGGTATCGATCACCTCTGCGAACTGGGCCCGGCTGAATATGAGCGGATGGCGCCCGAACTGCCGGCCGTGGAGCGGAAACGCGCCCGACACGCGGTGACGGAGAACGCGCGCGCGCTCGATTTTCATCGTTTGATGCGTTCCGGAGACAATGCGGGTGCGGGCGCCCTGTTGTACGCGTCTCACGCAAGCCTCAGGGACGATTTCGAAGTGAGCATCGATGAATTGGACCGGCTGGTGGAATGGGCCGCTCCGCTGCCGGGTGTTTTCGGTTCGCGCATGATGGGCGGCGGCTTCGGCGGGTGCACCATCACCATGCTCGAGGCGGGCGCCGCCGCAGGGGAATTCGCACGGGAGATCGGGGCGAGGTTCCAGAGCGCGTACGGCGGCCCCCCGCAGGTCTTCGAATGCACCATCGGCGAGGGTGTGGGTGAACTGGCCCCGTAAAGACGGGCCGATTAATAAACCGCACGGGTTTGCTTACGCGGTGATGCCGTTTTCCTGTATGATGTCCATGCACAGGATGCGCTTGCGGAAATTGACGTCGCGGAAGGCGACCGATATGGTAATGCAGATGTTCCGCGACGCGAGCGAGATGTAGGGCGCGGTGGTGTACTTGGGCAGCCCCGCCGCCAGCAAGAAGTAGTAGTCCTTGGACGACTGGTCCGTGCCCCTGTTCCCCGGTTGGAAAAAGAATCCTTTTGAATCGCCACCGCTCGCTGAGGAGAAGATAGTGTCGCTCGCCTGTATGCCGTCCTCGTCCAGGATATAGGCGCATTCCAGTTCGGGGTGCGGTCTGATGAGCGCCCCGAGCGCCTCATCGTATTCCTCTTCGGGAATGCGCGAGAGCTCGCTTATCAGCGTATTGATGATCTGGTTGTAGCTGCGGTACTGCAATTTTTTGGCATTGATTCGCTTAACGGTCCTTTCCTTGAAATTCGCGGCAACGGCCTCGATTTTTTCATCGATGCCGTCCATGAGTGGTTCCATACGCGGCCCTGGTTCGGCGAAGTAATACCCCTGCAGCATGTCGACGCCGAGCGCGAGTGCGACGACAGCCTCGTCGGCCGTTTCGACGCCCTCGGCGATAACAAGCGAGCCGATGCGGTGGGCAAGGGCGACGAGCGATTTTATGATTTCGCTGCTGTGACACTGATCGGCGGCGCCCCGGACGAGCGACTTGTCGATTTTAAGGATGTCGGGCTTTATGATCGAGATACGGTCAAGGTTCGACAGCCCAGAGCCTATATTGTCGAGGGCGATGAGGAATCCGTACTCATGATAGAGGGCCACGAATTTCTTAAGGGCCTCTGTGTTAACGACCTTCGACTCGATGATTTCAATGAGCACCTTGCCGGGTTGCATGCCGAGCGAACGGGAGAGCTCCCTGAGGTGGTTTGAGCCGACCGTGCCCTCGTCGAGGATGGATGGGTCGATATTAACGGTGAGAATGTACCTGTCGGGATCGTTCTTGAGTCCGCCGAAGCTTTCGAACGCCTTCACCCGGCAGAGGCGGTCGAGGCTGGTGGCGAGACCTTTCTTTTCGGCCGATTCGAAAAGCAACTGCGGAGAGACCATGCCGGCGTCGGCTTCCGCGAGACCACGGCTCAGTGCCTCGAAGCCAATCACCGATTTCTTTTTAACCGAGACGATCGGCTGAAAAAAGCTTACGATATCCCCCCTGTCGAGAATTCCATGAATATCGATGACGTTTTCGGTCCTGTGCATTGAAAACCCCGCAGAGCAGGTTATTTCGCGAGTATATGCTATACAACCTATCCCGGACGGCTATATATTCAAGGAAAGGAAGCGGGGAATGTCAACTAATAAGATTATTTTACCTTTCATTAACAATAGACTTCCTGCGAACCGGCTGATTATCGGGGCGCTCGCCGCCGGTAGCGGGGAATGCCCCGTAGTATCCGGTTACACGGCAGGTCGGATATAGCTGAAGCTGGACCGTGAATAAAGCCGGTTTTCCTGTCAATATTTCCGAAGGGACGGCAGGGGCGACGATTAATCGGGAGTGCGCGGATCGAATGCGGCTTCGTATTCCTTTGAGAGATATTTACACAGGACTTCGCCGGTGATATAGCCCTCCTCGACGAGGATCATGCCCATCAGCTTGTTGGAGTCCCTCTGTATGGCGAGAGACCGTCTGGCCTGCTCGGGAGTGAGCTCGTTGTTGCCGACGAGGATATCGAGCAGAACCGGTATGTTCATCACCGTACCTGTTGGAGAATCTTTCGACGGCTCTGGCCGCAATTATGCGGATGAGCAGGGGTCTTTATATTTACTTCCGGTTCCACGAACCACCGCGGTATGATACGATGACTTACGGGGCTGTGGGCGATACTGGACTCGAACCAGTGACCTCCTGCATGTGAGGCAGGCGCTCTAACCGACTGAGCTAATCGCCCCGCCGCGAGAACCCTATGGTGCTCCGATGGAGGATGTCAAGCATTATCGGAGAAAAGCGTTTCTCCTTTTCAGTTAAGGATGCTCTTTTTCGCCTCGAAGAGAAGATCGATGGCCCGGTCCGGATCCCCCGCGAGGAGATAGCAGAGGCTGAGGCTGAGCAGGCCGTCCCGGTCGCCGGGGGCGGCCTTTTCTCCCAGCGCGGCGATCTTGTCCTCTATCGTCCCATACCGGTCGGTGTAGATCTCGAGGGGGATCGAGCGGATGAAGTCGTCGTAGGAGCGGTAGTCGTCTGCTTCGTCCCTGAGCGATTTGATTTCGCTCGCGGACTCGTCAAGGCGGTTCATGCGGTAGAGGACGTCCGCGCGCAGTTTTCTCGCGCTGCCGTTGGCGGAGTCCGCCGCGAGGATACGGTCTATGAGTTCGAGCGCGTGTTCGTGGTTCTTCCTGTCCAGTTCGATGATGGCGAGCGCGGTGAGCGCCACCCGGTTGCCGGAGTCCAGCTCGAGCACCCGGGCGAAGCAGGACTCCGCAGCCGCATGGTTGCGCATGCGGCTGAACGAAAGCCCCATTACGAGCAGGGTGAGCGTGAACGAGCCGTTCTGCCTTCTGGACTTCTCAAGCGCGAGTACCGCCTGCTTGTATTCACCCGTCTTGTAGAGAAGGCTTCCCATGTTGAAGTGGACAAGGTAATCGTCGCCCAGTTCGAGCGCCTTCCGGTAGCACTCCATTGCTTCGCCGAGGCGGTTCATCCGTGAGTAGAGCGAGCCGAGGTTAAGGTACGCTTCCCTGTTCGAGGCGTCGCTTTCGATTGCAGCCATGTATTCGTGCATCGCCATGATGTAGTTCCCCTCCTTCTCAAGCCGCAGGGCGTTGTTGAACCGTTCGAGCGATGCGGGATTGCGCATGTGCCTCCTGCTGTGTCAGACCATCGCCTCTCCGCGCTCCGGGAACGGCCCCGTTCTACTGATACAGTATCGGCAGCTTTGGTGCGGGGGAAAAGCGTAAATATTATGTCACCACGACAATGGCTCCTGGCCGGGCGCTTATGGCGTTAAAACTGGATGTAGACGAATTCACAGTCGTTCTTTCCGCGGTTGCCCCATTTCTCCACAAAGGAGCGCTCCAGGAGGATGGAGTCGCCCTTGCGCAGCAGGTGCTCCTCCCCGTCGATCGTGAGCGAAAGCGAACCGTTCACCACGACGATGAACTCCTTGCCCTTGTGCAGGAGAATGGGCCCCTCGACCGCCTGGTGCCCCTCGAGCGTTACATGATATGGCGCGAAGTCAGGTCTTTTTTCGTCGGCGAGGCCCGTGACCAGGGCGTTTTTCGAGGAGAACCGGCGTGCGTCCTTTTTCCTGAAAACGGTGAATCCCCGGTTGCCGTTCTCCAGGAGCCCGGCGCTGACGAAGTGCTCGATGGGCTTTTTGAAAATCGCGGCCAGATGAACGAGAGTGTTGAGCGAAGGCATGATGAGATCATTCTCGATCTGTGAGACCGCTCCCGGGGTCATGCCCAGGCGCGCGGCGAGCTCGGCCTGGGTGATGTTTGCCGCTTTTCGCAGTTCCTTCACCTTGGTGCCGATTTTAAAAATATCGCCCTCGGCGGACTCTTCAAAGCTGATCTCCCTGTCGATGATGCGGAAAGCGTGAGGCGTGCTGATGTTCGTCGAGGGGCGGTCCTCGAGCTTGTGGATCTTGAGCGCGTAATAATCTGAGCTGGTGTTGTAGACCGAAAGTACGATCTGGGTGATGTGCGTGAGGCCGGCGATGAATTCCTTGGAATGGGCCTCCTGCTCGAGGATCCAGTAGGCGATCGTGTTCATCTCGTAGAGCTTGGGGCAGGTGAAGGCGAAGAAATCGAGCACGGAGCGCTCGTCCCGCCAGAGCTCGTTCATGCCGGTGAGGCTGTCGAAGATGTAGAACGACCCGTCGCGATGCTCCTTCTGGACGTCGTTCAGGGTGGCGATGAAGGAGTTGATGTCACGAGGGTCCTGTATCCGGATGACGCGCGAGAGGTCGTAGTCTTCCTCGTTGTGGTAAAAATCGAGAAAGACCGGGTCGCCGTTGCCCTTGCCGTTGGTGAAGGCGTCGATGAGAATGAAGTTGAAGTTCTTGAAAATGTCGTCGAAGCGCTTGCAGATGGTGTGCGGCGAATAATTGAAGTTGATGTAGATGATGGAGTTCTGAAAATCGTTCGATTTGGTGAAAAAGCTTTTAATGAAGTACTCGACCGGAACCGCGTTGGCGATCTGCCAGACCACGTTGTCTCCGAGTTTGATGCCGCTTATCAACCTGTCGAGATGCTTTATTCCCGTGCTGATCATGGTATCCTGCCGGACGTTCGATGGTGTATTCCGTTTAAAGTAGCACCGGGCCTCCATCGCGTCAAGGGCGATACGGATAAATTGTCCCCGGTGCGCCGGGAGGAACGGGGAAGGTATTTACGATCAAAAAAAGTGTTTACCCTTATGGCGATGTGTGTGGATTATCCTCCCGTGAGTAAATCGATCCGAAATACAGGGCGCCTGCACTTCCGGAAGCGGCGGGAAGGCACCGCGGAATGATTCCGGTCAGGATTACCGTGCTGCCCGGCGCGTCGATACCGGCCTATCAGACGATCGGCGCCGCCGGTGCCGACGTGTTCGCCCGCGTTGACGAACCGGTCGCGATCGCCCCTGGCGCCGTCGCCCTCATCCCGACCGGCATCGCCATTCAGATACCGGAGGGCTACGAGGCGCAAATACGCCCCCGCAGCGGCCTGGCGCTTCGCCACGGCGTCACCTGCCTCAATACGCCCGGGACGATCGATTCGGACTACCGCGGCGAAGTGAAGGTGATCCTGGCGAACCTGGGCGGTGAGCCTTTTGTGGTCGAGCACGGTATGCGGATTGCGCAGATGGTGTTCGCGCGGGTGTACCGGGCGGATTTTATAGCGGTGGACTCGCTTGCGCGGACGGAGAGAAACGACGGAGGATTCGGTCACAGCGGAATATGAAACAGGTCAAAGATCAGTGCGTAAAAATAATGCCCCTTGGCGGGCTTGACGCCATAGGGAAAAACATGACGGTCTTCGAATACGGGGAGGACATCATCGTCGTCGACTGCGGCATCATGTTCCCGACCGAGGAGACTCCGGGGATCGACTTCATCATCCCCGATTTTTCGTATATCGTTAAAAACCGTCACCGTATAAAGGGCATAATCATAACCCACGGACACGAGGACCATATCGGCGCCATCCCCTTTTTATTAAAGGAGGTCTCGGCGCCCGTCTTCGCCATGCGGCTTACACTGGGGCTGATACAGAGCAGGCTGGAAGAGCGGCCTCCCCGGCAGAAACCGACCTTCATAGAGGTGACGCCCGGCAACAAAATGCAGGTGGGCGCTTTTATGGTTGAGTTCATCCGGGTCAACCATTCAATCATCGACGGCGCGGGCATCGCGATCGGCACGCCGGTGGGCACCATCATCCATTCCGGGGACTTCAAGATCGACTATTCTCCGGTGGACGGCATGGTTACCGACATATACAAGTTCGCGGAATACGGAGAGAAAGGGGTGCTGCTGCTCATGTCGGACAGCACCAATGCGCTTCGCAAGGGGTACACGCGCTCTGAGAGCATCTTAAGCGAGAGGCTTTTCGAGATTTTCTCCTCGGTCAGGGGCCGCATCATCGTGGCGACTTTCGCCTCGAACATACACCGCATACAGCAGGTGCTGGATGCCGCCCAGAAGTACAACAAACGGGTCGTCATCAGCGGGATCACGATGTTGAAAAACGTGGAGATAGCGCGCAGCCTGGGCTACCTCGAGTACCACGACGACCTGATCATCGAAGTGGCGGAGGCGAACTCGCTGCCGGAGAAAAAGCTCGTGATCATCTGCACGGGGTCGCAGGGCGAGCCGATGTCGGCGCTCTCGAGGATGGCGTCCAACACGCACCGTCACTTCGCCGCCGGGCCGGGAGACACGGTCATCATCACCGCCTCGGTCATTCCCGGAAACGAACGAATGGTGTATTCGGTGATAAACTCGCTCATGAGGATGGGCGCAGAGGTCTTTTACGAGCAGGACGAGGACCTGCACGTGTCGGGGCACGCCTCGCAGGAGGAGCTGAAGCTCATGATCTCGCTCACCAAACCGAAGTTCTTCATGCCGATCCACGGTGAGTACAGATATCTTCGCGCGCACGTGCGTATTGCGGAATCGCTGGGAATCAAATCGTCGAGATGCATTATCGCCGGCAACGGCGACATCCTGGAGCTCTCAAAAAAGTCATTCGAGAAGACGGGTGAGCTTCACCTCAACCAGATATACGTTGACGGCCAGGACATCGAGGACGTGGGAAACGGCGTTATACACGACCGTAAGTCCATGTCCGCCGAGGGGATCGTGCTGGTGACGGTGGTGACGGCGGAGGGAATGCTCGTCCGTCCGCCGGAGATAGTGGCGAAGGGGTTTGTGGCGGGCAAGAACATCAAGGTTATCGATGCCATCCGCGCCGATGTGCAGGCGCAGACGCACCGGATGCTTGCCGATGGCGCGCAGGAGAAGGAGATCACCGTGTTTTTAAGGAAGCACCTTAAAAACTCCATTTTCCGCCTTACCAGGCGCAATCCCCTCATAGAAGTACAGGTAATGGACATATAGCGCGCTCCCGGGAGCGCGTATGACCGGCGTCGACCGCGCGTTCCGGCGTCCGTTTGATCAGCGTGCCGCCCGGTGCGCGGTGAACATCATGTCCACTTTTGCCTTTTCCCGCTATTGCCCGGGCCCCGTTTCCTCCTCAATCCCGGGTCGTAAACTGCCGATACTATACCAGGGCTCGACATACGAAGGGGGCATGGTACGCCCTCGCGCGGTTTCTTTGCGCAATCTTCATTCGAATACTATCGGAGGCGGTGCGTGTCCAGCGATCGACGTTTTCAGGAGATCACCGGCGTATTTATTTTTCTCTTTTCGCTGATGCTCCTGCTCGCGCTTGCGAGTTTTTCGATCGACGATTACCGTCTGCTCTCCGAGAGCAGGCCGGTGGGCAACCTGATGGGCCCGTTCGGGGCGTGGATCGCGAATTTCCTCCACATATCTTTCGGAATTTCTTCTTATATATTGGTTGCGATCATCGTGCTCGCCGGATGGCACGTCGTTAAGAGTGGGAATATCGTGGGGTCGATGGAGCGCATCTTCGCGCTCTCATTCCTGCTGGTGAGTTTTGCCGCGCTCTGCGCACTCTTCGGACACGGCGCAGTGCCCCAGCGTGCGGGCGGATATGTGGGGATGTATCTCGTGCAGTTTTTATCTCACTTCATGGGAAATGTCGGCGGCGCGCTCGTGGTGGTGGTACTCAACCTTGCGGCGCTTCTGATGCTCGGCGTGTTCTCGCTCTCGTCGCTTTTCATCGCCTACCCGGGCGGGAAACTTCAGGCGGCGGTGCGCGGGGCCTTCGTCATGCTGCAGCGCCGCCGGGACCCGGATTCCGCGCCGCTTACCCGCATCGACGAGGAGATGAGGAAGAACGTGAAGCGGGCGGCGAAACCGCCATGGGTGGTCAAACGACGGGTGCGCGTGCAGCATGGAAAGGTGGTGCCCGATGGGGAGGATGCGCCCCGGCGGGGAATAGGGCTTCTGGAATTTATCGCGCCCCCGGCCGGCGAAGAGCTTCGGACGGCGGAAGGGTGCCAGACGTATTATGATGATGGAAGGGGCGTCGATACCGCCCGCGATGCCGGCATCGTGGAGATGCGGCGGTCGCCCGATATGACCGAATGGCGTGATACCCGGATATCGGAAGCGGAAACGGAATCCCGTGATGCAACGCCGTACTCCGCGGAATCGATTGAGTCCATCGAAATCGATGAAGAGGAGCCCGTGGTGTCCGTGGAAACGGGCGATCCTGACTACAGCGAGAGGCCCGTCGAGGCGCAGATCGCGACCAACCGGATCCGCTTCAGCGCATCGTCCGATGATGAGGCGATCCCCGAAGCGATATCGGTGGAAGATGAAGATGCCGCAGCGGCCGCGCCGGTTAATTCAGGAGACTCCGAACGGCGCGAAGCCGAACGCGCGGTTTCGGGGCGAGAGAACGCCCGCGCGAAGAAAGGGGCGGGAGAGCTCCAGCAGACCTTTGATTTCGGCGACGAGGAAAGCGGGCCGCGCGTCTTCGAGACGATCGCCATCAATCGCGATTATATAATTCCGGCGGCTTTTCTTCAGCCCTCTTCGGCATCGGACGCCGAGAGCTGGAAGAGCGAGATCATCAAGAACTCCGAACTCCTCGTAAACACCCTGAACGATTTCGGGATCGAGTCGCGCGTGGTGAACGTCAACCGCGGGCCGGTCATTACGCTCTACGAAATGCAGATCGCGCCCGGCATAAAGGTGAACCGTATCGTGGGCCTCTCGGACGACATCGCCATGGCGCTTTCGGGCTCGCGGGTGCGCATCGTCGCGCCGATTCCGGGAAAATCTGCCATAGGGGTCGAGGTTCCCAACAGAAAGCGCGAGATGGTGAACCT
This sequence comes from Spirochaetota bacterium, assembly GCA_025457965.1. Taxonomy (GTDB): domain Bacteria; phylum Spirochaetota; class UBA4802; order UBA4802; family UBA5368; genus MVZN01. The sequence continues at coordinate 29,524 of JALOTJ010000001.1, read as the reverse complement.
GGGCGATATCATCACCGCGAAGGAATACCAGACGTACCCGGGAAGCCTGAAGGTCGCCCTGGGCAAGGACATTCTGGGTAAGCCCGTAACGCTCGACCTCAAGAAGCTCCCGCACCTGCTCATCGCCGGCGCCACCGGAAGCGGCAAGTCCGTGTGCGTGAACTCGATCATCACCAGCCTCATCTACAACTACGACCCCAACTACGTGCGCTTCATCCTGGTCGATCCGAAAATGGTCGAGCTCCAGCTCTACAACGGCATCCCGCACCTGCTCACGCCGGTGATCGTGGAGCCGCACGTGGCGCCGAAGGCGCTGAAGTGGGCGATGTACGAGATGGAGCGGCGCTATCGGCTGCTGTCGCAGATCAACACGCGCGACATCGAACGCTACAACCAGAAGGTGGCCGGCTACGGCGACTCGTACGAGCGCCTGCCGTACATCGTGGTCATCATGGACGAGCTCGCCGACCTGATGATGGTGGCTCAGAAGGAGATCGAAGGGTTCATCACGCGCATCGCGCAGAAGGCGCGCGCCGTGGGAATCCACCTGGTGCTCGCCACGCAGCGGCCTTCGGTCGACGTTATCACCGGCATCATCAAGGCGAACTTTCCGGCGCGCATCGCGTTTCAGGTGGCGCAGAAGACCGACTCGCGCACCATCATCGACCAGAACGGCGCGGAGAAACTGCTCGGCAAGGGCGACATGCTCTACCAGTCGCCCATGAGCTCGTTTCCGGTGCGCATCCAGGGCGCATACGTTTCCGAGGACGAGATCCAGGTGGTGGTGAGGCATTTGCGCTCGCTCGGCAACCCCAACTACATCGACATCGACGCGGGCATCTTCGAGGAGGAGCTGTCGGGAGATGACGAGGGCGATGACGACGAGCTCTTCGTGGAGGCGCTCAAGATCGTGGAGGAGACCAAGAAGGCCTCGGCCTCGTACCTGCAGCGGCGCCTCTCGATAGGCTACAACCGCGCGGCGCGCATCATCGAGCTCATGGAGGACCGGGGCTACATCGGCGCCCAGCAGGGGAGCAAGCCGCGCGAGGTGTATGTTTGATGGGGCCGCGGCTCCCGGTTTAAAACGAAGAAGCCATTAACAATGATGACCCTCGACCGATACTCACACGTATCGAATTAAGATGCCGGCACTTTATACCTGTTGTAAAAATATTCGACTTCAAGCCCAATACCCAGTAGTATTTATAGAAACTTTAGACATACTACGGGGCAGCCATGCCCAAAACAACATGGCAGATTAAAAGCGCCAAAAGCAGGTTCTCCGCGCTCGTCCAAAGGGCCGCGAAGGGAGAGCCGCAACTTCTAACGAAAAACAACAGGCCGATTGTGTATGTCATAGAAGTGGCAACCTATGAAAAAAAGGTCAGGGATTCGGGCCTTTCCACAAAAGCGGTCCTTCTCTCAAGGCCCTATAAAGAGTTGGAGATCGATACCTCGCGTATAATGGAAAGCGGGCGGGATATAACGCTGTGAGCTGTCTGATTGACACGTGTGTCGTATCCGAGCTTTTCCGGCCGAAACCCGAAGCGCGTGTTCTTGGATGGTTTTCGGAAATTCCGGACGATGAGGTATGCATCAGCTGTCTCACCACTGGCGAGCTATGGTATTGAGGATTGATCCGATTTAAGCGTTGTTCACTCCTATCACCACGAGCCCGAAGCCCCTCCTCCGCCGAAACTCCCTCCCCCGCCGCCGAATCCCGACGAGCCGCCCGATGAATAACTGGAAGAACTCGACGAACTCCATGACGATGAGGAGCTGTAGGACGACCCGCCGCCGGAGCTGCTGGATAAATCCATGCGAAATCTTTCGGCGATGGTTTTTCCGCGCCGGGCCCGAAGGAAATATATTTTCATGCCGATAAGCAGTCCGGCGACCACGATTCCGGCCGTCGTGAAACACCCGTCGCCGCACCCTGCGAATTTGAGCGCCGAAATTACCGGGAACAGCATGAGCGGGAAGAATACCGGGGTGAACACAACGAACCCAACCCATCCGACGACACCCGTCTGGAAAAACGCCATGTTGAAAAACACGTACAGGATTCCCACGACGAAGGCCGCGGCGATTCCCATGAGGATTGCCGCGACGATATACTGAAGAGCGTTATTCGCGTAATAGCCGAAATCCTTCACCGGCTCCACGGGCGCTTCGACCGCGTCCACCGCCGCGTCCACCCCTTTCAGCGTTCCCAGAACGGCCGCGACCCCGGAGCGCAGCCCCTCGTCGAAGCGGCCAGCCTTGAAGTTCGGGACGATATGATTCCTGATTATTCTTCCGCAGATGAGATCGGTGAGTCGGTGCTCAAGGCCGTAGCCCACCTCGATGCGGACCTTTCGGTCCTCTTTTAAAAAGAGGAGGATCACCCCGTTGTCCTTGCCCTTTTGCCCGATCTTCCAGGCCTCGGCGAGGCGGATGGAATAGCCTTCCAGATCCTCGCCCTCGAGGGAGGGGACAGTCGCCACGACCACCTGGTTGGTGGTCTCCCGCTCGTGGGCGGCGAGCAAACTCTCGATCTCGACGCGCACCGGCGCGGAAAACATCGACGCGGTGTCGTTGACGCGCCCGGCAAGCGGAGGGATTGCCGCGGCGGAGGTCGCCGTATTGAACGCGGCCGTCATGATACAGACTACCAGAAGATATGCGGAGTGTCTGCGGTTCATACTTCCGTGTCTCCCTGGAATGGTATCGGAACCAACACCCGACCATAAAGCGCGCATCGCAGATGTGTAACCGACGGTAAAAAGAGGATAGCGGGAATTCGCTGAAAATGAAAGTAAGAAACTCTATTATTTCTCTTTTCTATTCAATTATATCATGTACCCCGTTAAATCGTACCTTTTCTTTCCTTGCAATTATTGCCTTTTGGATGTACCTTTTCACCATTAGGGAAATGGAGGAATGGCCATGTTTAGTAAGCGGGGAAACGTACATCGAAAACGCACGGGTTTTATGACCCTCGCCGTGCTGGCAATGCTCGTACCGGCGATGACGGTCTACGCAAGCGACCTCTCCGACGCCACACACCTGCGGGAACGCTGCGAAAAGGAGATCAAGGCGCTCGAGGTGCCCGTGCGGAATTTCGGGGACGCATCGGACCTGGCGTCGTTTGCCGAGGCGGAGAAGCAGATAAGGCTGGGCAAAGTTAAATTCATTCAAACCAAATATCAGGAAGCAATTGTCATATACAATGACTATCTGAAGATCCAGGCCGCGCTGTACCGGAGCCTCGCGAAGAAGTACGTCGAGAGGACCGAAAAGCTCGTCGATGGTGTCGGCGTCGACCTGGTCGATCATGTGGATGATCAGAAGGTCGAAAAATACATGCAGATGGCGAGTCAGAATTTAAAAGACGCAAAAACGGCGCTGGATTCGCCGCATCCCAAGGGAGCGATCGATTTATGCCGCACGGCGAAGAATTATGCCCTGTCGGCTTATAAGCTTGTGGGCAAAGCGGCGCCGGCGGAGTACGACAGGGACGCGGTGGATAACGGAAACAGCGTGTATGGGAAGTAATACGTCCTGGAGCTTGTCTCGAGGGCATAAACTTTTTAAAAGTATTAATGCCGTAGTGAGATCGAAGAACAATCCTTGAAGCCGATTTTGTGCTCGTTATGTTAGAATAAGGAATTTCCCTGCACACCCTCATTTGCCGGGAACACGGTTTGGCAGTTCCGTGAAGCAGTGCTGTCGAATACCATCAACGACTGCTCCGGGATGAGGAAGCGTATAATTCGCATCCTGTTACGGCAGGATTTTGAACGGGGCTTTGCCGTCGCGGTAGATAGCTCATCACCTTTGCCCCTCTTTGTGTACATTTCCATTGTCAACAGCCCAAAATGCCCCATTATCGAGCCTTTGGGCGGGCGCCGAAGCTGTTTGGGGAAGAATTTTTTCTAAACTTAGAAAAATGTTGACATATCATCGTATTCTTTTAATTAATGATAATAACATAAGTTAACACTGTTTCATTTTGATAACATCATTAATATTTGTTTGCCCGTGGCGGTTCATGGGAAGCGGCGGATGGAAAGACCGGATCTCATGGAGGGCGGGGAAGTGTATGGGGTGATCTACTAATCAACAGGGAGGGGTGTATGGCAAATTTGATCTTGGACGAGAGGGACCAGCAATTTGTACTGAATGAGATGCTCAACGTGGGGACGCTGTGCGAATCCCCGCACTTCGCTGATTTCTCGACCGAAACCTTCGATATGATCATGGGCGAAGCGCAGAAGCTGGCGGTCAAGGAGATCTTCCCCACCCTTAAGGAGTCGGATGAGCAGGGGTGCCGACTGGAGAATGGCCAGGTGCACGTGCCGGAGTGTTTTCACCGGCCCTATAAGCTCTTCGTCGAGGGCGGGTGGAACTCGATGTGCTTTCCCCAGGAGTACGGCGGTCAGGGCCTGCCCCAGGTCATCCGCTTCGCCTCGATGGACTGGTTCGCGCATAATTTCTCCTTCCTGTCGTATCCGGGGCTTGCCGAGGGGGCGGCCCACCTCGTTCTTACCTACGGCACGGAAGACCAGAAAAAGCGCTACTTCTCGAGAATGGTTACCGGCGAGTTCGGCGGCACGATGTGTCTCACCGAGCCCGCCGCGGGGACGGACGTCGGCAGCCTGACGACAAAGGCCATACGGCAGCCCGACGGAACGTTTCGGATTAAGGGTACCAAGCTGTTCATTACGGTGGGCGACAGCGACCTGGTGAACAACGTCGTACACCCGGTCCTGGCGCGGATTGAAGGCGATCCCGCCGGAACGGGGGGCATTTCGATCTTCCTTGTCCCAAAATACCTGGTCAACGACGACGGGAGCCTGGGACGGCGCAACGACTACGAGATCGGAAAGATCGAGGAGAAGCTGGGCATCCACGGCAGCGCGACCTGCCTCATAAACTTCGGCGACAACGACGACTGCTACGCCGAGCTCCTCGGCGGGGAGCGGCAGGGCATGAAGATCATGTTCCAGATGATGAACGAGGCCCGCATAAGCGTCGGCATGCAGGGATTGACGAGCGCTTCGACGGCGTACCTGCACGCCCTCTCCTATGCCAGGGAGCGGCTGCAGGGTTCGTCGCTGCTCGACATGAAGAACCCCGAGGCCCCGCGCGTGCCGATCGTTCAGCATCCGGATGTCCGGCGCATGCTGCTGTGGATGAAGTCGAACGTCGACGCGATGAGGGGGCTTATGTATTACGCCGCGTCCGCGATCGACAGGGAGACCGTCGCGAAGGACGATGCCGAGAAGGACAAGTGGAACGGCGTGCTGGAACTGCTGACGCCCATCTGCAAGGCCTACTGCTCGGACGTCGGTTTTAAAATCACCGAGCTGGCCATGCAGGTGTACGGCGGGTACGGGTACTGCGAGGACTATCCGATATGCCAGTTCATGCGTGATGAGAAGATCGCGTCCATCTATGAGGGGGCGAACGGCATACAGTCGCTCGACCTGGTGGGCCGCAAGCTGGGGATGAAAAAGGGCGCGTACTTCATGGCGCTCCTGACCGAGATGAGCTCCACGATAGCGCTGTACAGGGACGCGCTTCCCGATCTCGTCCCGGATTTTCAGGAGGCCGTCAACGCCCTGGGCGAGGTTGGAATGTTTTTCGCCCAGTGCGGCAAGCAGGGAAAGTTCTTTGTGCCGATCGCACACGCCTATCCGTTCCTGATGATGATGGGAAAGATAGTCTGCGCCTGGATCCTCGTGTGGCAGGCAGGTATCGCGAAGGGGAAACTCGACGCCATCGGGAAATCGAACAAGGTCAACCCGGCCGATATGATCGCGTGGGCCTCGTTCGTCAAGGAGAACAGGGACGCGGCCTTCTACTCCGGGAAGCTTTCGAGCGCCAGGTACTTTATAAAGAACGTGCTTCCGGAGGTCTATGCCGTGGTGAGGGCCATCAAGAGCGAAGACATCAGCGTCGTCGAGATTTTCGAGGAGAGCTTCGCGAGCGCCTGAAGGGCGGCAGTCGCCGTCTCCCCGCGCGGCGCGCGGAGAAAGACGGGTGGAACAATCAGAAAAAAATAACAACAACAAGGGGGAGGGGTCATGAGAGTAGATACGACAATAACGAACACGACGACGATTCCGGAGATTTTTCAGCGACGCGTGAAGGAAATGGGCGACAAGGCCTGTGTGGCGAAGAAAACCAGGGAGGGCACCTTCGAGGATATCTCATGGAACCAGATGAACGAGATGGTGCGCGCGATAGGGCTTTATTGCGTTTCCATGGGCATTAACCCGGGGGACAAGGTCGCCATTTTTTCGCCGAACCGCTACGAGTGGTGGGTTTCGGACATGGGGTCGATATCCATCGGCGCCACCACCGTCCCGATTTACGCCACCAACACCCCGGAGGAGGCCCGCTATATCCTCAACAATTCCGATTCGCGAATATGCTTCGTGGGCACCAGGGAGCACCTCGACAAGGTGATGGAGATTCGTAAAGACCTTCCGCAGCTGATCGATATCGTCGTTTTCGATGAAATCGATCAAAAGATCAAGGGGGCGAAGACTTTCGGGGAGGCCCTTGAGGCCGGAAAAAAGGCCAAAGACAAAGGCGTCTTTGATAAACGCCTCAACGCGATCGATCCGGACTCCATTATCACCTTTATTTACACCTCGGGCACGACGGGTGATCCGAAGGGCGTCATGCTGAAGCACCGCAACATCATTACCAACATCGATCAGCACTACTCGGCCTTTCCGGAATTCATCAACAATGAACAGAGGGTCCTTTCGTTTCTCCCGCTCTCACATATCTTCGAGCGTACGCTGGTCTACTATGGCGGGATTTTCGCCGCCATAAAAGTGTACTTTGCGGAAAGCATCAACACCGTGCTCGATGATCTGAAGCTCTCGAAGCCGACGCTCATAGCCACGGTTCCCAGGCTGCTCGAAAAAATCCGGGCCGGGGTGTACGCAAAAGTCGCCGGTGCTTCCGCGGTCAAGAGGACGCTTTTTGGCTGGGCGATGTCGGTCGGAAGGCGCAATATGCCCTATGTTTGCAACGGCGTTAAGAGAAAGGGGCTTTTCGCCATCGAATACCGGCTGGCCAACAAGCTGATATTCTCCAAGCTTAAGGCCGCTCTGGGAATCGACTGCCTGCTGTATGTCGGTTGCGGAGGGGCGCCGCTCAACCCGCTGGACGCCCAGTTTTTTATCGGCATGGACATCAGCATCGTCGAAGGGTTCGGTCTTTCGGAGACATCCCCGGTGACGAATTTCAACACTCTCGGCCACATACGGCTCGGGACCGTGGGCCGCGCGGTGAAAAACACGATCGTGAAGATAGGGCCGGAGAGTGAGATCCTCATAAAGGGGCCGCAGCTGATGGTCGGGTATTATAAGAACGAGGAAGCGACCCGTGAGGCCTTCACAAGCGACGGATTTCTTAAAACCGGCGATACCGGGATGATCGATGACGGCGGCAACCTTATAATTACGGGGCGTATAAAGGACCTCATCATCACATCGAGTGGCAAGAATATTGCACCGCAGAACCTCGAGAACGCCCTGAAGGAATCCCCGTATATCGAGCAGGTCGCCATTATCGGCGATAACAGAAAGTATCTGACGGCCCTTATCGTTCCTGCCTTCCTCGAGCTTGAGGCATGGGCCGCACAGAAGGGAATCGTTTTCGACTCGAGAGACGCTCTCCTCGCGAATCAGCAGGTCCGGGATCTATATGAAGGCGAAATCTCGGGGAGGATGCGTGGATTCGGCCGGGTGGAGCAGATAAAGAAATACCGTATTATTGTCAATGAATGGACACAGGAGACCGGAGAGCTGACGCCCACTCTCAAACTCAAAAGGCGGGTCGTCACCTCGAAGTATTCATCCATCATCGATGAGATGTATGTTGAAAATGGGACCGAGATTGTATAGGGCGGGAAAAAAACTATTGACAACAATGTTAACTTGTGTAAACGGTGTTAACATATGTTACTATTGATGGCATGCTGATTGACGCTCAGTGCATGGTTTCATCAGTACAGGTACTAATTATTCAGGAGGGACTGCTATGGATACATCGTATTTGTCATTAAAAGGGAAAGTCGCGCTGGTTACCGGCGGCAGCCGTGGTATTGGCGAAGCCGTTGCGTTGGCGCTGGCCGATGCGGGGGCGGATGTCGTCGTGGGGAGCCGGAAACAGGCGGACCTTGACGTTGTGGCTGAAAAAATTCGCGCCATGGGTCGCAAGGCCCTGGCGGTTGCCTACCATAACCGGGACGCCGAGACGATCAAAGTGCTGGTGGACGCCGTAATGAAAGAATTCGGCAGGATCGACATTCTTGTCAATAATGCGGCCACGAACCCGGGCATGGGGCTTATGGTCGATATGGATGAGAAGATGTACGACCAGATCATGGTCACCAACCTCAAGGGATACACCTTGACCAGCATGCTGGTGGGAAAGATCATGCAGCAGCAGAAATCGGGCAATATCCTTAACATCTCCTCGGTAGGAGGAGTGAGCCCCGATATCGGGCTGGGTCTCTACTGCATCAGTAAATCGGGCATAGGCATGCTCACCCGCGCCATGGCGAAGGAGCTGGGTGAATTCGGCGTACGCGTAAATGCCATCGCCCCCGGAGTGGTGAAGACCAAGTTCAGCCAGGCCCTGTGGAGCAATGAGAGCCTGATGAAACAGGAATTGTCGCATACACCGCTACGGAGGATCGCCATGCCCGAGGAAATCGGCAGGATCGCCCTGTTCCTGGTTTCCGAAGCGTCATCGTACATGACCGGCCAGATCCTCGTGGCGGACGGGGGCGGTTCGATATAGGATGCGGGAAAACATTTGAGTGCGGTATTCGTATAACTACTTGAAGAACATAAAGGTGATCGAAAATGGCAAAAGAAAAACAATATGATGTTATCATCATCGGCTCCGGTGTGGCGGGACTCGGTTCCGCGGCCCTGCTCGCGAAGGACTTCAATCAGAAGGTGCTTGTCCTCGAGAAGGCCCCGTTTATCGGCGGGCGTCTGGCGTCGTTTGTCGGCAAGGGAAACAAGGTAAGCATCGACGGGCTCGAGCTGGACGCCAACGGTTTCAGGCGCGCCCTCGGCCTGATCGGCGCGTGGGTGCCGAAATGTACGCCGGACCTCACTACCTGCTTCGAAAAGGGCCTGTTCGACGGCACCACGCTCGATACCGGACACGGCCTGTTCTGGGGCAATAAGGGCAAAATCCGCAACCTGATGGACTATCTCGAGAAACCGGTCGATATGCCCTGCAATGTCGGCTTCGCTTTTGTCGATTGCAAGAAAGGCAACAAGGCCTATCAGGTGGGCAAGGGCGAACCATACGGGTGGATGAGCCCGGAGGGCTTCAAGTCGACCATGAGGGCCCTCAGGGACATGGCCACCATGACATTCCATGATGTTGCGCAGACGGCGCATATGTCTTTCGAGGAGTGGCTGCAGGCGAGAAACGTACACAAGGAAGCCTATGACTACATAAAGGTCCTTGCGGCGTCCCAGACGGGCCAGGCCGATCTTAGAATGACCCCGGCGCCGGACGTACTTGGCCATATGTGCATCGCGGGCGACATCAAGATGAACCTGGTTGAGGGCTCATGCGCCACCGTCGCCAATCCCGGCACCATCTCATTCGCCCTTTTAATGGAGCAGGTTCTGAATGAAAAGGGCGGAAAGGTGCAGCGAAACGCCAATGTCGTTGAGGTGATCATCGAGAACAGCGCGGTTAAGGGCGTAACGTATCAGACCGCGGACGGTATAAAAACGGTCTATGCCGATAAGGTGGTCTGCAATATACCCTCCAAGCAGATGCTGAATGTGATCCATCCCCGTTACTTCCCTCAGGAGTTGGTCGACCGGGTCCAGAAGGAATTCTGGGGGGCAGGCATGATTACCGGGTTCGGCAACATGAAGTCGGATGTCTGGGCGGCGAAGGGCATCGAGGAAAGAAGCTTCATATACATGCCGGATATCATCGGAGCGGAGGAAGGCTACAGCGGATGCGTTGACATGGTGTTGTGGAACCTGGCCTCTACGGCTAAGGGCAGCAATTCCAATCCCGGTCTGACCAAGGAGACCGGGGCCGCGCCCGAGGACAGGCACGGCTGGATATTCTCAACCGCCATGACGCATGAGGAAATGCGGAACCCGCACAAGGTCTCCCGGGTGATGGAATGGAATGAGAACTGGTGGAAGAGGACCTTCGGCGCCGACAAGTGGAATTCTGATATGGACTTCATGCTGTGGATGTGCAGCGACCACGCCTTTGCCTGGATCCAGCCGATCGGATACGATCGGATCGATGTTAAATCCCAGATGGTCGATGGCCTGTATTTCGCCGGCGACCAGTACGGCGAGCGCCTGTGGGGTTGCGGCGTGGATGCGGCGGCATTGAGCGCGGCGCTTTGCGTGGACAGCATGATGGGATCCAGCATGGAAGAAAAGGTCTTCAAGCCATATCACCGTGCCATGCCGGCAAGGATTAAGAACTGGTAGAATGCGGCAGGCAGGGCTGACAGGGGCGAACGGCATGCGGGTGCATGCCGCGCCCCCGAGTACAGACGAACGATGCTGTAACAACCTGACAGGGAAGAGGTTATAATCATGGGTTTAATGACGCCGGAAGAATATAAGACAAGTTTAAACGACGGAAGAATTGTATACTACAAGGGCAGGAAGATCGAAAACGTCGCCGAAGATCCGGATCTTAAAGCCTGTGTGGAAACCGTGGCCGTCGATTATCATATGTCCGAGGACCCGCAGTACAAAGATCTGGCGCTTGTGTATGATGAGGAGCTTGGCGAGAATATCAGCCGTTATTATTATGTGCCCAAGAACGGCGAGGATCTACTCAAGCACCTTGATCTGATCATCAAGGCCACCGAGTTGGGCGACGGCTATATTCCGCTTGCGCACGATATCGGCGCCGACGCGATGAACGCGATCGCAATAACAGCCCGTAGTCTCGGAGATGCCGGCAAGGTTTATCTGGAGCGGATAGAGAAGTATCGCAAGTATCTTCAGAAGACCGACAAGTGCGTGGTCGCGGGCGTGACCGACGTGAAGGGTGACCGTCATCTTCGGCCATCGGATCCGAAACAGGCGCACCCTGATTTCAACCTGCGTATCGTCGAGAAGCGTAAGGATGGCATAGTTCTCCGGGGCGCGAAGGTTCACATTACAGGCGCCGCCTATTGCCATGAATTTTTCGCCATCCCGTGTCGCGCGCTGAGCGGTCCCGAGGACAGTGACTACGCGGTGGCCGTTGCCGTTCCGGCCAATGCCAAAGGCATACGCCAGATTGTGCGCCCGTTCCATGGCAGAATAAGCGTCGATGAGTTTCCCGTTGGAAGCGAGCTTCGGAGGATGCACACCGACTCGCTTATAATCTTTGACGATGTCTTTGTACCGTGGGACAGGGTTTTCCTCTGCGGAGAGTGGCAGGTTGCCGCCACCTGCGTGTATAATTTCGCCCTCATGCACCGCAGAACGGGCTGCGCCTATCGTATACCGATGAGCGAGCAACTCCTTGGGATCGCCGTCGCCATCGCCGACTATAACGGCATTTCCGGCGCGCCGCACGTCAAGGAGAAGATCACCGAGATCGTCATTTACCTTGAGACCCTTACCGCGCTGTCGCGTTCTGCATGTCTGGATTATGTCATGCACGCGGGGATACCGGTGCCGAACCCGATCACTACCAACATCGCGAAATATCACTTCGCGCATAACTATCACAAGATCGTGGAAATCATCCAGGACCTCGCCGGTGGCCTTCTCGTCACCGCGCCGACATATCGCGACTGGCAGAACCCGGAAACCCACGCTGATATTGAAAAATATCTCCAGGCGAATCCCGAGGTTTCCACCGAGAACCGGCTGCGCATGTTCGACCTGGTAAGGCGTCTGACGGCAGGTGACCTCGAGACGATCTGCCTGCACGGAGAAGGCTCCCCGTTCGCCGAGCGCATGACAATTCTCATGGAAGCGAAAAAGATCATCGCCAAATCGAAGAAACTCGTCGAGGACATGGCCGGGATAAAGAAATAGGGGGATTATATGATCGGTATAACATCGTACGGGGGATATATCCCCCGCCTCAGGATAGAACGTAAAATCATCGCGAAGACCATGGCGTGGTACCAGCCGGTCATATTCGGCGCCGCCAAGGGAGAGAAATCGGTGGCGAACTGGGACGAGGACACGCTTACCATGGCCGTGGCGGCCGCCATCGACTGCGCGCAGGGGAAGGACAGGAAGAAGGTCGATGCGGTGTATATGGCCTCGACCACCATGCCGTTTTCCGACAGGCTCAATTCGGACATTCTGGCCACGGCGATCAACGTGAACGAGGAGGGCACCACGTGCGCCGACTTCACGGGGAGCCAGAAGGCCGGAACCACGGCGCTCATATCGGGCCTTTCGGCGCTGAAATCCGGCGATAAAAAATGCGCGCTGGTGGCCGCCGCCGACACGCGCAAGACCAAGATGGCGACCATGTCCGAGATGTACCTGGGCGACGGCGCGGCGGCGCTGCTCCTGGGAGGCGATGATGTGATTGCCGAGTTTATCGACAGTCATTCGATTAACTGCGATTTCATCGCTCATTACAGGGGCGCCGGCAAGGAGTTCGACTACGGCTGGGAAGAGCGCTGGATAAGGGACGAGGGCTTCGGCAAGATCATCCCCCAGGCGGTTGCGGGTTTTTTGAAGAAGACCAAAATGGCGATCGGCGATTTCGCCAAAATCGTGTACCCTTGTTATTTTGCGGCCACCCATAACGGGATAGCCAAAAAACTCGGGATAACCCCGGAACAGCTGCAGAGCCCGATGCACGAGCTCTGCGGAGATACCGGCGCCGCGCATCCGCTGCTGATGCTCGTGGCCGCGCTTGAAACGGCGAAACCGGGCGACAAAATACTGCTTGCCGGGTTCGGGCAGGGCTGTGACGTGCTGTGCTTCAAGGCGACCGACAAACTCGCCTCTTTCAAGGGCCCAAGGGGAGTGAAGGGACACCTCGCGGTCAAACGGGTGCTCACGAGCTACGAAAAGTTTATCACGTTCAGGCAACTCGGCGAAAGCGACCTCGGTATCCGCGGGGAGGTTACGCCGAACACTTCGCTGACCGTTCTGTGGCGGAACCGCAAGAAATTCATCGGCCTGGTGGGCGGGAAGTGCAGAAAGTGCGGCACCCCCCAGTTCGTATTCACCCCGATGTGCGTCAATCCCGAATGCAACGCGGTAGGCGAAATGGATCCGTATGAGTTCACGGACAAGAAGGCCAGCGTGCTCATGTATACCGGCGATATGCTTGCCGCCTCCATCGATCCGCCGGCAGTCTATGGGATTGTCACCTTCGCCGATGGCGGACGGATGCTCGCTGATTTCACCGATTGCGCGCTGGACGACGTCAAGGTGGGGCTGCCGGTCACTATGGCTTTCCGGCTCAGGCTCAAGGATGATATGCGTGGATTCAGGGGCTATTTCTGGAAAGCCGTCCCGGAAATCGTGGGATAAAGGGGGATACAATGGGAACTGGTATAAAAGACAAGGTCGCAATTATCGGAATGGGATGCACCAGGTTCGGCGAGCGATGGGATTGCGGATCGGAAGAGTTGATGGTGGAAGCCTTCCAGGAGTGCATATCGGACGCCGGGATTGATAAAAAGCAAATCGAGGCCGCGTGGTTCGGCTCGTGTCTCGATGAAGTGAACGTGGGTAAAAGCGGATTGCCCCCGGCGATAGCCCTGCGGCTGCCGAAAATCGGCGTGACGCGCACCGAGAATTACTGCGCGAGCGGCACGGAGGCCTTCAGGGGCGCGGTATACGCGGTGGCATCGGGCGCGTACGACATCTGCCTTGCCATAGGGGTCGAGAAACTCAAGGACATAGGATACGCGGGTCTGCCGGATTTCGGATCGGGCATGGGGCTCACCAACCAGTTGTGGTTTCCGAACATGACCGCTCCCGGCTGTTTCGCCATGCTGGCCAGCGCGTATTCGGCCAAGTACGGCATACCTATGGAAGACATAAAGAAGGCCATGGCGCATGTTTCGGTGAAGAGCCATGCCAACGGGGCGCTGAACCCCAAGGCGCATCTGCGCAACCCGGTCACCGAGGAGGCCGTGCTCAATTCTCCCATGGTGGCCTATCCGCTCGGCCTGTTCGACTGCTGCGGCGTGAGCGATGGAAGCTCCTGCGCGATTGTCACCACGCCCGAGATCGCAAAAAGCCTCGGGAAGAAGGACATCGTAACGGTCAAGGCCCTGCAGACGGCCCTCAGCAACGGGGAAGAGATGTCGTACAATCAGTGGGACGGCTCATATTTCACGACCACCGACAAGGCGAGCGCCCTCGCGTACAAGGAAGCGGGGATAAAAAATCCGCGGGAAGAGCTCAGCATGATCGAGGTGCATGACTGTTTCTCGATCACCGAGCTGGTCACCATGGAAGACCTGCACATTTCCGAACGGGGGAAGGCGCCGAAGGACATCATGGACGGCTTTTACGATGCGACCGGGAAAATTCCCTGCCAGATCGACGGTGGACTAAAATGTTTCGGACACCCGATCGGCGCGTCAGGCATGCGCATGATCTACGAGATGTATTTACAGCTGCTCAATCGTGCGGACAAGCGGCAGCTCAAGGATCCGCGGTTCGGGCTTACCCATAACCTCGGGGGCTTCCCCTTCATGAACGTGTGCAGTATCGCGATTCTGGGCAAGCATGGGGCATAAACCGCGGCGGCAACAATCGACTGGGAGGATATCATGAGCAACCTCAAGGGAAAGATCGCGTTTGTCGGCATAGGAGAAATCCCGACCGGAAGGTACCCCGAGGCGGGCGCGATCAGCTATGCGATCGAATCGGCAAAGATGGCGATACGGGACGCCGGCATCAACAAGGAAGACATAGACTATGTGCTGCCCACCGCGGCGCTTTTCAGCCCGGCCTTCAATACCGAGCTGGTAACATGCCGGGTGGTGGAGGAGCTGGGCCTGAAAAACGTCAAAAGGAACGCACAGATCTTCGCGGGCGGATCGAGCAGCACCTGCGCGCTCGAGATCGCCGCGAGCCTCATAAACAGCGGCGGCGCCTCGACGGTGCTGTTCGTCCACGCGGACAAGCTGGGCACCGGCGTGAGCCTCCAGGGCGGCATCGATCTGTTTTCCACGGCGGGTATTTCGAGCGAATGGGAGGTCCCGTACGGACAGCACTATTCGGCCATCGCGGCCCTTGCCACAAACCGCTACAAGTACGAGACCGGGACCACGGACGAGGAGCTTGCCTCGATCTGTGTCTCGAACCGCAAATGGGCGGAACTCAATCCGAACGCCTTCTTTAGAAAGCCCCTCACCATTGAAGAGGTGATGGCCAGCAAGATGCTGTCCACGCCGCTTCGGGCCAAGATGTCGAACATGCTGTTCGACGGCGGGGCCGCGTTCATTGTCACATCGGCCGAGCGGGCCCGGGATATCACGGACCGGCCGGTCTATCTCCTCGGGGAAGGGGGAACCGTAACGCATTTTGTTTACTCCCAGGAGCCGGACGTCAGTCGCTTCGGATGGGCGAAGGCGGGGAAAATGGCCTTCGAAATGGCCGGAATTACGCCCAGGGAAATCGACGTGGCCGAGATATATGACTCCTACCCCATTTATCAGCTGATAGGGTTTGAAGAGCTCGGTTTCGCCGAACGGGGACAGGGTGGCAAAATGTTTATCAACGGTGACACCTGGCCGGGGGGGAAAATCCCCTGTACGACGAACGGCGGCATGCTCTCCCAGGGACATACCGGCGCAGGAGGAGCGGTGGCGCTGATGGTCGAAACCGTCCGCCAGCTTATGGGCAAGGCGGGCGACAGGCAGGTAAAGAACGCCCGCTTCGCACTGGAAACGGCCACGGGAGGTACGTACATGGACGCGCAGGTGACCATCCTGGGAACCGAGATTCCGTGACAAGAGGAGGCATATGATGGATAAACCTAAAAAACCGTCGCCGGTGGTAAATCCCTGGGTGAAACCATTCTGGGAGGCGGCCCGCGAAGGCAGGCTCGTGTATCAGCGGTGCAGGTCGTGCGGCACCAATATTTTTTATCCGAGGATCGCGTGCATCAGTTGCTTTTCGGATGATCTGGAATGGGTCCAGTCGTCCGGCAAAGGCACCGTCTACTCATATACGGTGGTGGAGAGCAATTGCCCTTCGGCGTTCGTCGACGATATGCCATACGTGATCGCCATCGTCAAACTTCAGGAGAAAGGGGTGCAGATGCTGAGCAATATCGTCGGGTGCGATCCCGTGGATGTGCGTTGCGATATGCCCGTGGAAGTCGTGTTCGAAAAGCTCAATGACGATATTACATTGCCGAAATTCAGGCCCGTTGCGTTGAAGTGATGATTGAACGGTCGCCTGGTAAATCCGCAGGATCAAGGAGAAAGCGATGCCGGATAAATATTGGGATGATTTCGACACAGGATTCACCTTTAAGACCCCCTCAATAACGGTAACCGAAACCCACATCGTGAACTGGGCGGGCCTGACTATGGATTTTTATCCGCTTCACATGGACAGGGAGTTTGCCGCCAGGTCGCCGATGAAGGAGCGCGTGGCCCATGGACCTCTCATTTTCGGGATGGCGGTCGGAATGGCCGGGCTCGCCAGGGTGGAAGGAGGCTCGATAATCGCCTGGATGGGAGTCGATGGCATGAAAATGCTCGCTCCCGTGAAGATCGGCGATACGATTACCAACAATGTTGAGGTCGTGGACAGGCGAGAGACGGGCAAGCCGACCCAGGGCATGCAGACCTGGAGGTATACGATCAAAAATCAGCGCGAAGAAACGGTAATGGTCTTCGACATGAAATTTCTCATGTACCGCAAATCGTCCGGGGCGTAGCAGTACGCATTGGAAATAGATCAGATCATGCGAGTGATCGCAAGGAGATAGTAATCGTGGATTTCAAATTCAGTGAAAAACAGGACCAGCTGCGGGAGCGTGTACGGAGTTATGTCGAGAGGGAAATCCCTCGCGAGAAGGCCCGTGAAGTAGACCGTGAAGGCAAATTTCCCATGGACCTGGTCAGGAAGTTCGTCGATATGGGTCTCTGCGGAATTAATATCTCCGGGGAATATGGGGGTATGGATGGGGATATCTTCGATCTCATGATAATATTCGAAGAGATATCCAGAAGACTGCCGGTTCTCTGCTGGTCCCTGGGGAACATACTCCTGTACGGAAATGAAATAATATCGGTGAACGGCAGCCCGGAACAGAAGAAGGAGTTCCTGCCGAAGTTGACCAGGGGCGATACACGATAACCTTCGCCCGCACGAGCCCGTCGAAATACGGCGGCATCACGTCGTTTATCGTGGACACGAAGCAGGAGGGATACTCGACAAAGGAGATCGACAAGCTGGGCTATCACGGGTCGAATACCTGCGAGGTGTATTACGACAGCGTAAAGGTGTTGCCCCAGTACATACTTGGCGGGCAGGAAAAGGGGCTCAATAATGGCTGGAAGCAGGAGATGAAGCTGCTGAACCAGGAGCGGCTCGTGCTGTCCGCGTGCGCGATCGGAATGGCCCAGGCGGCGTATGAAGACGCCCTCGAATACGCGATCGCTAAGCTGCAGCGCGGCAATCCCCTGGCCGATACCCAGGCGATTCAGCACACCCTGGCAAAGATGGCCACCGAGCTGGAGGTGGCCCGGACCTTCGCCTATGCCACGGCCTGGAAAGAGGCCGCCGGGTACTCGCCGACCAAAGAGACCTCGATGTGCAAGTATTTCGCCGCGGAAACGAGTAAAAACATCATCAGACAGGGCGTCAATATTCTCGGTCCGGACGGCTCTTCCATGGATTATGATATGCAGCGATACCTTCGCGATATTCTGATTCTCTCCATCGGCGGTGGGACCACCCAGATACAGAAAAATATTATCAGCAAATCGGTGGGGTTGAAGGGCGTATAAAAATAAGCGAGATTCCCCGGGGAATATGCAAACATCGGAGGATGAGATGGGGGGCATGACTGATTACGCCGGCGAATTCAGGCCGGATTTAACCTGGGACTCCTTCAGCGAAGAGATGAGACTGAAAGGCCTCGATCTTTACCGCAAGATGTTTCTGGCGGTGGATGGATTCTGGTACCTTGCGGCCAAAGAACGCTTCGGCAACGAGATAGCGATGGAGATGGACCTCTGGGTATGGGAAAAGCACATGCGCTATGAGCTCAAACACCTCACCCGGATGTTCAATATCACCGGTAACGACGTCGAGGCCTTTTTCAAAGCCTCCCAGCTCATGGCCTGGGCGGGCAATATTCGCATGGAGCTCGAACTGTTATCCAGGAGCCATGGGATAATGCGGGCGACAAGTTGTCCGACTATTGACGCACTGGTGAAGGAAGGCGAGGGCCGCGAGCAAAATTTCTGCCGGGTAATTGAACAGCGCATGATGGATTTCCAGACCGCGTACTTTAATCCGAACATGAAAGCGGTACCGGTAAGGATACCGCCGGAAACGCTGGGGTGCGGACTGTATTGCGAATGGAAGATAACATGCTGAACATAATCCCCGTACGGGTCGGCATGAAAGTGCAATCGTGACAGAAGATCGGAAAGCCATTATGTTTTACTTGCCGTAAACAACTCGATGGAGGAACTCAAATGTCCAAGATATTTATCTTAGAAAAACAAAATGATCTGGCCGTGGTTCGTTTTGATGTGCCCGGAGAGGCGGTCAATACCTGGACCGACCAGGCCGTAATTGATTTCGAAGAGGTGCTGACCGGACTGGAGCGGGAGAAATCGAATTACAAGGCCGTTGTATTTATTTCGGGCAAGAGCTCTTTCCATGCGGGCGGGGACCTGGCCCTTATAGACAGCATTACCGACTATCCTAAATTCCAGGAACGGTGCACGCGTTTCAGTCGACTCTTCCTGCGGATGGAAAACCTCGGCATTCCGACGGTGGCGGCGATCAACGGACCGTGCATGGGGGGCGGGTACGAATTCGCACTGGCGATGACGGCCAGGATCGCCACCGACAGCCCCAAAACCCTCGTGGGATTGCCTGAAATTTCCGTAGGCCTCATGCCTGGAGGCGGCGGAACCCAGCGCCTGCCACGGCTTATCGGCTATGCCGCGATCGAAATAATTCTCAAGGGTCAGGTGATGCCGGCGAAAAAGGGTTTCGAAGCCGGGCTGCTTGACAAACTCGTACCGGAAAGCGCCGATCTGCTCGCCGCGGCGAAAGAATTTGCGAATGATATCGTATCCGGCAGGGCTGAACTAAAGAGGCCCGCGCAGGACTTTGCGGGATTGGACGAAGTGATCGCCACTGCCACGAAGGGAGTGCTTAAAGCATCGCGAGGCAGGGAGCTGCCGGGGCCCAAATACGCGCTCCAGGCCATTAAGGAGGGCCTTAAAGTTCCCATTGCGGAGGGGCTTGCGCTCGAGGTCGAGTGCTTCATGAATGTCCTTAAATCGCCCGAATCCAGGGGCATGATCAATACCTTCTTTCTGAAGACCTATTCCGACAAGCCGCAGACGATGATTCCGAAGGGATTCAAGACCGGATCGATGAACAAGTTCGCCGTTCTCGGGTTCGGCATCATGGGCCGCGGCATCGTAGTTGAAATATTGAGGAGACTGCAAAAACCGGTTGTGGTTAAGGATCTCCCGGCGGCGCTCGAGCCCGGAAAAGCGGCGGTTCAAAAGGTCCTCGAGGGCATGGCTGAAAAGGGCCGTCTCGCGCAGCCAGTCGACCAGCTCATGAAACTGATTATTCCCGTATCGGAATGGACGGATGAGTTTAAGGACGTGGATGTGGTGATAGAGGCGGTGTTCGAGGACCCGGCGGTCAAGGATGAGGTCTACCGGTCGCTGTGCGGCGTAGTTTCTGAAAATTGTATCCTGGCGAGCAATACCTCGAGCCTGCCCGTCAATCTTCTTGCCGGAAGCGTCAAGAATCCCGGTCGTTTCGCCGGGATCCACTTCTTCTCGCCGGTATGGAAGATGGAGCTTGTGGAAATTATTCGCGGCAAGGAAACGAACGAGGACACCATCAATAATCTCATCGCACTGGCTGCCGCGCTCAGAAAGCGTCCGGTTGTCTGCAATGACAATCCTGGTTTTGTGGTAAACGCCATGCTTTTCCCATACTTCATAAAAACCTACGAGCTGCTCGCGGAGGGGGTAAGTATCGAGAGCATCGACACCGCCATGATGAAATTTGGACTCCCCGTAGGGCCGGTACGGTTGACCGACGAGGTCGGAATAGATACTTCATATCTGGTGCTTACCAAGTCGCTCAAGAGGATAGCACCGCCTTCTCTGGAAAACGTCTATAAGGCAGGCAGGCTGGGTCGCAACAAAAACGGTAAGGGATATTATGATAAAGACGGCAAGGTTGATCCCGAGGTGCTGCCCTTGATCAATCCAGACGGTAAAAAGGCCGAATACAGCGAGACCGAGATTCAGCAGATGCTGTTTACTCCTTTCGTGGTTACCGGCCATGAACTTCTGGAGAAGAAGATAATCGCCGATCCGCGGCTGATTGATATCGGGGCCATATGGGGCATAGGCTTTCCGGCGGACAAGGGTGGACCCATGAAATGGGCCGACCTTACCGGCCTTTCCGTAAAGCTGTATAAAAAAGATTTTTATAAATAATTGTCTTATTCGTGGAATGTTCCATGAATTGCCGGCGCGTGACTCGCCGGCCAAGTGGGCTCTGAAGACGAAGAAATGGAGGGTTAGAGCTATGATGGGTCATAATGTTGGCGATCTCTATGATCGGTGCGTGACGTTTTATAAAAACAAGCGCGCTATCAAATATGGAGATGTGTGCTACACCTATGCGGAGATGCAGGACAAGGCCTATCGCCTCGCGAATGCCCTGAGTAAAATAGGATTCAAAAAGAATGACAACATCTCCTTCCTGATGGCCAATTGTCCCGAGTACGTCTTTTCCGAGTACGCCCTGGCAAAATGCGGCATCGTGCGGGTCCCGCTGGCCGTTCTGCTCTCGAACGACGATCATATCTACATGATGAACAAGGCAGAATGCAAGGCGCTTATCTACCATGAGAAGATGCTGTCGCGTGTAAAGGAGATGATCCCGAAGCTGGAAACGGTGAAGACCTTCATCTGTATCTCCGAAGATCCTTCCAAAATTCCCCCGGGTCATCTGCATTTACAGACGCTCATCGACACCCACCCGGCGGAAAGCCCTGGCGTGGAGATTGCGCCTGAAGATTTGTGCGGGATTTATTTCACCGGGGGGACCACCGGAATGCCCAAGGGTGTCATGTTATCGCATCGATCCTGGGTGGGGACCTTCATCACCGAGCTCCTCGAATTCCGCCTGGAATATGATGAGGTATTCTGCTTCGCGACTCCGCTGACGCATGCCGGGGGATGCCTGATGATACCGGTCCTGATCAGGGGCGGCACGTGCCTTATCATGGATCATTTCGATCCAAAAGAATTCCTGGATCTGACACAGAAAGAAAAAATAACCTCGGCCTTCCTTGTCCCAACGATGCTCTATGTGCTCATGGACCATCCGGATATCGACAAGTACGATACGGGCAGCTGGCGGGATATCATCTATGGAGCCTCGGCCATCGCTCCCGACCGGCTAAAACAGGCGATCACCAAATTCGGGCCGGTGTTTACGCAACTTTATGGCCAGACCGAGGCGCCAATGGCGATGTGCTGTCTGCCAAAAGAGGCGCACGTCATCGAAGATCCTGAAAGGCAGAGGCGTATATTCAGCTCATGCGGCAGACCATGTTTCCCGTGCCAGGTCCGTATCGTGAATGAAGACGGCAGCGACGTGTCTCTCGGAGAAGCCGGAGAGATAATCATAAAGCATATCAACATGATGGACGGTTATTTAAAGGACCCGGAAACCACGGCCGAGACCATTAAAAACGGCTGGCTGCATACCGGCGACATGGGCAAGCTGGATGAAGAGGGTTACCTCTATATAGTAGACCGATGCAAGGATATGATCATCAGCGGTGGTTTTAATATTTATCCGCGCGAAATTGAGGACGTGCTTCATGGGCACCCCTCGGTGAAAAATGTCGCCGTTATCGGCGTGCCGCATGAGAAATGGGGAGAAGAGGTTAAAGCAATCGTCGTGCTTTATGAGGGGAAGGCCGCGACGGCCGAGGAACTGATAAAGTTTGTCAAAGACAAAAAGGGGAGCATGGTGGTACCGAAGAGCGTGGAATTCTGGAAAGAGATTCCGCTGACAAACCTTGGGAAGATTGACAAAAAAAACATGCGGGCGGCCTACTGGAAAGGGAAGGACCGTCTGGTTTGACGGCGTATCCGCGGTGCTGGAGGCTCCCCGGTATGCCTCGATGGTAAATGAAAAATATAAGGAGTTTATGATGGATTTTGCATTAAGTGAAGAACAGGGATTGATAAGGGACACCATTCAAAATTTTATTTCCAGGGAGTGCCAGCGCGATGTGGCAAAAAAACTGGATGAGTCGGGGCAGTTTCCTTCCGACCTTTTCAAGACCATCAAGGAGATGGGTTTCTGCGGACTGACCATTCAGGAAGCATACGGCGGTGGAGGCCCCAATACCCTGGGAGCGGTGCTGGTCGTTGAAGAGCTTGCCTCCCTGTATCCATCGCTTGCCGCGGTGTTTATCGCTTCAGCATTCTGCGGGGGAAACACCATTTCCGCCATGGGCAGCGAAGAGCAGAAACGGCGCTTCCTTCCGGCTCTCGTACAGGGGGAGTCTCTGTTCGCTTATGCACTCAGGGAAAAAGAAGACGCATACGGCATCAGCCCGGTGAAAACGATTGCCACCGCTGCCCGTGACGGTTTTATGTTAAGCGGCACAAAAGTATGGGTCCGCCTGGCTGATCGGGCGGACCACCTCCTTGCACTGGCATGTACGGACCAGGGCAAGGAGTATACACAGGGGCTGACGATGTTTATCGTGGATTCAAAAAAGAAGGGAATAGGCATCCAGGCGATGGAAAAGGTGGGCTTCGATTCCATTAACCTCTGCCAGGTCACCTTTAAAGATGTTGCCGTGAGCGCGTCGGATATTTTAGGCGGGCCGGAGATGCTCAATCAGGGCTGGACACAGTTTGAGCGTATAATTGATTCCGAGAACCTTGAGGTTGCCGGCGTTGCCGTCGGAATGGCACAGGGGGCTTTCGAGTATGCGTCCCAGTACGCCAAAGACCGTGTCCAGTTCGGCAAACCCATCGTCGATTTCGGTGCCGTACGGCATATGCTTGTTGATATGGCGATTAAAATAAGGAGCGCCCGGATGCTCACCTACCAGGCGGCATGGCTTAATGATCATGGCGAGAAAATAACTATCGAGTCGGCCATAGCGCGTCTTAATGCTGTCGAGGCGGCAGGCACGGCTTCCCTCAATTGCGTACAGGTTCTTGGCGGCTACGGGTATGCAAAGGAATATGACGCGCAGCGATATTTGCGCGATTCGCTTGTCATGTTGACGGGTGCTGAATCTGTTGAAACAATAAAGGAACGCATCGGCGAGAATCTCTCGCTGAGTTCAAGGGAATAAATTATGGCTCATACAAACAAGAAGTCTGTCGTTTATGAACCTATGAATTTCCCAAAGTTAAAGGAAATTGAGCGCGATAACAGGAAAAGTCTTATCATAAACGCGGCCGAACGGGTGTTTACGCAACTGGCTTTCGATAAAGTAACGATGAGGCATATCGCCAAGGAAGCCGGTATTACCGCAACGGCAATTTACCGGTATTTTACCGACAAGCAGTGCCTTTACGCCGAGGCATACATTCGCAGCAATAACCGTTTGCTTGTCAGGATCATGGAAGAAATGAATGCGAGCAAGGATTTCCGTCTGGAAGAGATAACGATGATCATCATTGATCATTTCGCCAGAGAGGAGCAAAACCTGAAAATGCGCACCCACTTCATGATCGATGATACTTTAAACGATGAGGTCCTGAGCAGTATAAACGAAAGTTTTCGCGTATTCCTGATAGAAATCGTAAACTATTTCACGCGTTTTAATCCGGACAGCGATGTGCGCCTGCTGGCGCGAATGTATATCGCTTCACTCAATGGCCTGCTGATTACATTGCGCAAATATCCCGGCAAGAACCGTGAGGAGATAATCAAGCAAATGAGGACGAGCGGTTCGCTGCTGGCCGGCATGTTCAAGATGCAGATTTTGCAGAACCGATGACCGCTTATTCATAAAAGACTTGAAGAATTTTAATTTTTTCTGTCGTAATAGTTCCTTCAATGTCATGCGTTCGCGTCAGGATAGCGGCGGAAGGGGGCGGTATGTTTAAAAGATTGGAGGGATTTTTCTTAGGAAGTTATGCAACGGCAGGCATAGTTGTACAGAGAAAGTCAAAGACCTTCCTGTATATTGTATTGCTCATCAGCGCCACATTGATTATGACCACCGGTGTAATGCTCGGCCTGTCTGCCTACGCTCTTTTTTCCACGGAGTTTATCTCCCGCGCGAGCCTGATCGCGATCGGGATTGTGGGATTGGCATTCCTCAAGAGCGGTCGCTATTATGCTGCCGCGAATCTGCTTCCCGTCGGCGCTACCGTGGCGATCGCCATTCAAATACTGTTGGGCAAGCATCAAACGGAACTTTCATTATTTATAAGTATTATCATCCCCTATCTTTTTATAATCTTCGCGGCGTTGATTGGCACCCGTGTTACGGTAATTGTCGTGGGTGTCATGACCCTCGCCCTTGGGGTGGGCGCTGTTATTCTGAGCGATACGATCGACGCAGCGGTCGCGAAAAAAATTATCGGCACACACTTCGCCCTTACCGTTTTTATCGTGATCCAGTGTTACGTGATTCTTCAAAACATAGGATCGGCGATGAAGGAAATATCCGGAGAGATGGAAATAAATAAGGAGAAATCAGGCATCATTATCAAGCTTCTTGACAGCGTGCGGTCGCTGACTGTTTCACTGGCCTCATCATCGAACGAGCTGTCAACAACGGCAACGCAGTTCTCCGATAATGCGCAAACACAGGCCTCCTCGGTCGAGCAGATGACATCGGCGATGGAGGAGATGTCGGCGGGGATAGAGAACATCTCGGCAAACGCCGACTCGCAGAGCGGTGCGATGAGTGTTTTAATGACTAAAATGGCCGAGTTCACCGATACGATCATGGGGATGAAGGGAGAGGTGGAGTCCATGCATGAAAGGGTGCAGGCCATCATGAACTCGGCGCAGGTCGGTAATAAAAACCTCGGGCTGATGAACCAAAGCATGAGCAATATAGAAAGCAGCTCCGGCGAGATGACCGGTATAATAAATATTATCAATGATATCTCCGACCAGATCAATCTTCTATCCCTTAACGCGGCCATCGAGGCCGCCCGGGCGGGAGAGGCGGGAAGGGGATTCGCCGTGGTAGCCGACGCCATATCAAAGCTGGCCGAGCGAACGTCGCAGAGCGTAAAGAACATAAGCCAGCTCATCAGCGTGAACGAAAAGGAAATACACCAGGGGAAGGCCCACGTAACAGGAACGGTTGCGACCATCGGCTCCATCATCCAGGGAATAACGGAAAACTTTAAGGCCATGCAGGCGATCGCATCTCGTATGGATATGCAGCTTGAGGTGAATAAAACAATCAATAAAAACGTGGAAGTAGTTAACTTAAAAACCCAAGAGATCAAATCGGCCACCCATGAACATAAGATCGCGACGGACGAGATCGTTAAAACGATTTCCTCTATAAACGAGGTTGCCCTGGTAAACTCCAACGGAGCGAACGAGATGCTTTCAAGCACCGAGGAACTCTCAGGGATGGCTGACAGCCTGAAAAACCTCATAGCGTCAATCGACATCGAAAAAAAGTAAGCCCCGCCTGCCTGTGGCACTTCGCCGGACTGGAAGCGTAAAAAATAAACCCATATTACGAAAAATTTCTTGAAATATAGAGTAATAGCTCTATATATAGTATTAGAGTATATGCTCTATAATTGACCGAAGAGGAACAACAATGAACACAACGACTAGAAGAGGTTTCTTGCTGACAACAGGAGGCGTCGTGCTCGCAACGGCCCTTCCGCGCCTCGTTCCGGCGTTCGGGGGCGATGTGGCGAATGAGGCAGGGGAAGCCGCCATGGGTGCAAACGCATTGAGGCGGCTCGACGAGGAGGAGCGGGCGATACTTGGGCTCGCGTCGCGTGCGCCAAGCGGGCACAACACACAGCCGTGGACCGTGCGGATAACGGGGCCGGGAAGGTGGACAATCGGCACCGAGCGCTCGCGGTGGCTCCCGGCGGTCGATCCGGGGAACCATGATGTCATGCTCTCGATGGGGGCCTTTATGGAGAACCTGGTGATCGCCGCCGGCGCGTACGGCAGGCGGGTGGAGTATCGAGTGATCGCAAAGAGCCCGCACGAAACGGCGCTCATCGAGACGCGCATCACACGGGCAGACGAGATCGCGTACCCGGTGGATGCAATGCGCGCGCGGCGCACGGTGCGTAACGGCATGAATAAAAGGGAACTGGAGCGCGGGGATATCGATTCTGTTACTGGAAAGCACAGCGGCTTCATCTATATTCCCCGGCTTTCCGCCGAAGGGAAGTACCTTGCCGAGGCGACGCTTGAGGCGAACAAAGCGCAGACGTGGCGCAATGAGGCGCAGGAAGAGCTTGCCGACTGGATCCGCTGGTCAAAAAAGGAGCAGCGCAGCCACCTGAACGGATTGACGCCCGCGTCAATGGAAATCACCGGCATGGCGGGATGGTATGTGGGTAGCTTTTTTGAACGGCAATCGGTCCTTGAAAACAGTTTCAGGGAACAGGGCATCGCCATGGCGAAGAAGCAGGTGGATAACTGCGGCGGGTGGCTGGTGCTTCCGCTTACCGGAAATTCCCCGGCGGCGCTCGTGGAGGCGGGACGAGCATTCCAGCGAATGGGGCTTAGGGTGCGTGAAAAAATGATCGCGGTTCACCCGATGACACAGGCGCTCCAGGAAGCGCCGTGGAAAAACGAAATCGCCGCGCGCATCGGCGTGAGAAAGATAGCGATGCTCATGCGCGTCGGTTATGTGAAAAGCTACCCGGCACCGGTGAGCCTGCGCATGCCGATCGAGGGTTTTACCCGTGCGTGAAGCGATACGCCGGGGAGCGGGGCATGGCCCGGATTCCCCGGCGATTACGTAAAAGAATCAAGTTCCGAAGTGTCCGGCTATTACTCGGGTCCCACCGTTAGAAAACATTGATCAGTTCCGGAAATACCGGTCGTTGACCGAACCGCAATCCACCGCTGGTCCGGTTCTGCCGTAAAATCCTGAGCAATCATCATAAAAACCTTGACTTCGTCCGTGATTGTATATACCTTGAAAATTGGTCGGACCATTCGACCAATAGCCTGGAGGGATGTGATGACGCTAGCCGCCCCAAAGCTCGATCCGGTTACGAGAAGCCGGCTCCACGAGGAAATCGTCAGCCAGATGATCGGCAGGATAGTCGAGGGACGCTTCAGGCCCGGCGAGCGGCTTTCCGCCGAGCGCGAAATCGCCGCGAACCTGCACGTTAACCGGGCCACGCTTCGCGAGGCGCTTAAAAAGCTTGAGGTAATGGGCCTGGTCGAGATCCGCCACGGCGACGGCATCTATGTAAAAAATTACCTCGAGAGCGGCAACCTGGAGCTTTTCAAGGAGATCGTGTACCTGGACGAGGTGTTCGATCCGGGCATCCTGGCCGATACGCTGGCGATTCGGAAGATACTGGTGCCGGAAATGGCCTCGCGCGCCGCGGTAAGCAGGACCGACGGGCAGCTCGATGAGTTGAAGGCGATCGCGTTCGCCGAGGGAGACGATGACATGCTCGAACGTGACCTGCGCGTGCATCATCTGGTCGCCCGGGCCAGCGGCAACATGCTCTATATCTTCATACTGAATTTTTTCAATCAGCTCTTCAGGGACTACGGCTATCTGTACTTCAGCGACGCAAAAAACCGCGGGCGCTCGGCGCGGTTCCACAGGGAACTCTACGAGGCCTTTCGCGCGAAACAGCCGGCAAAGGCCCGGAAGATTATGGCCGATGTACTGGTCTATACCGAGGGGGAAATATTCGCTTTTTATAAAAATAATTACGGCGCGCGACCCGTGAAAAGGAGGTAGGAGATGGAACGCTTCATTGAGAAACACAGGGGCGAGGTTTTCGATATACTCATTATCGGGGGAGGGATCACCGGGGCGGCCGTGGCCTACGATGCCGCCATGCGCGGCCTCAAGGTGGCCCTGGTCGAGAAGAACGACTTCGGCTGGGCGACCTCCGCGGCGAACTCGAAGCTCATCCACGGGGGGCTTCGCTACCTCTTCTATCTCGAGTACGGGCTGGTGCGCGAGTCGCTGCGCGAGCGGCGCATCCTCTCGAACATCGCGCCGAATTTCGTGTATCCAATACCGTTCATGGTGCCCAATTACGGCAAACTCAAGAACAACAAGTACGTGCTCAAGCTCGGGCTCACCACCTACGACGTGCTGGCTTTCGACAAGAAATGGACCTGGGACCGGAGCAAGCGCATCCCCAACCATTCAAGCTTCTCGCGCAAAAAGACCCTCGCAATGGCGCCCGGCCTGAAGGCGGACAAGCTCACGGGTTCGATAATGTATTACGACTGCCAGAGCATTACGCCCGAGCGCTTCACGCTCGCCTTTATCAAGTCGGCCATGAAGCACGGGGCGAAGGCGGCCAACTACGCGAAGGTTGAGGAGTTCGTGTACGACGACGGAAAGCGCGTCGCCGGCGTGAAGGTGCGCGACCTCATAAAGAACAGGATCGTCGAGGTGCGTGGAGCGCTCACCATCAACTGCGCCGGGCCGTGGGCGGACATCATCCTGAACGCCTCGAAGAACGGCAAGGGACTGCACCAGATCCGCCGCTCGGAGGGGATCCACGTCATCACGAGGAGCCTCACCGACCGGGCCGTGACGATGATGACGCCGGGCGGACGCCACTTCTTCATCATCCCCTGGCGGGGGCATTCGCTCATCGGTACCACCGACAAAGACTATGAGGGCGATCCGGACAATTACCGTGTGACGAGAGAAAGCATCGAGGACTTTCTGGCCGAGATAAACCAGTCGTTCGGTGACGGGAAGCTGTCGATAAAGGACGTGCTCTTCGCCTATGGTGGTCTCAGGCCGCTCGTGGACGACCAGACCGAGGGCACCTATGCGACCTCGCGTAAATACGAGATCTACAACAACGCGCTCGACGGGCTGGACGGGCTCATCACCGTGGAGGGCGGCAAGTGGACCACCAGCCGGAATCTCGCCGTGAACGTGCTGAAAATGGTACAGGTGAAGCTGAAGAGAACGCTTCCGCCCTCACGGACCGATAACGAGTACCTCGCCGGCTGCGAGATAGAGGACATGAAGCGCTTCGTCTCCGAAGCCGTTGTGGGAAACGCGGACTTCCGCGAGAGCACCGTGCGCTACCTGGCCATGAACTATGGTACCGAGTATTCGAGGGTGCTGG
>JALOTJ010000018.1 GCA_025457965.1 Spirochaetota bacterium | reverse complement strand
ATAGTTGACGATGCCGCCCAGAAAAGCCAGGTCCGACCCGGGACGCAGCGGCGCGTAGAGATCGGCGAGCGAGGCCGACTTGGTGAAGCGGGGATCGACAACGATGAGCTTGGCCCCGTGTTCGTCCTTCGCCTTCTGCACCCAGCGGAATGAAATGGGATGGTTTTCCGCGGCGTTCGACCCCATGACAAGAATGACGTCCGCGTTCTTAATATCAATCCAGTGATTGGTCATCGCGCCACGACCGAAGGTAGCCGCCAGACCGGCGACTGTTGCGCTGTGTCAAATACGCGCCTGATGCTCTAAATATGTTATACCGAGCATCCTCGCGAATTTCGAGAGCGTGTAACACTCCTCGTTGTCGAGCGCGGCGCCGCCGAGGCTCGCGATTCCCGCGCAGCGGTTCACCGTAACATCGCCTTCCTTTTCGATGAAGGTCGCGTCGCGGGTGTCCTTGACTTTACGCGCGATCATCTTTACGGCCTGGTC
The DNA here is from genome assembly GCA_025457965.1 of Spirochaetota bacterium. Lineage (GTDB taxonomy): Bacteria > Spirochaetota > UBA4802 > UBA4802 > UBA5368 > MVZN01. Next base: position 45,118 of record JALOTJ010000018.1, on the reverse strand, counting down.
CCAGGAAATCTCCTCCCAGTCCGTGCCGTACGGCTTTCTGTACTGGACCTTCGAAAGCCTTCTTGGATTGTCGGAGATCTGAAAGAGCGCGCTGCCCTTGGAACAAAGGGAGCCCTGGTTTATCGGATGGTCAGGATCACCCTCGATATTGACGACTTTCCCATTCCTGGCGGAAACGATAAGGCCGCACCCGACTCCGCAATAGGGGCATATCGTCGTGCTCTCGCGAGTCCCCTGGAGCTTGTCCGGCGCGGACTTGCATCCGCTGAGGAACGATACGCCACCAAAGAAAGCCCCCGCCGCCGTTACGCCGGACAGCCTGAGGAAATCTCTTCTGGTTATGGACATAACTATCCTCCTGCCTTTATTTTGATCGACCGGTGATGAAATGTTTAAATTCTCTATGTGCATTCCGCGAAGGCGAAAGACATATATTCGATGGAGGCATGAAAGAGCATACCCGGATACCGTGAAAAATCGAGGAAACAGCCAATCTCATACTTCCCGATCCTGAAATTAGTATGGCCGCACCATGCGCGGCTCCTTCCCGCAACGGCGGAAACCGGAGCCCGGGGGCCCCATCCTCCATTGCCCGAAAAGGCTTTTCTTCTTTACTGAATCGGGAGGCGGGGTGATTTCTCGCCCGGCCTGCGGTCAGGCTCCATAGCACCCGCCGTAGGAGCGAAGACTCGAAGTGATTTTCTTTTATTTCCATGAGCATATATGTCAATGAATTTTTTCTAATCGGCCCATTATTTCAAACCGTATAAACAAAAGATCTGCTATAACACTGCCGGTAAAAAACGCAAATGCGGACCTGCCGCACTGGGTACACAAAAAAACTCCTTTACAAATCACGGTAACCGGCAATACGCTCCCCGGAGGGGCTCAATAGTGCCTCCTCCCTTATAGCAACTCCTTAGCGTGCCAGAAAACGAGATGAACAAACCTTCGCTGCGCATTCAGACAACCACCCTCTGGAATTACCCCTCCCAGAATTACGGCAAGGGAAAACAGGGCGATCAGAATTACGCGGGCGCCACTCCTTCCTATATCATCTGGAATGTCCTTTCCCGCTACACTAAAGAGGGACAGCTCGTGGTGGACCCCATGTGCGGCAGCGGAACGACGATAGACGTCTGCAGGGATACGGGCCGCCGCGTCCTCGGGTACGACATCCATCCGGCCAGAGGCGATATCTACCGGGCCGACGCCCGGAAGCTTCCCCTCGAAAACCAGAAGGCGGATTTCGTCTTCGTGGATCCGCCGTACGGCGATAACATCGAATACTCCGACGAGAAGGACTGCATCGGCCGGATCAACGCGACCGACCCGGGTTATTTAACCGCAATGGGCGGCGTGATCGGCGAGATCGACCGCGTTCTCAAAAGCGACCGCTACATGGCCCTCTACGTCTCTGACTACTATCACCGGAAAAAGGGCTTTATCCCAATCGGCTTTGAGCTGTTTGGCATTCTCTCACAACGCTTTACCCCGGTTGACATAATTGCCGTAACGCGGCACAACAAGACCCTCAAGATGGGGAATTATCACAGGGCGGCCGAGGAAGGTAACTTCTTTCTTCGGGGTTTTAATTACCTGTTTATAATGAAAAAGGAAAAAGCCAATGTTCAGGCCCGAAAGTAGCAGCAAGGGACGTATCATCCTCATCGATGACGACAGTGGCGTAACCAGCGTCGTCAAGAAATTCCTGGAACGGTCCGGCCACACTGTCGATACGGCCGACAGCGGAGAGGAAGGAATCCGTCTGATTGGAAACTGCGAGTACGACATCGTCATCACGGACATATACCTGCCGGGCATGGACGGAATGGCGGTGCTCGAAAAAATCAAGTCCATCAACGAGGACATCGATATCGTCGTGATCACCGGCTTCGGTTCCATCGAGTCGGCCGTGTCGTTCATGAGGGCCGGGGCCATCGATTACATCAGCAAACCGATAAACTTCGGGCACCTCGATATCATCGTACAGAAAACGCTCGAGCGCAAGGAACTCATCAAGGCCGCCCGCGAACGTGACATCTACTTCCGCATGTCACTCACCGATGCGCTCACCGGCATGTTCAATCACAAGTATTTCCAGGAAAGCCTGGAGCGCGAGATGCTGTATTCCCAGCGCAAAAAGGAGAACCTTACGATAATGATGGCGGACATAGACGGTTTCAAGGCGGTCAACGACAACTACGGGCACCAGACAGGGGACATGGTCCTCCAGAAGATATCCTCGAACATCATTAAGGCCTGCCGCAGCCACGATACCGTCTCACGCTACGGGGGTGAGGAATTCGGAATCATACTTCCGGAGACCGGGATCGAAAAATCAACGCGCGTCGCCGAACGCATGCTGGATGCCGTCTCATCCAACAGCTACCTTCCCGTCGCGCAGAACATCACCATTTCAATCGGAATCGCCTCGTTCCCCGACCACGCGATGGACAGAACGGAACTGATCCAGAAGGCGGATCTCGCGCTCTATGCCAGCAAGGGGAATGGTAAAAACCGCTTTACGATTTATGACGGCTCACTCGAAGCCGGCGACCGGCACTAGGGACCCGTACGCGGGGCGTCCGCATCCTGCCCGGCGCAGCCCTGGGCCGCCTGCCGGATATCATACGCGTCGAGCACCCGGTAAATCTCCAGGAACGAGTAGAAAAGCGTCAGGAGCATGGGGCCCACAATAATCCCCGACAGGCCGAACGCCTGAAGGCTGCCCAGGAGCAGGAAAAAGAAAATCAGGGGATGGAAATTCAGTCGCTCACCGAAGACCTTGGGTTTGAGCATGTTCTCCAGAAGCAGATACCAGAAAAGCCCCCAGACGAAAAGAAACACCGCCCAGCCGATTTTTCCGACCGCGAGCAGATAGACCGTTGCCGGAATCCAGGTAACCGAGGTTCCGATAACCGGGATGAGCGAGAAGACCGCCGCAACGCTTCCCCACAAAAGCGGTCCGTCGAGTCCCGCGATATAAAAGCCCAGACCAACCATGCCCCCCTGCAGCAGCATGATCAATAAATTTCCGGCGATGAGGACCTTTATGACGTCCTTGAGGCGGTTGGCGATATCGTTTTCGATGTCCCTCGGAAAGGGGCTGGCCCGATAAATTGCCTCCTTGAATTTGCCGCCCTCAATAAAAAGAAAGAAGAGGATGAGCAGCATGAAAAAGAGATTGATTGAAAACTTGATCGAAAAGGTCAGCAGGTCCGTGAGGTTGCGGAACACCGAAAACGACGCACTCTGTAGAATTTCGGTCGCTTTCTTGATGAGTTCCCCGCGTGAAATACGCAGGCTGTACGCAAATTCCCCGACGAAATTGCTGCGATAAAAAAAATCATCAATTTTCGAGGGTTTAAATTTTTTTTCGACGAACTGGTACACGTCATAGCTCTGGTCGGCCAGGTTTAGCAGCAGAAAAAAAAGCGGGACAAGGAAGCCGACAATGAGCAGCAGGATCATAATGGACGCCGACAGCGACCTCCTCTTTACAAACCTGCCGATAAAAACGTGCAGCGGAGACAGGGCGATATAGATGACCAGCGCAAAAAGAAGCGGCCAGAAATAATACTGGAAGATGTATGCCATTGAAAAGAGCAGCAGTGAGAACAAAGCCAGAAACAGGTACTTGAGCTTCTTATTCTGCTGCAGGCTCCTGTAGGAATCGGTCTTTTCAATCATGGCACCACGCCAGCCCCGGTCTTCTTCGGGCAGATACGGACTTTAATCATTTCGTGAGATAATGAGACAGATCGGTCGCTATCCTGTTGATCGCGTGGTCCAGATACGTCTCATCAGCGATACGTTTTCGATATTCTTCTATCTTTTTTGGATCGCCGCGGAGGGATCCCGGCTTTATCTCACGATCATCCTTGTTCATGAGAGTCTTCATTTGGCGCACTCCTTGCATTAAGGTCGCCCGTTCCTCCATGAACGGGTCTTTGGACCTCATCTTTACGTGTCGGAATGCGGAAGGCAAATCATGAGCGTTTTTTGGTGCTGGAGGGGTTGATCAGCGCAGAATATCCTCGATCCATTCGACTGCACCCCCGTAAACGGCGATCATATCAAATCTGAAGGTGATGCTCCTGACGTTCAGGGCGGGTCGTGCGGCGAGGTACTGAGAGGCGATGAGTCTGATCGTACGTTTTTTTCGCTCGTTTATGGCGTAGAGAGGCCCTCCGTAAACGGCGGTGTTCCGGCTTTTCACCTCCGCGAAGACCACCAGGTCTCCTCTCCGGGCGATCAGGTCGATTTCACCCGTCCTGCCGAAACGGTAATTACGTTCGAGGATATCAAAACCGCGTGCTTCGAGGAATGAGGCCGCAAGGTCTTCGCCTTCGGACCCGATCTGACGTAAATTATGATCGTCCACCGGAAGGATCAGAGAACGTCGAGGAGGCTTACGCCGGCTTCTTTTTCGTCGAGCACGCGGTTAACGAAAAGCGCCGTTTCCTCGAGCAGGTTGATGATGATCAGATCGGAAAGCCTGTTCTTCTCGCTGTCGAATATAAGCTTGATGATGGGGCGTAACGGCTTCTTTGGCACCGAGCCTATGACCAGGCCCACGCCGCCGTCATTGAGCTCAACCAGCGAGCCGATCGGGTAAACCGACATTTTTGAAAGGAAGACGCGGAGAATCACCGGATCGAACCTGTTGACCCCGCTCGAAAGGAGGTTTTTCATAGCGTGATAAAATGACTGCTTTTCCCTGTAGCTCCGGCTTGAGATCTGTGCCTCGTACGAGTCGGCGATTGCGGCTATGCGGGCGTATTCGTCGATCTGGTTTCCCTTGAGGCCGCGGGGGTACCCCTTGCCGTCGAAGTACTCGTGATGCTGCAGGCCCACCAGCGCGCTCTTTTCTCGAATTTTACCGAGCTGCTTGATAAGCCTGTAGCCATGCAGCGGATGCGTCTTGATGAGATTGAACTCGTGATCGCTGAGGTTCGACTGTTTGTACGCGATATAGGCCGGCATCTTCACCATGCCGGCGTCGATAAGCAGCGTGCCCAGGGCGAGCTCCCGAATTTTATCCTGAGTGTACTTCAGCGCCGTGCCGATGAGCAGTGCGTAGAAGGTGACGTTGACCGAATGCGCCACCAGATAGTTTTTGCCCTCCTCAAGACCATAGAGAAAAAGGACGATGTTGTTATCCTCTTCCATGAGCCTGATGATGTTCTTTGCCGCGCCTTCGATCGAATCGGTGGTAAACATTTCGTCGTTCTTGATGGCGTTATAAACGTCACCCACCACGCGGCAGGCCTCGCGATGGATATCCATCAATTCCTTCCGTTTGAGGAGCAGAAGGCTGTACTGGTCGACAATTTTTTTGGCGTCGGCGGAAATCGACGCGTCTATTTTCTGGGTAAAACGCATGTCGTCTTCGCTGGAGGAAATGTTGCCGAGCGTTTCAATCTCGCTGATGCCCCACTTCATCAGCCGTTTGATATCGCTCTCCTTTATGGTGACGTTGGCACCGACAAGCATATTATTGCTGTCGATATAGACCGGCTTGTCAAACCTCATACCCGGCTTGAGTTCCTCAACCGGGATTTTCTTCATGGTTCCCGCCATTCTCTAATTCCCTTGCTCCGCCAGTTTCTCTTTTAAGCGCTCATTAATCCTGTAACAGTATGCCAGCACTTCCGCAACAGCCCTGTAGAGGTCCGGCGGCACGAGACTGCCCGTGTCCAGGGCCGAAAGCGCGCCGGCGAGATCCGGATCGGCGTATACTTCAACGCCGTGGTCCCGCGCCATTTTCTCCAGCCGCTCGGCCAGGTACCCCCTCGCGCTTGCCAGAATGCGCGGAGCCTCGTCCGCCGGGGAGTATGCCAGGGCAATACTCAGTTTTTCGGCGCCTTTACGCCCGCGCATCGAACTCACCACCTTGAGAAAGGAGCGCCCCGAGCGCGCGAATGTTCAATACGGCTTGAGCGCTTGCGTTAACGGAAAGCGAACAGCCCCTGCCAAGAGCTTCTTCTATCGTGCCGGCAAGGAACTCCGCGTCGGCGCCCAGATCGGCGCGAAAGCTCTCGTTTTCGCAATAAACGTCAATGCTTATCCGACCTTCACGGTCTTTTGCAAGCACCTCTACACGTCCTATCTTCGAAAGATCCACCATTGCCACAATGGAGTCCGTGCTACCTATGTACCGGGCCTCTTTAAAGCCATCGTCTAAATAGTAAAATACGCCGCTTTTGGCCTGAATCTCCGTCGCCCCGCCACCATCGTGAAGGGCCTGGAGCAGTTGCCGCAACAGCTCACCCCCGTTTAAATCCTCCCCGACGAGGTCATTTAGAGCGTCGAGAACGCCGTCCAACCCTTCCCCGGAACGCATTTGTTCGGCAAAGCTTTTCAATGCTAGGTTGTGACGCCGCCTGCCCTCCCTGTCGGAAATCGCCAAGGCAGAGACAAGGCAATTTAAACTAATACCCTCGAAATCCGAAAAAAGGAAAGAAAAAAACAACACGTGCTCTTTTTTTATACCCCTGGCGGCAAGTGCGTTCAACACGTCAACCATGGTTCCCTTTTTCTCGACTCCACCGGCCAGCCTGAAAAGCAGGCTGTTATACGCATATACACCCGAAATCCCGTCCGCCGCCGCGCGCGCGAAGGGAATTCCGCCACTATCGGCCCGGCCAAAGGCGGTGTATCCCAGCAGGCGCTCCCGACCCGCGGCCTGCGGATCGGCCGTCGCGAGCCTGAACACCAGGGTCGCCCCGCTCCTCTTTTCGAGCACCAGTGTTAGCAGATTGCCCGGGGGAAGCCCCCGCACAAAGCCGGCGGTAATGCGTCGACCCGCCACCTCGATGACCGCCCGATGCGCGTCGATGCGCTCAACTATTCTGGCGCTGATTTCCCCGCCCTTTTTAAGGCTCCGGAAGGCCTCGACCAGGCCTCCCTTCCCCGTTACGGTAATCGTTGCGGTATTATCAATCCTCATGGCCCGCGAAAAGATCCTCCCGGTACGCCATATCGCGCAGAGGAGCGAAACTGCGACGGTGCACCGGCGATGGGCCGATACGCCCGATGGACTCCCGGTGCTCGAGCGTTCCGTAGCCTTTATTTCTATTAAAGCCATAGCCTGGATATAGCAATTCAAATTTATCGAGTATGCCATCCCTGTGTATTTTGGCCGCGATCGACGCGGAGGCGATGCTGATGGAAAGCGAATCCCCTCCCTTTACCGCGACAAAGCGCACGCCGGGAGAAAAGGAGAAACGGCCATCCATGATCACAACGTCCGGCGGCTCGGCCAGCTCGGTTATGATTTTACTCAGAAGGTATTGGGTGGCTCCGTTGACGTTAAGCCGGTCGACGGTTCTGTGGGAGGCCATCGCGGTATGAACGCACATTGCACTTCCGTGGATGTGGCCGCACGCACGCAGACGGGCGGAATGGGTCAGCTTCTTGGAGTCGTTGACGCATGAAAGGAGCGCGGCCGGTGGGCCGGCGAGCACCTCGGGAGAGTATATCACCAGGCCCAGACACAGGGGCCCCGCGAGGGCCCCCCGCCGATAACCCTGCTCGAACAATTCCCGTTCGATGCCGAACGACGGCATGCGGGGAGACGGGGACGCCCCGCCGGACGAATCAGGCGTTTTCGGTTTCCGGGGTCTCAGGCGCCACCTCGGTAGTGGCCGGCACTTCCACTGCGGACGTCGCGGACTTGCCACGGGCGACGCGCTTTTCCTTGAGTTTGGCCGATTTTCCGGTCCGCTCACGCAGGAAGTACAGTTTGGCGCGACGGGTCTTGCCCTTGCGAATGGATTCGATTTTGGCGATACGGGCCGAATAGAGCGGAAAGACCCTCTCGACGCCGACGTCGTAGGAAATTCGGCGAACGGTAAAGCTCTTGCCGACGCCCTTGTTATTGATGGCGATTACGATGCCTTCGAACACCTGTACACGCTCGCGGTTGCCTTCCACGATCTTGTAGTGTACTTTGACGGTGTCGCCGACCTCGAAATTCAGGGGTCGCGCAGGCGGCATGATTTCTTTTTGGATGTTTTCCAGTATATTCATCGCTCTTCTCCTTTATCGTTGCCTTCACAATATCGTTTATACAGATCGGGCCTCACCCTTCTGGTTTTCTCAATTCGCTGTTCCTCACGCCAGCGCCTGATCCTGGCGTGGTCACCGCTCAGCAGCACCTCCGGTGCCGCGAGCCCATCGATCTCCGCCGGCCGGGTATACTGCGGATACTCAAGCAGTCCGTCTTCGAAACTTTCCTCAACGAGCGACTCGCTGTTCGACATGAAGCCCGGCACGTACCGCGCGACCGCGTCTACGATCGCAAGGGCCGCGAACTCTCCGCCCGAAAGCACATAATCGCCAACCGAGACCTCGTAATCCACGAACCGCTCAACGACCCTCTGATCCACGCCCTCGTAGTGCCCGCAGACGATGCAGAGATCCCTTTCGCCGGCAAAACGCTTTACCAGTTCCTGTGTGAGCAGCGTCCCCGAGGCACTGGTGAGCAGCACCCTGGTGCCCTCTTCCCTGACGGACGAGATGGCCCGGAAAAGCGGACCAGGCATCAGCACCATGCCGCTTCCTCCACCGTAGGGGTAGTCGTCGCACTGGCGATAGCGGTTCTCGGCAAAATCACGCAGGTCTATCACGTCCACCCGGAAAAGCCCCGCCTGTATCGCCCTGCCCAGAAGCCCCGTCGAAAGGGGGCTGTTGAAAAACTCCGGGAAAAGGGTTATGATTTTTACCGCTGCCAATGACGACCGGCCATCATTCTCATATAGTTTCGAGGACTCCCGCCGTACCGTCAATCCAGAAGCCCTTCTACGGGATCGATATCGATCCTTCCCTCTTTGATTTCCTTCGTGTCGACCATCGCGCCGACAAACGGAACAAGATGCTCGCGACCGTCGGAATCAAGAATGACGAGCAGCTCGCCCGCGCCGCCGGAAACGATATTCGTCACCCGGCCGAAATGCCTCCCGTTCCTGTATACATCACAATCAATAATATCGTAATAATAGAAGGAATCGCCGTCCAGCAAATCCCTCGTTCTTTCCGCCTCTTCGCGGGTAATGAACAACTCCGATCCCCGCATGGCGAGCGCCGAGTCCCTGTCCTCAATGCCCGCAAGGTAAAGCAGCGCCGTCTTACCGTCCACAGTCTGGAATTCCCTTATGGTGTACGCCGCGTAAAGCGATTCCTTTTTAATGTATACCTGGTTTCCCGGGGAAAAACGCTCGGCGATGTCGGATATAAGAACGATTTTGAGACGCCCCTTAAGCCCGTGAGCGCCCGCGATCCTGGCTATTCTGATATGGGAATCGCTCAATCAAGTATTTCCAGCACTACCCTCTTCCCGGATTTAGTGGCCGAAGCGTTGATAATCGTCCGTATGGCCCTCGCAATGCGACCGTGCTTTCCGATGACCTTTCCGATGTCCTCTTTGGTGACCTTGAGCTCAAGGATTGTAGATTTCTCGCCCTCTACTTCCCGGATCTGTACCTCGTCGGGGTGGTCCACCAGGGACTTCACCATGTATTCCACCAGGTCCTTATAGTTCATTCCGGCCTCCAGGAATTACTCCGCGCTCTTGAATTTCCGCCACACCCCGGTTTTCTTCAAGAGCCTCGCGATAGTCGCGGTCGGCTGGGCACCTTTCCTGAGCCAGTCGATAATTCGAGTCTCGTCGACCGAGAACTGATTCCCGGCGGATATGGGCTGGTACTGCCCGAGATTTTCTATCGCCACGCCGTCCCTGCGCTTGCGCTCATCAACCACAACCACCCGGTAAAAGGGCTTTTTTTTGGTCCCTACTCTTTGCAACCGAATCTTTACCGACACACCGCTACCTCCTCAGAAGATTAGGGGATGATTATTTCCCCCGCCCGATTTTTGTCAATACAAAATGCCCGGACCGCCCGCCCGGCATCAATAATTGGCCCGGCAATGGGAATAATCCGGCACTTTGCAGGCAAGGCTGCCCTTACCCGCCTTAAACGGGCCCTGAAGAGCGGCAACCTCTGCTGAAACCATCGGATTTATGGTATGCTCCGGCCGCCGAAGAAAGGACCCCCCCCCAACCTGCCGGCTATATTATCCCTTTTGTGCCGCCTTTTTGAGCTCGAACGCCGCGCGGTTCGGATCGCCGGCGCCGAATACGGCGTTCCCGGCCACGACTACGCGCGCGCCCGCGGCCGCCACCGAGGCGATGTTCTTAATTGAGATCCCGCCGTCCACCTGAATGAGCGTGGCGGCGCCGCCGGGGCGCCCGTCCAGGAATTCGCGCAGGCGCCTGATCCGATCGAGGGAGGCCGGCATAAAGGGCTGGCCGTAAAATCCGGGGTCCACCGACATCACAAGTACCAGGTCGCATTCGGAACAGAGGTCAAAGATCGCTTCGAGCGGGGTGGCCGGATTGACGGAAAGGCCGGCGCGCACGCCCGATCGACGGATGAGCTGCAGCAGCCGTGATGGAAATTTTGTCGACTCGTAATGGATCGTCACACACCAGGGTGCAAGCTCGAGATATCTTTCCACCGATAGCTCCGGGCTTTCGATCATCAGGTGTACGTCGAGCGGTATGGCGGTATGCGCTTTGAGGCTTTTTATATAACCTGGCCCGAAGGTGAGGTTGGGAACGAAATTTCCATCCATCACGTCAAGGTGCAGGAGGTCGAAGGCCAAAGGATCGAAGGCCGAGACGTCCCGCCCCATCGTGGAAAGGTCCGATGCGATTATGGAAGGCGAGAGGAGAATGCCGCTGTCAGAACTCGTCGGCATTGAACCGCAGGGTTTTAATGTTCTTTTTATTGAATACGATCGCGACACGCGCGTTCCCGTTTCGATGAAACACAAAATCCATTTTCTGTCCGGGCTGCATCATTCGCGAGTACGCAATGCGCCGCGGGCTGTCGTCCTCGACATAGGCCTCGTACAGGCCCGGATCGTCGCCCTTCGATACTTCGTACTGCACACGTTCGTAGGCACGGTACATCTGCTCCACCGGTTTGTAGTACGACACCTTGAGTTTTACCGCGTCTCCGCGCCGGACTGCGGCTCCCTTCTCCGGTTTCTGGGATTCGACCAGACCGCTGCGCTCAGGCAGACCCGTATCGACAACCTCCTCCTCGACCGACAGCCCCTTTGAAAGCAGCAGGTCGAGACAGAGGTCAACGGACTGCCCGGCAACCTCGGGCATCAGCATTTCCCCTTCGATTTTTCCGGCGGACACGAGAATGTTCACACGGCGGTCGGGCGTAACCCTGTCACCCGCCTTCGGACTCTGGTCCAGGACGATGTTCTCGGCCGTCTTGTCGGAGGGTATGTAGGTTATCGCTCCGGTGGCCAGCGAGACCGACCGGTTGTGGCTGTGAAGGTTCTTAAGTTTGTTCACCGCGAACGGAAGCTCGATGCCGGTGAGATTGGGCACGTCCACATAGAGCACACTCCTGCTGACCAGGAGTTTAAGCGCTCCGCCCTCGTACACGATCTCGCCCCCTTCGGGGTACTGGGTCAGGATGGTGCCGTTTGTTATGTCATAGACATCGTAAAACCTGACCTCAGGCTTCAATCCCTTTCGCACCAGCCCGTTGCATACATCAACAAACTGTTTGCCTACAACGTCCGGTACTTTCAGCTCGCGGTCCGGCTTGGTGAGGAGAAGCAGTGTGATCGTGGAGACAAATAGATAGAAGGAAAGCCCCACAAAAAATATGAGCGCGATCGTTCCCACCGGCCTGAAATAGGTAAAATCGAAACGGGCCTTTTCCCTGCTTTTGTCTGATTGAGGTTGGTCCTGCATCGCCGTCCCGCAATATCAATGAGTGCATGCCGCGTAAACAACCGAGGTAGTCGCGAGAAGCCGCGCGGCAGCGAGATACTGGAGTATCAGAAATAGGCGGCCGGTATTCGTCAAGCATAATTATTCGGGTCGGGAAATTCTCTTGACTGAATGCCATCACCGTATAAATAGTTGCACATTGCCCATTGGATCCCTGACGCCGGGCGCGGCGGAGACGGCGGCTTCGTCGCCGACAGAGGCGGTCTCCGGCGCCGTTGCAAAGGCCGAATGAAGGAATGATGAAGATACGAGAGCTTTTTTCCGGCAGAATATTTACGATCTCCAATTTCCTCTCGCTGACGCGGATTTTGCTCGTCCCCTTCATCGCCGTGGCTTTCCATCTCGAAAAAGTCAACGGCATACCTGAATACCGCTACTACAGCATCATACTTCTCATTTTCCTTGCGGCCACGGACTTCTTCGACGGTTTCCTCGCCCGAACGCTCAACCAGGTGTCGCGCCTGGGCCAGTTTATCGACCCGCTCGCCGACAAGATCGCCGCGCTTACGCTCGGCATCGCGCTGTGCGTATACAAGGACTTCCCCTTTTGGATGCTCGCCGTCATACTCGCGCGCGACATTTACGCGGTCATCGGCGGCACCCTCCTCTTCTCGCGCAGGGACATCCAGGTGCGACCCAACATCTACGGGAAGATCATGGTGGGTTTACTGGGTCTTTCAGGGCTCGTCTTCATTCTCGAGCCCGGTATCACCGTATACGGACTGACCCTGCAGGATATTTCGCTCGCCGCGGTACTCGTGTTCCTGTTCATTTCGTCGTTCGCCTACTGGAAGATTTACTCAAGGATCTATTTTGGAAAAGAGCGGTAAAAACAGACTCGCGCTCGTGCTGTTTTTCCTGTTTATCTTTTCCCACTCGATGGCGGATAACGGGTCGGTACCCGTCGTCGATATCGATGGAGACGAATACGTCGCGCTGTCGGACCTGGGCCGTGTGAACGGCCTCGACAGTTCGTTCGATATCATCACCCAGCGCGGCAGGTTCTACCGGGGAACCAGCACGGCGGTCTACCAGGTCGGCCTCTCGGCCGTGCTTTTCAACGGTGCACTGAAGAAATACCCCCGACCGGTTCTGCGGAAAGCGGGCGACGTTCTTTTCCCCGCGGCTTTCGCCGAAGACCTCCTGCACGGCTTCTACCCCCACTGGACCGTATCGCGGAAAGACCGGCTTGTCGTCTTTTCGGCGGCCGAACCCGGTCCACGCGAAACGCCTGCGAACGGGAAAGCCCTGCCCCGGCAGAAGACAGAGGCTCCCCCTGTCCGGGACAGGATCGGTTTCATCATCATCGACCCGGGCCATGGCGGCAGGGATCCCGGGGCGATCGGGAGGGGCGGCCTGCATGAAAAGAAAATTACCCTGGGCGTCGCCAGCCGGCTCGAGGGCTACCTGAAGGCGAACCTTAAGGGTGTCCGCATAGTGCTCACACGACGGTCGGACAAATTCATCGAACTCGCCACGCGCACGAAAATCGCGAACGGCCACCTCCGGGAAAACGAGAACGGCGTGTTTGTCAGCATTCACGTTAATGCCTCCATTTCGCCGCGAATTTCCGGTTTCGAAACCTATTACCTCTCTCAGAATCCATCCAACGACGAGGCTCGCGCCACGGCCGCGCTCGAAAACAATGTGGTGGTACTGGAAGAGAAGTCGCATCGGAAAAGCTATGACGATATCGAACACATGGAGGCGTTCATGCTGACCGCCCAGATCCAGCGGGAGAGTGCCCTTCTCGCGGAATGCATTCAGTCGGGGATAGACAGCAGGATAACCGAATTCAAGTCGCGCGGTGTGAGAAAGGCCGATTTTTTCGTTCTTCGCGGCTCGCTGATGCCGGCCGCGCTGGCGGAGATCGGGTATATCACCAACTCGCGCGAGGCGCAGCAGTTGACGAAGGCGGCCTATCAGGAGAAGATGGCGCGCGGGATCGGAGAGGGACTTGTTTCTTTTATAAAAAAATATAACCAGATGATAAAAAATTAGTGACATTGCCGGGCCGAGGCATCTACCCTGCCTCCACTACCAAACGGATCCGGACTCCGCGGCATGAAAAAACTGAAAGATCGCATAAAAACCCACGTATCGACGATACGTGCTTTCACCGCCGTATCGTTCGACCGGGCGATGGCATTCAAGCGCACCCTTGACGGCGATCCGTTGAGGAAAAACCGTTTCCTGGTGCTTGCCATTTCGCTGTTACTCATCTTCGATTACATGGTTTTCTGTTACCACGCCGACAAAAACCTGTTCGACATCTTTCCCGCGCTGCCCGAGCTCGATTTACGGGAGCGCTGTTCCATTTATATTCCGGCAAACGACGGCAAAAGCCACCTGAAAGAAACGCGAAGAATCGATGTGCCCGAGGACAAGGACCGTTTCGCGGGACTTCTTTTCAGGATGGTGGCGAAAGGGTCAATTTATGAGAACACTTCCGGAGCGGTACCCGTGGATACGTATGTCCGAACTGTCTGGCTAAGGGGGGATACCTGCTACATCGACGCCGGATTCGCGGTGCTCCGGGACAACGCCATTGTAATTCCCGGTTCGGAAGAAAATTTCCGCACGGCGCTCGAGAAAAGCATCACGGAGAACATTCCGTCCATTAAACGCGTTGTGCTGCTTGAAAAGGGCGTGCCCCTCAAGCGGCTGTGGGAGGTCGCCGGGACCGTTAACTAGGCTACTCGGGCCAGTTCCCCTGAAAAACTTCGACCGCGGGCCCGGTGAGGAAAACGTGGTTATCGTCCTCCTTCCATTCGGTTCGCAGGTCTCCTCCATTAAGATGAACGAGTATCGACCGCGCCGTACGCCGCGTCAACACCCCGGCGACCGTCACCGCCGAGGCTCCCGTGCCGCACGCAAGCGTTTCACCCGACCCGCGCTCCCATGTCCGCTGGATTACCTCGTCCTCGTTGAGTATCTGCACAAATTCCACGTTGGTGCGGTTGGGAAAGAGATCGTGGTTCTCTATCATCGTGCCGTATTTCTCGACCGGAAATTTTTTGACGTCTTCGACGTAAATGACGGCATGCGGGTTCCCCATCGACACGGCGGTTATCTCAAACCGCACCCCGTCTTCGAGCGAAAGGGCTTCGCCGATGACCATCCCGGGGCTCCCGACCATCGGGATGCGCTCGCGCTGAAGAATAGGCTCCCCCATGTCGACACGGACGGTTTCGACCTTTTTATTTTTGACCTGCATGTCCAGGTGCTTCACGCCGGCGGGCGTCTCGACCGAAATCCGCTTGTTTTTTATCAATCCGTGATCGTAGACATATTTCGCGAAACAGCGTATGCCGTTGCCGCACATTTCCGCCTCGCTGCCGTCCGCGTTGAACATGCGCATCCTGAAATCGGCCGAATCCGATTTGAGAATGAGGATGAGCCCGTCCGATCCAACGCCGAAGTGCCGGTCGCTCATGGCCACCGCGAGCTTTTCCGGATGACGCACCGCAGCACTCCTTGCGTCGATGTATAGGTAATCGTTGCCGATCCCGTGCATCTTTGTGAATTTAACCATTTTAATAAAATCTCCCCGGTCCGATCGCTGGAGTTGGAGTACCCTATCGATCAGCGCCTGTCAAGAATTCTTTATTGGAGGCGGGACGTATTTTAGGGTTGATTTCACCGGTTTCGTACGATAGTAATACAGGAACGCGCAAATGCCAGAGCCCTGAAACACCGGTGAAACAGGTTTATAAAAACAACATCCCCGTGCTTGCCGCAATTTTCCTGATTACCGGAGCGGCCGTCTATCTGCTTCTTTTCTGGCGCGGCGCGGCATTCAAGCCTCCCGTGCAGGACGACACGCGGTGGGAACTGATGCTGGAAGAGGAAACAGGCCGCCTCAACTCGGTCCCCATTTTATTATACCATAATATCGACGGGAAGGGACCCTTCTCCCTTGATCTTGAAACTCTGAGGAGTCATTTCGCCCTTTTAAAAAACGCGGGAATCGGGGTGATAGACCTTCCGGATTTTATTGACAGGCTGGGCACCCCCTCCCGCCCCGGCGGCAGGACCGTCGCCATCAGCTTCGATGACGGCTTCCAGTCCATGTACACGAAGCTGTTGCCGCTCAGCCGCGAATTTAATTATCCCGTAACGCTTTTCGTCTACACCGACAACGTTTATTCGCGCGCGGAGAAAAGCATTACCTGGCGGCGGCTTCGCGAACTGGATGCCGGCGGCGTTACCGTTGAGAGCCACACCATCAGCCATGCCGATCTGGTCCGCCTTTACGCCAGGAACACCCCGGAATCGAGGAAAAAGATCTTTGATGAAATATATCTCTCGAAAAGGATCCTCGAGCTTTACCTGGGAAAGAGGATCAGGTATTTCGCCTTTCCCTATGGGCGCTACAACCTCCCGCTCATTCAAATGTGCATGCATGCCGGGTATGAGCGCGTCTTTTCTACGGACTACGGATCCAACGTAATAACCCGCAACAACTACTGCCTGCGACGGCAGCACATCAAGCGGAACTACTCGTCCGACCTCATCGAAAAAATAGTGCGCTGACCTAAAAATCTCTTGAAGGTACGCGAGCATTTTAATAGCCTCCGGAAATCGACGTGCGCCCTGTGAGCATTGTTTTGCCGCGCCGGCCGGTGGCCGGCAGGCCGCGTGAATTTACAGGGCCCCGATAAGGCAAGAGATGGATATACAGGCGTGCTACAGGCTGCTTGAAATTCCGGAAACGGCGAGCGACGAAGACCTTGCGAAGTCGTACAAACGCCTGGCGCTCAAGTTTCACCCGGACAGGAATCCGCACAGGGTGGAATTGGCCACGCGCGCGATGGCTTCGCTCAACGACGCCTATACCAGCCTGAAAGGACATCGTTTCCGTAACGCCCGCCAGGAAGAACCCGACGCCGCGCCGCCGGAGGACCGGCGACAAACGGCCGGCGCCGCCCGCACCCGCCCCTTCGGCCCGGACCCCCGCGAAGAACTTAAAGATGATCTGCTCATACGGCAGTTCGTGCGACACCGCGAGGCAGTGAAGGACGCGCTCTATCGCTATTTTCAGTACAGCCTGTACAATCTGCTCCGCAGGGAAAACGCCGTAAACCGGGGCATCTTCAAGGAAGTGACGGGCATTCTGCGCCGGAATTATCACGCCGTACGAAAACTCTCCGCGCTCACGGCCGACCGTGACCTCATTGACCATTTCGCCGTTTTCTCGGAAATGGTTTTCAATTTTTACCGGGCGTCGGAATGCCTGAACATTCCCGACTCGTACGCCAATCTCGTCGATGTCGAGGCGTTCAGGATATACAAGAAGGGCGACGACGCGCTTCACCTCGCCCATCGGGAACTATTTTACGACAGGCACAACCGCGGCTTTCTCAAGCGCGACATCAGCGGGGCGATGATACTGAAGGCGGTCTATCATTTCAGAGAGGCGCTCGAGCGCTATTCCCAGTCCACCTGGGTGGTGGAGACCACAATAAAACTCGAATACGCGCTGTCCCTGAAGCGCTACATCGAGCTCTTCTTCACCGAAGACGCCGCCTGAGCGAGCACGGACGCTACCGGAGCCGAACATGGATCTTATAAACATCACCGGCATAGCCGTTGCCCTTGCCATGGACGCCTTTTCCGTTTCGATCGCGGCCGGCATGGTCATCGAGCATCCGACTCCCCGCCATTATTTCCGCCTGGCCTTTCACTTCGGACTCTTCCAGTTTCTCATGCCCGTCTTCGGCTACCTCGGGGGTGTCTTCATCGAAAGCCTGATCCGCGAATATGACCACTGGATCGCGATGGCGCTTCTGGCTTTTATAGGAATCAAGATGATACGGGATTCGTACACCCCGGAGAATGCGAGCGCTCCATCCGCCGACCCCTCGCGTGGATGGACCCTGGTGCTGCTCTCTGTAGCCACCAGCATTGACGCACTGGCGGTCGGCCTCGGCATCGGCGTACTGGGCAAGCCGATCATACTTCCCAGTATCATCATCGGTGTGGTCTGCGCGCTCTTTTCGGTTACGGGGATCGCGCTGGGTAAAAAGGCGGGAGAGCTACTGGGAAAACGCGTGATGCGCGTCGGCGGGATCATCCTGATCGCAATCGGCGTGAGAATCGTATTCGAGCATATGGCCTGAACGGTCCTTTATTTTCAGCCCCGTTTTGTCGATATATGAAGCGAATCCGCCCCGGCCGGGAAAAGGGGGCCATTCTCCGGTTACAGGCGTCATGCATACGATACACATCACGAGAAAAATCGCGCTCTGCGCCGTTCTGTCCTTCGCTCTGCTTCTGATGACGGACAGCGCACACCCCGAGGATTATCAGTACCAGTACTTCAATGACGAGAAGGACCGGTATGTGCCCTTCTCCGATTATATTCCGAAATCACGGCTTCACTTCAAGACCGTTCCCCATCACCTCGAAGACTACTACCTGCTCTACGGCATGAAGCAGTATTACAACGAGAACTCGCTGCGAAAAAATATCGAGCGGATGAAGTCGGCCCTGGGGAGTAAATTTCGCCACCCCTCCGAGGCGCTGATTAAAATTGAAAGCGACGACGAATATTCGAAGTACCGCAACCTCATGTTCATGCACATCAACATGCTCATAATGCGCGACCACATGAAGATCGCCGCGCGCTATGACAAGCGGAGGATCTATTTCTACAACCTGGATTTCGCAAAGGAAATCGCCGAAAGTCTGGATATCGCCGAAGCGTTCTACCTCCAGGCACTGCCGTACTGGGAGGAGGCGCGACGGTACGCCGGCCGGGCGAGTGAATTCCGGCTCACGACGGACCTGGGATTCATTGAATCGGAGCGCTATTCAATCGTGCGCGGCGAGCTGGATTACGCCAGGATCATCAACGGCCACCTGGCCAGGGTCCGAGAGAGAAAGCGGGAGTTGGAGCGCGCGGGACTTGAGAACAGGTAGGGACGCGGCTTTCCGCGTCCCTCTTGCTGTGCGCCTGACACGAGTTGAACGTGCGACACATGGCTCCGGAGGCCATTGCTCTATCCACTGAGCTACAGGCGCATGACCGCTTACAATCTGATGCTACCATGGGGCGGCATGACGTTTTTTTCAACTACTTTCTGTTACTGAAGCCATTTATTTATACTCGCAATGCGGTCAATCGCGTCGTCCACGTAGGGATTATACTCCATGTCGTCGACGAGTACGGCGAATTGCGCCTTGGCCTCGCGCAGCCGCCCGCGCAGCGTCTCCAGTTCGCCGACAAGCCCCTTTCGCCCTCCCTCGCCGAAGTAGTCATCGAAGGCCGCGGACATGATTTTAAACGCCCGTCGATAGCGGTCGTAGTACGGGTCCTCCGGCGTCTCCGCCGGGACAGGAGCCTGCGCTCCTTCCAGTATCTCCCGTAAAAAGCGGTACCCTTCGTTGATGATCACCATCCGCATGCCCGCGCCCGTGTCGGTCGCCACGTCGGGATGGTTGAGTTTGGCAAGCGTACGATATGCCGCCTGGAGTTCGTCCGGGCCGAACGTCCCGGCAAGTCCGAACAGCAGCAGGTAGCGGCGTCTTCTGTCATCTGGATCGATCATGCGTTATCCGTCTGATTGTCGTACCGGGGCGTCGCCGCACACCGGGTAAAAGCTATTGACATATTGAAACCAGTTACGGCAAATGTCAAATAACAAGTCGCCGGATGAACGCCCTGTCATGAGCCCGGTAAAAATCATCATCGATTTCCTGTTTTTCGCGATTCTTTTCGAATTCATCGCGATGTTATTTTTCGTGAGGCGAAGGACGGCGATGGAATTTCTGGCCGCCTCCCTCTCGGCGCTCGCCATACTCCTGCCGGGCTGCCTTCTTCTTGAAGGCATCGATCCGCCCGCCGCGCTGGTGTTCGCGTCGCTTGCCGGCGTTTCGCTCTTTCCGTTTACTTACACCCTGATGATTCAGAATTACGTTAAAACCAGGACGCGCGCACCGATTCGCCTGCTTGCCGCGCTCTCGCCGCTCTTCATGGCGCTTGTCGTTATCTTTAACGCTCATTCATCCGTTCTTTCCCCGCTTGTGCTCATCATGTTCTTCGCCTGGGTCATGTACTATTTCTTTAACAGCATTTTCGCCTCCGTAAAAGTTTACCTCGTGCTCCAGGTGACGCTTGTGGCGGCAATGATCGCATCCGCCTTTTCGGCATACACGCTCTCACCCCATTATTTCGCAGCTGGAGTGGGACTGGTCCACGCCATGACTTCGCTACTCTTCCTGTACAGTTATCACGCGAGGATCATACGGATAGCGGTGCACTTCAGGGAATCGCGCGAACTCAACAGGCGGCTGATCCACAATAATGCCCGCCTGAGACAGAAGGTCGAGCAGCTCAAGGCCCTTGTGCAGGAGAGGGACGACGAGCTATTGCAGATGTCACGGCACGCGAGCCTCGCGGAGGTCACCACCGGCATCGCCCATGAGCTCAGCCAGCCCCTGACAGGCATAAAGGCGATCGCGCAAAACATGATGGACGACATAAACTGCGACGAATTCGACGGCCTGGCGGCGGCGTCGGAGCTCATGAAGATCTGCACGCTCGTGGACAAATCGGCGTCGATCATCGACCACATCAGGAATTTTTCGCGGCGCAGCGGCATGAACATGCGGATGATCGACCTCAACCGCGTCGTGCTCGACGCCATAGACCTGGTGAATCTTCAATTCAAGAAATACCACGTGGACATTATCCTGGTGCTCAGCGAGAGCATCAACAAAGTCCACGGCGACAGGATCAGCATCGAGCAGCTGGTCATCAACCTCCTCCTTAACGCACGGGACGCAATAGTGGACAGGCAGAAGACCGCCGGCGACGGATTTACCGGAAGGATCACGATCGCCACAGAGCAGGCGGGAGACCACGTGCGCCTGTTCATAGAGGACAACGGCACGGGCATTCCCGAGGACATTGTCAAAAAAATCTGGTCGCCGTTTTTTACGACCAAGCGCAGGCCAAGCGGCACGGGTATCGGCCTTTCGATAAGCAGCAGGATACTGCGAGAACACAACGCGGCCATAAGCGTCGAATCGACCCCCGGGCTCGGCGCGCGGTTCACCATGACATTCCCGGCCCAGCGCGAGCGCGTTGCCGCGGCAACGCGGTGATCTTTCATGAAGCATCACATGGCGCACCGGCGCAAAGCGTTAGGGCAATGAAAGGCGAACGGACACGTCCCCCGGCAGACCCGGCCTGTCCGGAATCGATGACTCCGGAGCGTTCTGGCCGGATTGTGGCCGCCCTGACCGCACGCTACGGTCGACCCGAGCCGGCACTCGAGTACGGGAGTCCCTACCAGCTCGCCGTTGCCGTCGTTCTTTCGGCGCAGACGACTGACAAACAGGTGAACTCGGTAACTCCGCGTCTGTTCGAGCGCTACCCGGATTTTACGGCCCTCGCTGCGGCGAGAATTTCAGAGCTTGAAAAAATAATTAAAAGAGTGGGGTTTTTCCGGACCAAGGCGAAGAACATTCGCGAACTTGCGCGGCTCGTGACGAATCTGCACAAAGGGGTCCTCCCGTCCGATCGCGAGGCGCTCATGAAGCTTCCCGGGGTCGGCCGCAAGTCGGCAAATGTTATCCTTGCGATGGGATTCGGGGTTCCGGCATTTGCGGTAGACACGCACGTACTGAGGGTTTCGAACCGGATAGGCTACGCGCGGACCGACAGCCCGGACGTCGTGGAGTCATGCCTGACCGCGGTTATACCGTCCGAGGACTGGATCGCCGGGCACCTGCTGTTTATCACCCACGGGCGCGAAACCTGCAAAGCCCGCGGGCCCCTGTGTACCCGGTGCCCGGTCAGCGCGCTTTGCGATTTTGCAGGTAATATACCTTGAAAGCTGCCATCACCTCGGGATCGTTTATCCGCCGGTTCAGGTTGCCCCGCGGGTCAAGGCGCGTAATCTTCTGGAGGGATGTATACGCGATCTCGGCGAGTGCGGAATCGGTGTTTGCGAGGTATTCCACTAGAAAAGGCACGTTTTCCACGCCGGGGATCTCGCCCAGCGCCGCAAGCCCCCATCGCGCGAAATCCTTGCCTGAGTTCCGTATTTTCAATTTAAAGTCGGTTTCGTTTCCTCGAATATAGCGCGCGGCGAACCTGGAAAAACTCGTCGCGTTTTGCAGCCCCGACTCGTCCCGGCCGGACTTTTCGAGGGCGAAGGCGAGCAACCGATCGTATGAAAGCTGGAGGTTCCTGTTCATCACATGTTCGGAGATGAGATCGGCCATTCCGGCGGACCCTGAAAAGAGCAGGCTTTCCCATTCCTCCTCGCTGAAATCCATATCGACCCGGTATTCCCTGGCGAAGAGAAGGAGCGTCCGAAAAAACTCCTGATCGGGATTCTGCATGACCTGCTTTTTAAGATCGGCAAGCGGCGAGGTGAATCCCAACCTGAGAAGCTGCAGGCCCGACTCCCTCTTCTGGTACGAAAGATCCTGGGATGTGACAAAGATGATCCGGTAGGCCGCCAGGGAGAGGAGGTAGGCGGCGACACTGATGACCACGGCCGTTGCCAGAAGCTTCAGCGGATTGCGCCGCGCGAAAAACTCCACAAACAGGAAAAAAAAGAAAATGATAAACTTCCCGATCATCAATATATGAAAGATCGCGCCGCCCATTGCGAAGGAATCAACCGCCATATCGAGATAGAAATATATCACGCACATGCCCAGAAACAGCGGTATCGTTACGAACGGGTCCCGGCGCAGCTTGAGGACAAAAAGGAGGAAAAGCGAATAGACCACGAGGTTGGAATAGCGCCCGTTGAGCACCTCTATTACAGGAGCCCATGGCCACTCGGGACGGTGCACTCCCGCGATCAGGGTAAAAACGATGATAACCAGATATATGATGAGCAGGGGAACAACACGCGCCTCCAGGAAGAGTATCTGCTCGCCAGACGGGCCGAAACGCTCCCTGTACATGTTTTCGAACAGGTCAATATTGATTGAAGAGAAGGTGAACACCAGGTAGAAGGAAAAGATGTAGATGTATATCCGTACGATGAGGGTTATCCCCTCCCAGGAATAATTCATGTTAAAATAGAGATTAAGCGCGAGCAGAAAAAGCAGGACATAAATAAAAACGGCGATGTTTCGGAGTCGTGTCGAAAGAAGTGACATACGCTCTCATCAATCCAGGGTCTTGAGCCGTTCCAGCGAGATGAGATGCTCTTCCATCCCGATCCCCTTTTTACCGGTCCCGATTACGGTGAATTCAGAGAATGCGCGAAAACGCACGTACCTGCTCCGTTTGCTGCGGGGGAGCGGCATATCGACCGAATGGATGCGCCGGGAAACGATCAGGTCGCGATCGTCCTGGGCGTCCCGGTACGAGAACTCGCCCGACAGCAGAACCTTCTTCTCGCGGCTGAAGGCGAGAAGCTCGAGCTCCACGTTCATTATGGGGATATTACCGCTTCTGCGCGAAATAAAGCCCTGCGAATACGGGACGGAGCCCACTTCAAAGTAGGTGAGGTCCTTGCTCATGTCCCTGAACTGGACCGTCACCCAGCTGTAGCACTGCAGTCGATCCGAGAAGCGCTCCCCCCACGAATGCTTGCGCATGCCGGGGCATTCAAAACGCTTTGACTGTCCTTTCTTCTCACCACGCAGTATCGAGACCTTTCCCGAAATTTTGCAGCGCTGCTCGTACCGTTCCCATAGCTGGATCTCGCGCTGTCCGGCGGCCGACCTGGACTCATCGGCCGTCGCTGCGGGAAAGACGTATGCCGGGTATGCTCCCGTTATCGCAAGGTCGATCGCTATCGATTCGCCTTTGAGCTTCAACTCAAATTTCTCGGGCGGGCTAACCATCCTGTAGGTCAGGCGCCGGTCGGTCAGGACACGGATGGCCTCGGCCGGCCGGAAGTCCACCGTGTTGGAGTAGGTATGAAGCACATCGTTGTAAAAAACGGACCAGGAGAATTCGGCCTCGTGCGACGCGGGAAAATAATTGATATCGGCGAAACCGAACAACCTGTTCTTCTTGTCGGCGAAGTTAATGCTGTACGACTCCGCCCAGCCGGCGATCTTTTTCCCTTCGTGCAGGTACTCATCTTTCACGTTTATCATTGAAGATCCGAACCCCGCGTTATGGAAAAATCCTGCAGACAGCCTATGCGCGCCGATTAATGCCGTCAGTACCGTTTACTAGTTTAATTCCACGCCCGATGAAGGAGATGCCAGGAAAGACTTTGAATACCCAATCATCAGCAATCCCTGTTACGCCTTCGCGGCGGATACGGGCATCGGGATTGTTACTGAACATCAATTCTGTTTTTTTACACAAAACGGGGGTATATATACACGTTCATACGGATATTTCAATTCTTTTTTTGGAAGTCGTTCGATATTTTTATCTTTTAAGAAGCGCAACCCTGGGGCATCCGGCCAGATCGTTGAGCACAGAAACGGCATAACCCGCGCGCGCTCCCGCTTCGAGTATAAAATCGCGCATATCGTGCCCTATCTCGAGCAGCACGATACCGCCCGGGCGGAGATATGCTTCGGCAGAGCTGACGATTCTGCGCAAAACGGCGCGCCCGTGATCGTCGGCGAAAAGCGCATGTTCGGGCTCGAATCGTATTTCGCGCTGCATCGTGGGCTTAAGCGCGGGGTCCACATAGGGGGGGTTGGAGGCGATAACGTCGAACCGCTTTCCCTCGAACGGGGAGAAAAGATCGCCGATCCGAAATACTATCGGCATGTCCCCCATGATTCGCCTGCAGTTGCGTCTGGCGATGCGCAGTGCCGCGGCGGAAATATCCGAGGCGCTCACCTTTATGTCTTCGCGATTTTTACGGACTGCCACGGCGATTGCACCGGAACCGGTCCCCAGGTCAAGGAGACCCGCACCCGGCGCGGCATGGTAAAGCGCCATGTCCACGAGCAGCTCGGTCTCCGGACGCGGAATAAGCACGTCCGGCGTTACCAGAAATTCAAGTGAATAGAACTCTTTTCTTCCGGTGATATAGGCAACGGGCTCGCCCGCGCACCGGCGCGCCACCACGCGGCGGCAGGAACTGAGTTTCACCGGATCGACTGGCGCCGCCCGGTCGACGAGAAGGCGGTAGCGCTCGACACCAAGCGAGTGCGCCAAAAGCACCTCGGCATCGAGAGCGGAAGACTCGACGCTCGCGGCCCCGAGCCGGTCGGTCATTTCCCTGAGGGCCTCGGCGATGTTCATGGCATGTCCGTCATTCAACCTGAGACGGTCTTCAGTTTCTGCTCTATGTCATGGCGCTTAAGCGCGTCGATCATCTCTTCGAGGTCTCCCTCCAGAAAGCTCTCGAGCGCATGCACGGTAAGGCCGATACGGTGGTCGGTAACACGCGACTGCGGGAAGTTGTACGTGCGGATACGTTCGCTCCGGTCGCCGGAGCCCACCTGCGAACGCTTCTCCCGGGCCTCCTTCTCCAGGCGCTCCTGTTCCATCCTCTCGAAAAGCCGCGCACGAAGCACCTTGAGCGCCTTGATCTTGTTCTTCAGCTGGGATTTCTCGTCCTGGCAGGTCACTACCATGTTGGTGGGAATGTGGGTGATCCGTACGGCGGAATCGGTGGTGTTCACCGACTGTCCTCCGTGGCCGGTCGAGCGGTACACGTCGATACGAAGGTCGCTGGAGTCGATGACGACGTCGCTCTCCTCGGCCTCGGGAAGCACGGCCACGGTGACGGCGGAGGTGTGGATCCTGCCGCCCGACTCGGTGCTGGGTATGCGCTGCACGCGGTGCACGCCGGACTCGTATTTCAGGCTGTCGTAGGCCTCCGATCCATAAACCGCGAAGACCACTTCCTTGTACCCGCCGATCCCCGTGGCATTGGACTCAAATAAATCGAGCTTCCACTTCCTGTCGTCGATATACCTGCTGTACATACGGAAGAGGTCCGCAACGAAAAGCGCCGCCTCCTCTCCACCGGTCCCCGCGCGTATTTCCATGATTACGTTCTTTCCAGAATTTGGGTCTTTGGGGAGCAGTAGCACCATCAGCTCCGCGTCGAGTGTCTCGATTCTTTCTTTTAGCAGGGCCACCTCCGAGCGGAGCATCTCGCGCATCTCGTCGTCCTTCTCACTTTTGAGGATCTCCAGAGACTCCTCCATCTCCTTTCTGATTCTTCGATATTCATCGTACTTTGCCGCGATGGGCCTGATCTGTGAGTGTTCCCTGGTGAGGTCCCTGAAACGGTTATTGTCCCGAATTATCTCCGGCCGCGCGAGCTGGTCCTCGATCTCGGCGCATCTGCCGGCAATTTCCTGAAGCCTTTCTTCCATTCGTCACCTCTGATAAAACGGGCGGCCATGCCGCCCTTTTGCTCTAACCTCTGTCAGGCAACGAACCGCTGTCAACAATATATTGAATGCCCGTACGGCGAGCCCCGTACGGAAAGTCTACCGTCCGGATGTTCTGCACGCAAGAAAGCGTGCATCGAAAACGGCACCGACGAGAAAGCCGCCCGGAAACGGGGCCGCAACGCTCGAGGCCGACAGCTTCGTACCGTCGTCCTGGAACACCTCCCGTATGGCCGCACCGCCATCGGCCTTCAGCTCGATACGCAGCACCTTCGAGGGAGAGGGTACCGCCGCGTCGGCGGCA
This sequence comes from Spirochaetota bacterium, assembly GCA_025457965.1. Taxonomy (GTDB): domain Bacteria; phylum Spirochaetota; class UBA4802; order UBA4802; family UBA5368; genus MVZN01. Next base: position 18,689 of record JALOTJ010000018.1, on the reverse strand, counting down.
TGCCGGAGGAAGGTCAACATGCGCGGATGCCCCGCGATCCATAGCGAACCATCGGCGTCCAGCTCGATATTGTCCGAACCGAATCCCGTGTCTATCGAGCGCCCGGCCGAGAGCGCGCCCGATTTCCGGTCGCGCCCGTACACGAGCAGGTTCTTCCCCACGGTGGACGTTACATAGAGCTCGCTGCCGTCCGGCTTGAGTGCGACCCCGTTGGCGTATCCCAGTCCCCGGGCGACGATCCTGAACGCGGAGCCGTCGTAATACAGCACGAATGAGCGCTTGAGTTGCAGATAGTCTTCCACCATCCGTCCCGTTTTCGTCAGGCTTCCATGGTCATTGGTCACGTAGAAACTGCGCCTGCCGGCCGCGGCGACATCGTTGGGACTGTGCATCAGGGGGCCCGATATAGACTCAAGATGAGTGATCCTCTCGCCGCGCACTTTAAAAATCTCTATATAATTCCCGTCGGTCCGGTGGTTCACCACGAAAAGCCTGACATCTCCCCCGTCGCCGCGGTACAGGCTGATGCCGTGCGGGTGAAAATCGAACGGAAGATCTCCCGTGAGCGGCACGGGTTTCGGATCGGCCGCACGCGTATCAAAACCGTAAATCTCTCCCCTTACCGCCTTCCCCGCCTTCGCCGCACGTCTGTCGTCGGCCGATATGAACGCCCGGCCGGTAACCGGGTCTATGGTGATGTCTTCGGGCCCTGCCAACCCGTGGAACTCGACACACTCACAGTCGCATCGCGATACAATACTTTTAAACTCACCGGCGTCGTGAAATGTTTTCAGCGATAAAATGATCGCCAGCACTACTATGACGCCGGCAACCGTTAAGCTGACCCGCATACTCATTATATACCCTCCCGTCAAAGAGATCGCGCCGCCCGGAACGCGGAAGCGTACTGAAATCGTACCATGACCGCCTGTATAATACCAGCATTCTTTGCCTGAAAAATCAGTCCACATCCGGCCATACACCTCGTCAGATTCACGCGACATCTTTTAGTATTGACATTTTTAGCCCGGCGCCGTATCGGTATTATAACATTATTCAAGATATGTGCATTTGCATGGCGGTCGTCCGGATGGAACCGGGGGCCATCGCCGACCGAGACGGGGGTGTCCTCTACAAACTCCGGGGCTTCGGCAAATCATTGAGGTTTTCCCGATGACCAAAAAAATGTTCACGCACCCCAAAATCGGCGAAGAAATAGGCTCAATCTCGGGACATTATTCCTTTCTGCATGAAGGAGTCATCGTCTACCGTGAGAGAGAGCTTCTTTACTATACCGGGTTTGCGGTCGCGGATTCCTCATGCTGCGGCAGTGGTGCGTGCGTCTTCTGCCTGGTGGCGGGCTTTATAAAGGATCGGCACACCGCGGATGACGGTCGGACCGAAGTGGATCCGGTGACCGACTCGATTGAGAGAAAGGAGATCGAGGACATATTGAAGGAGAAGGAGGGTTGCACCCAGGTTAATTATTTCTGACCCACCGCCGCCCCGCGGCGTTCAGTTCTCCAGCCAATGCATTCACGCGCATCCGCCCTTGCTCGACTGCCATCGCACACAACGAAAACACATCTGCCCAGGAGGTACGTCATGATGCAGTATCCGCTGCTGCTCACCAATTCCATGCACCGGGCCGCTAAACTTTTTTCAAAAAAAGAGATCGTTTCGGTCTACGGTGATTCGACCTTTCGCTACACCTACGCTGACTGGTATCGTCGAACCTGCCGGCTCGCCCACGCACTCAAGTCGCTGGGCATTAAAAAGGGAGACCGCGTGGCGTCGTTCTCACTCAACAATCACCGGCACCTCGAGCTTTACTTCGGCGTACCCTGCATGGGGGCGGTGCTGCACACGCTGAATGTCCGACTGTCACAGGAGCATCTGGTCTATATCGTAAACCACGCCAAAGACCGCGTAATCTTCGTCGACGAGGACCTGTACTTTCTGCTGGAGCCCGTAAAGGACCGCCTGAAGACCGTCAAGCAGTATGTTATCATGTCGCAGAGCGGCAAACTGCCCGAAACCAGCCTCGCTCCCGTTGTGCTCTATGACAAGCTTATCGCCGAATTCCCTGAGCACTACGACTTCCCGATCGACCGCGATGAAAATGACCCGGCCCTGATCTGCTACACCTCGGCGACAACGGGCGATCCCAAGGGAGTGGTATACAGCCACAGGGGCCTGGTGTTACACGCGCTCACCGCCGGGGTGGTACTGGGTACAAAGGATAGCGACTGCGTGCTGCATGTGGTTCCGATGTTTCACGCCAACGCCTGGGGGGCGCCGTTTACCAGCACCATGCTGGGTTGCAAGCAGGTGCTCCCCGGCCGGCAGATACTCGACATGAAGGCGCTGTGCGGCATAATCAAGGACGAGGAGGTGACGTTCACCTGCGGGGTTCCCACCATCTGGATGATGCTCCACAAGTACCTTGAGGACGGCGGCGAACACGATTTCTCAAAACTGCACGCGGTATATTCAGGCGGCTCGGCCATGCCGCGACACCTGATGGAGGAGATGGCGAAAAAATATAATTTCAACATCGTCCAGGCCTACGGCATGACCGAAACCTCGCCGCTGGCGACCGTGGCGCTCCCCAAGAGCTATATGGCCGGGTTCTCCGAGAAAGAACTCTACGACGTTAGGACCACCGCGGGAATGATAGTGCCCTGTCTCGACATGCTCGTCAAGAGCCTGGACACGGGGAAAGAAGTGGCCTGGAACGGCGCAGAGATGGGTGAGGTATGCCTGCGCGGCCCATGGATCGCCGACGAATATTACAAAGACCCCGAGCGAAGCAAGGCGACCTTCAAGAACGGATGGCTCCATACCGGCGACATCGCCACGATCGACGAGGAAGGCTACATCCGCCTCGTTGACCGGACGAAGGACCTCATTAAAAGCGCGGGGGAATGGATATCGTCCGTCGACCTTGAAAACGAGATTATGGCGCACCCGAAGGTGATGGAGGCCGCCGTGATCGGCATGCCGCACGAGAAATGGCAGGAGCGCCCCCTTGCATGCGTGGTGTTGTCGCCCGGCGCGGCGGAAACGGTGAGCGAGAAGGATATCATCGAATACCTGCAGGCGCGGGTCGCGAAATGGTGGGTGCCAGACAGGGTGGTATTCCTGGACGCCATTCCGAAAACCAGCGTGGGAAAGTTCGACAAGAAGATGCTCCGTGCGACCGTACTGCCGCAGCTGGCGTGAAGGAAAGCGTCCCCCGGGGTTGCCATGCCTGCATACCCCTATGGAGGACTACCATATCCGTATCACCGAGGCATCCTGCGGCAACTACGCCTGTCCCTCTGTGACAGGCGGGGATCGTCACCCGCCTGTCACAGAGTGGATCGGCAACGGGCGGCTAACCGTGAAAGCGCCGTGCCTGTTTTTATTGTAAAAGCGGCATTATGTAAGCATACGTCTCGGCGATGTTGCCGAGTGGTTTTGCATCCTCCAGACTTTTTATCTTTTCCCAGGAGTCGCGTATCTCCTCGGCGGGGATGTTTCTCTTCGCGTCGCCGATCGCTACGCCGGGAGCACATACGAATGCCGTCCTACTGTACCAGCCCGCCCCGCAGTTGAATATCATTCCCGAATCCTTATTCTCTTCCGAACAGAGAAAAACGACGATGGGTACCACGAATTCCGGCTTGAGCTTCGCGAAGATCTCCGGGGGCAGCATGTCCTCGGTGAAGCGCGATGCCGCCATTGGCGCGATAGCGTTGCATTTGATATCGTACTTGGCTCCCTCTATGCCGACCACATTCATAAAACCGATAAGTCCCGCCTTCGCCGCCGCATAATTGGCCTGCCCGAAGTTGCCGTACAGTCCGGCACCCGAGGTGGTGAAAAGGATCCTGCCGTAACCGGCCGCACGCATAACCTCTAATGCGGGTCTGGTGACGCAATAGGCCCCGCGCAGGTGGACGCTCATCACCAGGTCCCACTCCTCCTCTCCCATCTTGACCAGGGTTTTGTCGCGTAAAATCCCCGCATTGTTGACGAGCACGTCCACCCTTCCGAAGGCGTCGATGGCGGTCTTTACGATCGCCGCTCCGCCTTCCACTGTGGCGACCGAGTCATAATTTGCGACCGCCTCGCCGCCGGCCCTTTTTATTTCATCCACAACCGAGTCTGCGGCGGCGTGTCCCGCACCGGTCCCGTCTCGCGCCCCTCCCAGATCGTTGATTACGACCTTCGCGCCCCTCTTCGCGAGCTCCAGCGCGTAGGCCCGACCCAGCCCCGCACCGGATCCTGTAATGATCGCGACCCTGCCATCGAAGCGAATATTTGCCATACCATCCTCCCGCCGTAACGCCGCGCGCCGGCACCGGGCATGCGCCCGTTCAGCATTCTGTGATATTGTATTATGATATTACATCAGCGTTCATATTTTTAAAATTGTCAACAACTTGCGGGCAGGCAGGACGACTTTTACCCCCTGCATTGGTGTACGAAAATCGGCCCTTCGTGCCGATTCTATTAATAGGGGTCGTTCCCCCCACCGCCGGGGTGGAGGGCGGCCACAACTACCAAAGGGCCGTTATCACGGTGAGGCATCGCCCTCCTGCGGCCGACGGAGAAAAATCATGAGGTACTTCCTCCTGCTGTCATTTCTGACATTTCTCTCTTTGCCGCTATATGCGGCCGAACCCTCCGAATGCTCACACGGGGACTGCGAAAACGGCAGCGGCACCATGACCTGGGCCGACGGCGCCGTCTACACGGGCGAATGGAAAAACGGCCTCCGTCACGGCAGGGGACGCTACCTTCGCCCCGAGGGCGACGCATACGAAGGGGAATGGAGTAATGATCGAATGCACGGCAGCGGCACACTCTCGCGCCCCAACGGAAGCCGCTACGAGGGCGAATGGCTGAACGGACGCCGCCACGGAAAAGGCCGTTTTGCCTTTCCCGACGGCCGACAATACGACGGTAGATGGAAGAATGACCGCATAGACGGCACGGGAACAATGACCTGGCCCAATGGCGAAACATATTCGGGAGCATGGAAGGATGACCTCATGCACGGCGCCGGTGCGTTCATTTTTTCGGACGGCTCAAGTTGCAGGGGCGAATGGGCCTACGGCCGCATGCACGGTGCGGGCGAATATACATACGCGCGCGGCACTAAATACACCGGCCGGTTTCGCGACAGCAGGCGCAGCGGCACGGGGGTGATGACCTGGCCCGACGGCTCCCGGTACGAGGGCCAGTGGACTGACGACCGTATGGAGGGAAAAGGAACACTCCGGCGACGCGACGGCAGCGTGTATACCGGAGAATTCAAAAACGATAAAATGAACGGCACCGGCGAAATGAGTTTCGCCGACGGCAGGCTTTACCGGGGCCAATTCACCGATGACGCCATTAACGGGACCGGCAGCATGCGATGGCCCGACGGACGGCACTACACCGGCAGCTGGCGTAACGCTGAAATGCACGGGGTCGGAACGATGAAGTTCCGCGATGGAAAGGGATACAGCGGAGAATGGCAAAACGGCGAGATGCACGGAACGGGCACGCTTACAGTCCCGAAGATGAAGCCCGTTACCGGACGATGGGAGAACGGCGAACCGGCGGGAAATTGAAGCGGTGCGCTCCCGGGAGGACTCGAACCTCCGGCACATAGTTTAGGAAACTACTGCTCTATCCGCCTGAGCTACGGGAGCCTGTGGTTACGAAAACATATTCTTGCGACGCGAACTCACCATACGCTGGAAATCGCGGATGTTCTTGACGACGATCCTGTCGTTGAAAAGCTCGATTTTGCCGAGCTGGTTGAGGTGCGAAAGGATCTTCTGTACATCCACGATCTGCATTCCCGCCCAGTTCGCGACCTCCTGCATGGTCACCCTGAGCGTTATCGCCTCCTGGAGATCCAGGTGCGGGTCCTGCTCGGAGAGCATGCACATCACGTCCATCACCTTGATCTGCGGTTCCTCGAGCAGGAGGATCATTAGCCGTCGCTTGGCATCGTAGATCCTCTTCGAGAAAATGATCAGGAGCTTGTAGGCAAGCTGCGGGTTTCCCTGAAGGAGTGCGTCGAAGTTCTCCCTGCGAAACCGCAAAAGCTTTACATGATCCATCGCGATCGCCGACGCCGAGCGCGGCTGTTCCTCGAGGATCGCCATCTCGCCAAAGACATCACCAACTTCGAGTATATCAAGCGTTTTTTCGGTGTTGTTGATGATTTTTACGATCTTCACCCGGCCGTTCTGGATGAAATAGAACTCGTTGCCCGGCTCGTACTCACAGAAGATGATATCGTTAGGGGAATACTCGACCCCGAACTTATCAAAAAGCTGGCTGTCAAGAAACATACTCATGGCACCTAACCGTTCTCTATCGCCTTGAGCCGCTTGGCGGCTAATTTATTGATGGAATCCCTGGGCTCCATCGGGATGACCCTGTTGTAATACGCGGCGGCCTTGTCGGCCTTTTTAACGCTCTCGTAAACGACGCCCATGTGGAAGAGAGCGTTCTTGACGTTCTCGGAGCTGGGAAATTTTTTGATCATGTTGGAAAATGCGGTGAGCGCCTCGGTAAACTTGCCGAGCTTCAGATAACATCTGCCGATCTCGAAATGAGCCTTCTCGAATATTTTCGCCTCGGAGTCGTTCTTGAGATTGTGCACCTCGAGGATGCGGGAATAAAGAGCGAGGGCCCCGGCATAATCCTCCTGCGAGAACTTGCTCATGGCCGCGTAGAAGTTTTCGGCCACGCCCTTGCCGCCTTTTCCGTTCATGTCGCCCCCGTTGAAAGGATCGCCGTCGAAATCGACCGATTTGCCCTCGGAGAAGAAATCGTCCATCTCGCTCGCCAGAGGAGAGGATGACGCCGCGTCGACGCCGAAATCGTCGAGGGGAGACCGGGACGGTGCCGCGGCGGCCGGCTTTTCGTCATCGATGCTGAAGTCAGTGAAATCAACGTTCTCATCGCCGCGCACGGGCGGAGAGGGAGGCGCAGCCGGGCCGACCGGCGGAAAATCGTCGCCGCCGCCAGTGCTCCCGGACTCTATGGCCCGTATACGCTGCATCGACGGCCCCGAATACTTGCCGTCGGGATAGTACTCCATATAACGCTTGTAGGCATACTGGGCCTGCTGCACCCTGCCGACCTTGTAATAGTACTCGCCTATTTTAAAGAGCTCCTCGGCCGGGTTGATGGATTCACTTTCGCCCAGCACCTCGCGCTGGCTTTTTCCGATGCGCCTGAGCTGGTTGCTGAAAATACGGAGCATCTTGCGCACAACGTTTACGTTCTGTAAAACGAGCCGTTCGAAGTCCGCGAGCGTGAGCACAAGAAGCACGGTCTCGCCTATGGTCTGAGCCGTCTCCTCGCGGGGATACTTGCCGAGCGAGGACTTCACGCCGAAGAACTCTCCGGGCTTGATCTCCTCCTTGACCTCCTCGCCGGTATCAACCTTTAACGAGGTGAGGATGACCCTGCCTCCCTTCAGAATATAGATATATTCGCTTTTATCGTTTTCGAAATAGACGATGGAACCGTGCTTGTAGCGCCTCGTAACGATTCCTGATGTCTGACCCATCGCCCCGTTGGACATTGCTACTCTCCCGAGATACTATACATCGAACTGTACCGGCAGAAACGGCAACTCTTTCTTAAATCCCACGGCCCTGCTGATCCGCTTCATGAGCCCGAGCAGGTCGCCGATGATTACCTTTTCCGCGCCGTCGATGACTACCCGCTGGTACTTTATCTTCAACGCGTCGAACAGCCATGCATATTCCGCGTTACCGTAGGCCGGCCTTCCGTTTATAACCACCAGCATAACGTCACGAAGTTCGGCCGACACCACCGATTCATAAGGCGTTTTACCGTTGTCGGCGAAAACGGCGAGGTCCGCGACAAATCCGGATTTCACCTGCCCGGACTTCTTCAGACGGAAGGCCCTGGCTGGGTTGAGCGTCACCATCCTCAGTATCTGCTCGTCGGGCAGGTTTTTGCCGTAGGTCTTCCGGTAATACTCCTTGTCGAATTTCATCTCGTACAGGAGATTGAGCCCGCCGGACATCGGCGAGTCGGTGCCGATGCAGAGATTGACGCCCTCCTCGATCATCCTGCCCACATTGGCGGTCTTGTTGAACATGAATACGTTTGAATCCCCGCACCACACGACCGACGCGCCCTTTTTCTTTATCAGCCGGATGTCTTCCTCTGAGAAGGCGATACCGTGCACCAGCACCGAATACTCGCCCAGTCCGCCCTTGCTGTCAAGGGTTTTCAGGTCGCGGATGGTCTCGGGATCGAAGCCTTCCGCGATATGGGTGATGAAGGGAATGTCGTTCTTCGCGGCCTTCTGGTACTCCACCTCGACACCGTCGCCCCAGGCCAGGGCGAACGAGGTGATGGAATGGGCAAGCGCGTAATCACGGAGCGCCCGCATGGGCAGGGTGTCGAGAAACTGCTCGTTAACGAAGTGCGGTATATGATCGGAAACGGTCGTTACGGCCGAGATGAGGTTTCGATACCCTCCGAGAAGATACAGGTCCCTGTTCTCAATCTGCTGTCGCTCCTGGTAAACGGGAGCGCTCTTGAGATCGTTGTCCCAGGGAAGCCAGTTCTCGTAGGGACCGTTGCCCACCTTGGGATAATAGGTACCGAGTAGGTGGTCGTGGGCGTTTATAAGGCCGGGGGTGAGCACGCCGTTCTCGATTTCGAGGGTGAGCGCGGTTTTTGGTTTTTCCCTGATGACTCGTGCAATCTTGCTGTCTTTAATCTCCAGACCGCCGCTTTTCGAAAAATCCTCGGGCGTCAGAACGGTGACTCCGCTAATACCCCACTCTTTCATTCCGCATTCCTTCCTGCATGCTGGTTGTGCGCACTCAAAGCGGCCGCGAACCCTTACATGCGGCCGGAGCGCAATTACTCCGGAACGATTCCCATATGACCCTCCCGGTCCGGAAAATCGGAAGGCGCCCCTCTCCGTCTGCCTCCACCCGAGAATCCGGCCCTGTACGGCCGGGAACGGATAACCCCGTAGGATTTTATGAAAATGACAGGGCTCAGTCAAGAAAAATATGCCGGAGCCGGCACACGTCAACGCGCCGGCTCCCAAAAGGCCCGTTGTTTTTTTTATCGGATTATCACACCCGGCGGAATACCACTAATATTTAAATTTTTCAAGTATGTCGCCCGGGGCCCTGTCGGGCCGTCTGCCGTAGTATTCCATCAACAGGTCGCACCGGTCGGTGAAAAAACCGTCCGCTCCGAAAAAATTCAAGACCGAAAACTGCCACGACGCGTTTACGGTATAGACATGCGCGATGAGCCCGGCGCGATGGGCGGCTCCGAGGTTCCAGGGAAACGCGACATAGCCCACCGGACCGATCCCCGACCCGGCCTCGGCGGCCGTGCGCACCAGCTTGCCCCAGCCCGATTCCTTTTCCATTTTCTCGTCGATCAGATAGACGCGCGGTATGGCAGGGGCCGACCTGGCGAAGATATCGAGACTCTCCCGGCTGAAGGACTGAAATATGACCTTCTTCGCATCGAGCCAGCCCCTTCTGGATACAATCTTAACGATGTCGTACTCGATGCCGGGATATAATTCGGGGCTCTTGCTTTCGATGTACAGGCCGATCGGTTTCCGTGCCGCGGACGCGATGGCGACGACCTCTTCGAAGGTAAGAATCTGAAGGCCTTTATAGGATGGACGCGCCCGGTCTGGATAGCGGGCGTTGAACCACGAGCCAGCGTCCAGCGACTTTACCTCGGCCAGACTGAAATCGGCAACGGGGTTTTTGGCGCGTGTCGGAAAGCGCACCGCGATATCGGTCGTCCGTTCGAAGGTATCGTCGTGATAGGCGATGAGCACACCGTCGGATGTACGCTGTACGTCCATCTCGATGTAATCGGCGCCCAGTTCCCTTGCGAGAATATATGCCGGAGCGGTGGCCTCGGGCGCCAGGTACGAGGCACCGCGATGGGCGACCACCGTCGGATGGATTATGCCCAGCCGCTCGGCCGCGGATTTTCCGGCGGAAGGCGCCGCCACAACGCGGATCATTACCGCCGCGGCCGCCAGGATAAAGAAAACGACGAAAAGAAAAAGGGAAAGGCGTCGTGTCATGGGATACCCCCGTTCTCGATTTTTCCCTATTGGCTCATCCCGGGCGCGGCTTTTCAATTAAAATTTCTCCGCGTCCGGCGCGGAACCGGTTGCCGGAGGCACGAATACACGGGATTTGCGGGGGAAGGTGCTCAACCGCCCCTATCGAAAACCGCGGTACGCGCCTTCGTTCAGAGGCAGAGAATCTCGTCCTCGGTGAGGTCTTCGACCCGGACGGGATCGATCCCCTTAATGCGCGCGACGAGCTCCCTTGAGGCCATTTCAGGCATGGTAAGCACGATGCGGTAATTCTTGTCCCTAAGCCAGCTGAAGAACATCCACGCATAGCACTCTTTGCAATGCTCCGCCTTTTTGTTCAGGTATGCGTCCCCTTCGAGCCCCTCAAGCGGCTTGTGGCGCGGGCAGCTGATATCGACGCAAAACATCCCCGACTGGTAACGCTTGCTCATGATGCTCCTCCGATCGGCCTGATATTACCCGCGGCGCAGGCCCGGGTGTCGCTGATCTAAAAGTATAGCTCGAATATTCATATGTGTCATTATATAATTAAAATAAGGAATAATGTCCAGTCATTAATTCTTCGCCGGCCGCACGCGACCGGCCGGGCGCTGGTCGGCGACCAACAAATGGCGCGTGCAACGCTTAACTCTTCGCATACCGGGGAACCGGGAAGGTGTATGGCCTTTTCGTGATGGGGTTCTCAAACACCACACAGACGGTGTCGAACAGCGGCTCTACCACCTGGTAGCGAATCACCTCCTCCGGCGGGCCGTCGGCGAAGATGGCGCCGTCCCTGAGCGCGATGATGCGTGTACAGTAATCCGACGCCAGGTTGATGTCGTGCAGTACCGTGATAATGGTCGTGCCCGCGGCGTTGAGCCCGTGGAGTACGTCCATAACCCGGACCGCATGCCGTATATCGAGATGTGAGACCGGTTCGTCAAGGATGATAACGCGCTCGTTCTGCGCCAGAGCGCGCGCCAGATACACCAGCTGGCGCTCCCCGCCCGAAAGCCCCGTGACGGTCCGGTTGCGTAGATGGCCGGCCCCTACGGCCGCAAGCGCCTCTTCTATCCTCGCGCCGTCTCCGGGAGAATCAAGACGCCAGAACGCCCGATAGGGGAATCTGCCCAGGCGCACGAACTCGTACACGGTGAAGGGCGGAATGTTTTCGATGAGCTGGTGAACGACGGCAAGCTCGCGCGCGAGCGCCGCCTCGCCGATCGAGCCGATCGGCCTTCCGCGGAAGAATACACCGCCCGACGCGGGAGCGAGCGCACCGCAGGCCGTCTTGAGCAGTGTGCTTTTCCCGGCGCCGTTGGGACCGATGATCGCCGTCATCTCCCCTTCCACGAACGACAGGCTGACGCCCTTGAGCACGTCATCGCCGCCGTAACCGGCGCGCACATCCCGTATCTCGATCAGGTTCATCGCGGTGTTCCTTCTATCAGCATTTTGCCCGCATGCACGGCCATATGCTCTCCGCTCGGATCCTCGTGGCGCATGCCGTCACGTTCCCGGAGGTGTTGCAGTCCCCGCGGCCGGGGCATCGCGGCGTTGAAGTGTACCATCACCCCATGCCCCTTCCCCTCCCGAGCAGAAGGACGAGAAAAAATATGCCGCCGACAAAACCCGTTATGACGCCCACCGGTATTTCATACGGCATGGCCACGGTCCTGCCAATCGTATCGCATATAACGAGAAAGAGCGCCCCCGCAACCGCCGAAGTCGGGAGGAGCCGCCGGTGGACCGGTCCGACGAGCGCGCGCACGGAGTGCGGAACGATGAGGCCGACGAAGCCGATCACCCCCGCCAGCGCCACCGAAAGCGCGGCCAGGAGGCCGCCGATCCAGAACACCGCGCGCGTATCGACCGGAGCAACGCCGAGCGAGCGGGCGAAATCGCCGCCGAAGGATATGATGTCGAGATGGCGGTGCAGCAACAGGGCCCCGCCGAGCAAAAGCAGCGCGACCCCCCCCATGCGGTAGAGCGCATCGTAGCGCGCGAGTGAGAGGTCGCCCATCAGCCACATGAGGGCCTTGTGTACCGCCTCGGGACGGGCGAGCGCGAAGATGAGCATGACACCGGAGGAGAAAATGAAGCTGAGCGAAATCCCCCCGAGGATTAGCCCGCCCGAACCGAGTCCCCTCAGCCGGGAAAGCCCGTAGACAAGCGTGATGGCGGCGAGGCTGCCCGCAAACGAGAAAATGGCCACCAGCGCGAAGGAGGAGCCCAGGACGATGGCCGCGCTCGCGCCGAGGGCCGCCCCCCCTGACACGCCGACGGTGTAGGGATCGGACAGGGGATTTCTGAATAGCGACTGGAACATTGCGCCGCTGACCGAAAGCGACGCGCCCACAACGAGCGCCATGAGCACGCGGGGAAGGCGCAGGTGCACGAGTATGCGGTATTCGGCCGTGCCGGAATCGCCGGCAAGCGCCCTGGCGATATCCGCAGGGGCAAGGTACGTCGATCCTGACGAAAGCGCCAGGAAAATCGCGACCGCCCCGAGCGCGACAAGGAAAGCCAGGGCGAGCAGGGGCCTAACTCTTACCGGCATCGGCGATCAACCTCCCCAGTTCTCCGGCCGCCGCGACAAAGTTTCGCGGCGTGTACATGCCGATGAGATCCGCGTCAATACTGCGCACCGCGCCGCGGCGAACGGCGCGCAGCCCCCGGAATGCCCCCGAGGAAAAATATTTCCCGGGATCGGCGTCGATCGAAACGATGACGTCCGGGTCGAGCCGCACGAGGTGCTCGGCCGACACTACCGGGAACGGGCGATCGATGCCGCCGAAGGCGTTACGCCCTCCCGCGGCCTCGATCATCCTCCCCGCGAACGATCCGCCGCCGGCGGGGATGAGCGGCGCGTGCGAGATGAACAGCGCCACCCGGGGCCCGCCGGGGGCCCGGGCGATACGGCTCAGGGCGCGTCGGTACTCGCCGATCTGCTCGCGCGCACGCGCTCCTCTTCCGAGCATGTCGCCCAGATCCATGTAGTGCGCGCAGATGTCGTCGAAATCCCTGCTGCGCCCGAAACGGTGGGCCGGCACACCGATCGCGCGCACCCGGTCGGCGATCTGCGTCGCCCCGTCCTCGGCCGAGAAGAACACCATGTCCGGGCCGAGCGCCACTATCCTTTCCATGTCGACCCGCGCCAGATCGCCCACCACCTCCACGCTCCGCGAAAGGGGCGGATGGCGGTAGCTCACGCCGACCAGAAGGTCCGCCGCGCCGAGGTCGACGATGGCGGCCGTGATCGAGGGCGAAAGGGACACGACGCTGTGCACCCTGCCGGTCGCCGGGGGCCCGGGCGACCGGGCGGGAAACAGGGTGAGCGGCAGGGCGAAAACCGCGACAAGCGCGAGGATATTGATCGTGTTTTTCATCGGCCGGTACGCATGGATAGTCCCTTGTGACGCGCGCACCCGCCAAAATCAAGGTATTTTTATCCCGGCCCCTCCCTCCATAATTTCATTGACGTCCGGCGACCCCCGCGCATATAACCGGACGTGCGCACAGCGCTATATCCATGATTAAAACCGCATCCATCCACATACGCCCCGACGACACCGGGTCGCTCACACTGGTGGGAGACATCGTCGCGTTCCTTGCGGAGCGGGGTATCGGAACACTCCTGCCCGATATTGAGCTGTTCTCGGACGCCGCCCTGTCGAAACACCGAATGGACGAGGGTGGGCTCGTTGCCGGGTCCGAGCTCGTCATCGTCATCGGCGGCGATGGTACCTTCCTCCGCACCGCGCGGCTCTTTGCGGGCAAGAACGCGCCGCTGTTCGGCATCAACCGGGGGCGTCTGGGCTTCCTCACCGAGTTTTCCCCGGGAGAGGCCTTCCGCTACCTGGACGAGGTCGTCGCCGGAAAGCGCACCCCTTCCGCCCGCTCCACGCTCGAGGCCTCGCTCATCCGCGAAGGAAAGGAGCTTCGAACCATAACGGTTATTAACGACGCCGTCATATCGAAGGGCGCCTTCTCGCGCCCCATAAGCGTCCGCCTGGAGCTCGACGACGCCTTTCTCAACTGCTACTCCGGCGACGGACTCATCATCGCGACACCGACCGGTTCCACGGCCTACTCGCTTTCGGCCGGCGGGCCCATCGTAATCCCGAGCATCGACAGCGCCTACGTGCTCAACCCCATCTGCCCTCACATGCTCGCCGTACGGCCCATGATCATTCCGGCACAAACGACGCTCCGGGCGCGGATCGTCTCTGACTTCGAAAATTTATTATTGACAATCGACGGACAGGAGGCTATCCCCATCGAGGGCGATGACGAGATCCGCGTCCGCGGCTCCGAGAAAAAGGTCCACCTGATACAGCACCCGGCACGGGACTATTACGAAATCCTGCGAAGAAAGCTCGGCTGGGGCAAAAACACGAACGGTGACGGCTGATATGCTGACTGAGCTGCGAATCAAGAACTTCGTAATCATCGACGAATTAAAGATTCCCTTCGGCGCGGGCCTCAACATCCTCACCGGTGAGACGGGCGCCGGCAAATCCATCCTCATCGACGCGCTTTCGGGCGTGCTTGGCGACAAAATGACCACCGACCAGATCCGTTCGGGCTTCGAGCGCGCGGCCCTCGAGGGCGTCTTCGACGTTTCCACGGTCCCGCAGGTGCGTGCGATCCTCGACGAGTCGGGCATCGACTGCGATGACGGGACGCTCGTGCTCAGGCGCGAGATATACACCAGCGGCAAGGGCCGCTGTTTCGCCAACGCCACCCAGATCCCGATCGCCAAACTCCAGGCGCTATCAGAATACCTGGTCGACATCCACGGACAGAACGAACACCAGAACATCATGCGCATTGCGAAGCACCGCGAGACGCTCGACAGCTTCGCCCGCCTCGGTCCGCTGGTCGATACGGTACGCGGCCTCCATGCCGGACTTTCCGACCTCAAGGAACGCATCAGCTCATTCGAGATCGACGAGAAGGAGAAGGCGCGCAAGATCGAATTTCTCGGCTATGCCATCAGGGAGATCGAGGCCGCCCGCCTCCAGCCGAACGAGGAGGAGGATCTGCGAAACGAATCGGCGCTGCTGCAGAACTCGGAAAAGCTCTTCACCGAGATCAGTGCCAGCTCGTCGCTGCTCAAGGGCGACGGCGGCATTGTCCAGAGCCTCAAGCGGGCCGACCAGAGCCTCTCGGCCATATCGGGCTTCGACGTGCGAATATCATCCATCCTGGAAACCGTCCGTACCTCTCTCTATTCGCTCGAGGACGCGGCCGCTGACCTCCGGACCTTTGAGAAGGACATACAGTTTTCGCCCGAGCGGATCAACCAGGTAGAGGAGCGCCTTTCGCTGATCTCCTCTCTCAGGAAGAAATACGGCACCACCGTTCGCGAAGTGCTCGACTACGCAGAAAAGTCGAAACGCGAGCTTGACGCCATTTCGTCCTCCGAGGAGCAGATCGAGAAACTGAA
Organism: Spirochaetota bacterium; assembly: GCA_025457965.1. Lineage (GTDB taxonomy): Bacteria > Spirochaetota > UBA4802 > UBA4802 > UBA5368 > MVZN01. Next base: position 3,123 of record JALOTJ010000018.1, on the reverse strand, counting down.
GGCCGACTACCGCGCGATGGTGCAGGTCGCCAGGGATACCGCGCTGGACCTCTCCGAAAAGCGAAGGCTCGCCGCCAAGGACCTCGAGGAGAAGGTTATGAAGGAGCTTGCCGACCTCGGCATGCCCGGAACAGTCTTCCGCATCTCGATCAAGCGAGAGCTCTCGCCCGACGGCGAGATTGAAACCGAGAACAAGCGCTACGTGCTCTATCCGCACGGGCTCGACCGCATAGAGTTTCTGCTGTCGGCCAACGAGGGCGAGGACCTGCGCCAGCTCCGCAAGGCGGCCTCCGGCGGCGAGATGTCGCGTATCATGCTCGCCATCAAGAAGGTCATTCTTTCCGCGGACATCGTCGAAAGCCTGGTCTTCGACGAGGTGGACGCGGGGATAGGCGGCAAGACCTCCGAGGTGGTGGGCAAGAAGCTCAAGTCCCTCGCAATGGAGCGGCAGGTACTCGTGATCACGCACCTTCCGCAGATCGCCGCGATGTCCGACGTACACTTCACCGTTCAGAAAGAAAACATCGGCGGCCGGGTGACGACCCTGGTAAAGAAGCTCTCGCGCAGGGAAAAGGTGAACGAGGTCGCGCGGATGCTCGCCGGCGAAAAGGTCACCGAGCTGTCGGTGCGCCACGCCGAAGAGATGATCGCACTGGCGGAGAAGGGCGGTTGAAGCTTCCGGAGATAAACCTCACCGACGTCATCACGCTCATTATCCAGGAGATCGCGCTCCGCTGCGAGGACTTCTCCCATGTGGATACGCGCAGGGTGCTGGTGTGCATGGCCACCAACCGGTCGAACGCGAGCGGCGGCACCTTCGGCAAGCTCGTGCCGATGCGCTTCAAGGACGGCGCCGAAACGCTGCGCTACCGGGGGAAGCTTTACGCCATGCCGCGCCTTCGCCACGGAGGCGTGGACCAGCGGTATCTCATCTATTTTTATCATCCCCGCTTCTTCAACCTCTCGCCGAGCGAGAAGCTCAAGGTGATATTCCACGAGCTCTACCATATAAGTCCCGATTTCAACGGCGATATACGGCGGCTCGCCGCGCACAAGGCCTCGCACGGCGCCTCGCGCGAGCGCTTCGACGATTTCTTCGAGCACGATTTAACGAAATTCTACGCGTACATTGAGAAAACGCCCTACATGAAGTTTCTGGAGATGAATGCGCGCGCGCTGCGCCTCTCGTTCGAAAAGATAAAGGGGCGCAGGATGAAGATGCCGAAGCCCGTGGTGGTCAGCTGAGAGAACACACCGCAAAGACGCGATCCCGTTTTAAAATACATAATCTCCCTCGATCGGACCTTCGCATCCGCGCAGGTCGATGCGCTCGATAAACCCGTAGAAGGTCAATTGCCGGGGGTTCTGCATAAGGGCCCGCATGTAGGCACGGGCCGTGCCGTCGTCGTCGGTGTCAATGAGCACGCGGACGGTGCCGCCGTAGAGGTTGGTGGCCGAGCCGTGCAGGCCCATCATTCGGCCGTAGCGGCTGCAATAGTGGCGGCACGCCACCCCCTGCACCTTCCCGCTGAGTATGAGTTCAATGGGCACCGCTCCGGCGACCTCCGTGATTTAGTCCGATCAGTACAAAGCATCGCTCCGCGAAGGGCCTTTGACGGAGAGCCCCGCGCACGTCGATACTAGCACCCGCACGCACGCGGTTTCAATTATTTTATCAAATCGGCCGGAGCGCGGGGGAACACCGACAGACCACCCGCCCCCGACAGGGGACTACGTTCGCTTCCCCGTCAATGCGGTGGCCCTGCCACAGATGCCGCGGGCTTCAGTCGAAGCTCACCTCTTCAAGCGAGCGTATCTCGGGATCGCGACCCTGGACGAGCACCACATTCCGGCGCATCGCCTCGACCGGTTCGGGATAGTCGGTGTTGTAGTGAAGGCCCCGGCTTTCCAGCCGGGTCATGGCGCCGCGGATGATGAGCTTGGCCACGGTGGCGAGGTTTCGCAGTTCCACCATCTGCGGGTGGATGGTTGTCCTCCGGTAGTAGTCCTTTATCTCTTCGTCGAGCAGGCATATGCGCCGCCATGCGCGCTGGAGGCGCAGGTTGGAGCGCACGATGCCCACGTAGTCCCACATGAGGCGCTTGACGTCCTCGACGTTGTGCTGGATAAGAATCCAGTCCTCAAGGTCGAAGGTCCCCTCCTTGTTCCAGTGCGGGAACTCGGGCCGCTGTATCGACTCCATCCGCCCCCCGAACGAGCGCTCAATATGCGAGAAAGACCGGTGAGAGAACACCACGCCCTCCAGGAGCGAGTTGCTCGCCAGGCGATTCGCCCCGTGCACGCCGGTGCAGGACGATTCGCCCGAGACGTAGAGACGCCGTATGGAGGTGCGCCCTTCCAGGTCCGAGACGATACCGCCGCAGAGATAGTGCGCGGCGGGCACCACCGGGATGGGCTGCGAGGCCATGTCGATGCCGCGTTTAAGGCAGTGGGAATAGATGTAGGGGAAGCGATGCATGAGGAAGTCGCTCTCCTTGAACGAGATATCCAGGTACGCGCAGCGCTCACCCGTTTTCTTGAGCTCCATGTCGATGGCTCGCGCAACGATATCGCGCGGCGCGAGCTCCCTGAGCGGGTGCACGTGCTCCATGAACCGCTCGCCGCGCGCGTTCAACAGCACCGCTCCCTCCCCGCGCACGGCCTCGCTAATGAGAAAGCTCCTCCCCTGCTGGTTTTCTACGTACAGCGTGGTGGGATGGAACTGCATGAATTCCATGTCGGCGATAAGCGCCCCGGCCCGGTAGGCCATGGCTATTCCGTCGCCCGTGGCGATCTCGGGATTGGTGGTATGCTGGTACACCTGGCCCGCGCCTCCGGAGGCAAGTATGGTAACGGCGGCATTGAAGACATGCTCGTCGCCGTTCGAATTTTCTATGATATAGGCGCCGTAGCAGCTGACGCCGTCAATCGGCTCGCGCTGCAGCTGGTGCTCGGTGAGGAGGTCGACGGCCGTGTGGTCCTCGAATACCGTTATGCGCGGGCTCTGCGCGATTCGCTCGAGCAGGGCCATCTCGATTTCCCGGCCCGTGAGGTCCGTGGCGTGAACTATCCGGTTTCGCGAATGCCCGCCCTCCCTGCCCAGGTCGAGGACCTCGCTGCCGG
>JALOTJ010000088.1 GCA_025457965.1 Spirochaetota bacterium | reverse complement strand
CAGCGGCCTCATCCCGAAGATAGTGAAGGAAGGCTACGTAAATCCAATCTATGCCACCGACGCGACTGCGGACCTGTGCACCATCATGCTGCCCGACAGCGCCCACATCCAGGAGACGGACATCGAATGGATCAACCGCAGGCAGAAGAAACTGGGGCGCGAACCCATCCTCCCGCTTTATACCTCGGAAGACGCGGCGAAAGCCCTTGGGCTTTTCGCGCCGCGCCGGTACGGCGAAACCTTCGACGTGGTTAAGGGCGTGAAGGCGCGCTTTCGCGACGCGGGCCACATCCTCGGCTCGGCATTTATCGAGATGTGGATCGAGGAGAAGGGCCGCACTGTAAAGCTCGTATTTTCCGGCGACGTGGGAACTAAAGGACAGGCGATCATCCGCGACCCCGAAACGACGGACGAGGCCGACATCCTCCTGATAGAGTCCACCTATGGAGACCGCCTGCATAAAAGCCGCGAGGACACGTTCAAGGAATTCAAACAGGTCATCCTCGATTCGTACAACCGGAAGGGCAACATCATCATCCCCTCGTTCGCGATCGAGCGCACGCAGGAGATTATCTACACGCTCGGCAGGCTTTTCAAAAAGGGGGAGGTGCCGCCGATACCGGTGTATATCGATTCGCCGCTGGCGATCTCGGCCACGGAGATCTTCAAGAAAAACGCCGGCCTGTTCGACGATGAAATGCGCGAATTGCTCTCCTCGGGCGACAACCCGCTCGAGTTTCCGAGCCTGCATTACACGCGCAGCGCGGAAGAATCAAAAAAACTGGATGAATCGCGCGGCTCGATTATCATCGCGGCTTCGGGGATGTGCACCGCCGGACGCATCAAGTTCCATCTCGCCAGCAACCTGCACCGCGCGGAGTCCTGCGTGGTCTTCGTCGGATTCCAGGCCGAGGGAACCCTGGGGCGGCGGCTGGTCGACGGAGAGAAGCGCGTGAGCATCTACGGAGAGGACATCGCGGTGCGCGCGAAGATCCATACGCTCGGCGGGTTCTCCGCGCACGCCGACCGTGACCATCTCCTCGAATGGATGGGCTCCATCAAAAATGACCGGCTGAACGTCTTTGTCGTGCACGGCGAGGAGACCGCCTCGCTCGCGTTCGCCGAATCGGTCAGGGAGCGCTTCGGATACGATACGCGCGTCCCCCGCTGGGGCGAGGTCGTGGATCTCGACACCATGGCCAGCACCCCGGCGCACTACGGAGCCGCGCCGAGCTCCTCGGTTGAGCGCGAGATGGAGTCGCTGAAAGACACGATGGCGGCGCTTTTCAAAAAATACGAGCAGGCCAAAAGCGAAAAACGGATAGTCCAGGCCACTCGCCTCGAGCAGGACTTAAGCGACCTCGCCGAGAAGGCCCGTTCCCTGCGCGACGCGCTGTAAGGAACGCGGTCGCGGGATAAGGTTACATGGCCGAGCTGATTAAAACCATAACCGACAAAAGCCTCTTCGAGAAGATCTTCTACAAGTTCTTCTTCAAAAACAACGTATTCCTGAAGACAAAGAACGGCGATCTGAAAATCGAGTTTTTCGGCTATACCGACGGCATGGCGGCGCTTAAAATCCCCTTCCTCAAGAACATGTACGAAAGCTGCATCATCTTCACCCGGAACGAGTCGTACACCATCTACGCCAACCTCAAGCTCGTCGAGAAACAGGAAGACGACTCGTACATCTTCGTCCCCCTCAAGTTCCAGATCATCTCCGCAATGCGCAGGGAGGACCGGAAAATCGTCGATATCGGCGGCCAGGGGAAGAACATCATCTACATCACAAACGTCATCTCGGATTTCATCATTCAGAATTCACTCGCCATGGACAGCAAGAAGGTGGATCACGTAAAAGAGATCGTCCGCTTTGACCTCGAGAAGCAGTTCAAGCAGGTCCGGATCTTTTTCTGCAACGAGGGAATGACCGACATACGCATGAAATATTTTTACGAAAAAAAAACTCCTTATCTGATAGGTGACATCAACAGAGGAGAAACCGTTAAGGACCTTAATTTTTTTAATTATTATATAAACAACATCTACGGCAAGGATTATCAGCTCATAAACAGGAAAAACCTCGTCTCCGAGGTATCGGTCCCGGTTTTATATAAGGCAAGGATTCCCTACGGCTACATCCAGTGCAACGGGGCCGCGCCTCTTTCCGAGTCGGCGCTGCTCATCGTGAAGCGCATGGCGATCGTCGTCGAGGAGCTCTTCAACAAGTACAAGCTGTTTCCCGTCCCCGACGAGCGGCTGCTGGTTTCTGACATTTCGAAAAAGGGCGTGGGCATAGTCTTCAGGGAGCGCCGTTTCATCCGCTATTTCAAGGAAAACAGCTACGTCTATTTCGACCTCAACCTTCCCGACAACAAGAGGACCGCGTGCCTTGCCGTAATCCGGAACATCGGCATCATGGAAAACAAGATCATCAAGGTGGGTTGCGAGATCAGGGAGCTTGACGCGCCCGGCGAGGTGAACTACGATGAATACCTGAATTCCCTGGGCCTGACATAGCCCGCCGGAACCGTCCCCCTCGCGTGCGTCCATCCCCGCATCAGGATTGACCCGCATATCGCAGCAATTCCCCGCAGCGGACCGGCCGGACAAGCACCGCCGCGACACCCGGGTCGCCGAACGCCATGCCCAGCACATGATGTTCCAGCATAACGCTTTCAAACCGGAAAGGCCCCGCCGCGCCCCCTCCCCCGCCGCCGAGCGATACCTTTTCTCCATCCAGGGCGAACTCATATCGCCGCAGCGATTCGATCACGCCCGCGCCCTCGAGCTTCGCCAGCGACTCCTTGAGGGTCCACAGGCGAAAAAACGCGGCCGATGGATCGGTCGCCCCGCCGATCGTGCGGTACTCATCCGCGGAAAAATATTTTCGTGCTACGGCGAGCGGGGGTTTTCGGAGCCTTTCGATGTCGATGCCGACCGGAACGGACGCGGAGAGGAGGAGCGCCGCCGCCCCCGTCGTATGGGCGATGCTCGCATGGTAGTGGACGCGCGTTCCACGGACGACGAAGCTTCCGTCGGGCGCGTGCGCGGTCTCTATCGACGATGCGGGCAGACAGTCCAGAACGCCGACTATGGTTTTGACGAGCAGTCGGGAGGCGAGGTATTGAGCGCGCGCACGCGGGTTTCGAAGCGATTCGAAACGGGCGCGTTCGCCATCGGCAAGCATCGGTAGTACCGATTCTTCCAGAAGCCTCGAGTCGCGCGGACCGAAGCGGCATAGCGCCGCGAAAGCACACGGCCCTTCGGCAAACGAGTCGCGGATACCGGGTATTTCGTCAAGTTGTATGGTTCGAAGCGCGGCCACGGCATCATGCGTATCACGCCGGGCGGACAAGTCAAGACCGTAATCGAGACAATAAAAATCCCTTGACATTCCGGCACCCTGCCGCAAGCGTATCGATGCCGGCGGAAAACGCCGGCAGGAGGAAGCGGGTGAGATTCCCGCGCTGTCCCGCAACTGTAATTCCGCCCCCGGGCGGATGAGCCAGGAACTCCTTTTACTGGATATCCTCGAGGAACGGGAACCGGTGAGCTGTTCGGCCGCAAGGGCCGTCCGCCCCCGATCAAACCGGCGCGCCCCGAGCGCGCCTTTTTATTTGTCCGGGAAGAAGGCCCCCACGCTTAACTCACACGACCCCTCCGTAGATTATCCATGTTCTTCGCACGGACGGCCGACGGGGCGCCGAATGGAAAGCCCGTCTCGCCTCCGGCGCATACCATCTACACGGAGGAGTACATGTACTTACGAAGAAGCATTCACTGCATTATCGCCATGATCCTGCTCTGCGCGTCGACGGCGTGGGCGCAGGAACCGCCCGACGGCGAAGCCGACGGGGCGAAGCGCGCGGAAAAGGCCGTCATCGACGAGGTGCTGGTCACCGCCACGAAGTCGAACATCAACAAACGCGAGACGGGCGCCTCGGTGACGATCATCACCGAGAAGGAGATCGAGGAGCGCGGCAAGGCGAACGTCATCGACCTCCTGAAAGACGTTCCGGGCCTCACGATCGTCCGCGAGGCCGATTTCGGCGGGAAGGCGAACGTCTTTATCCGCGGAGCGAAGTCGGGAAACACCCTCATCCTCATCGACGGCGTGGAGTCGAACGATCCCTCGGCCATCGACCGGTCGTTCGATTTCGCCAATCTGACCGCGGACAACGTGGAGCGCATCGAGGTGCTGCGCGGACCGCAGAGTCTGCTGTACGGCTCGGACGCGACGGGCGGGGTCATCAACATCATCACCAGGCGCGGTAAGGGAAAGCCGACCTTCACCGTCAAGGCCGAGGCCGGGGCGTACTCCACCTTCCGCGAATCGGTCTCGGTGAACGGCGGCAGCGACGACGCCTATTACTCCTTCGCGGCCGCGCGCACCGACTCGAAGGGGTTCTCGCAGTCCGACAGGGCCCCCGGCGCGGCAACCGATCCCGAAAAGGACGGCTACTACAACACTACGCTCTCCAGCCGCCTGGGCACGCGCGTGCTGAACGACGCCTGGCTGGACTTCGCGCTCCGTTACAACGACGCGAAGGCCGACCTGGATGACGGCGGCTACACCGACGACCCGAACTTTCGCGCTTACACCAAAAATCTCACGACAAAGGTATCGTTCGATCAGCCCCTCACCGAATGGTGGAGTCATAACCTGAGCGTCATGTACCTCGACACCCTGCGCCGCTACAAGGACCGCGCCAGCGGCGGCGTGGCCGAGGATGTCAACAGCTGGTACCAGGGCAACCAGAAGAAGGCCGAGTGGCGGAATACCTTTGCCATGGGATCAATCAATAAAATCATCGCCGGGGCGGAATACCGCATCGACGAGGTGTCGCTGTACGACCACTCGGATTACGGTTTTGGATACAGCACCAGCGAGATGAACGCCAAACGACTCGAAAGCCGGGGGGCCTACGTCGTTGACCACCTGCGCCTCTTCGAGCGCTGGTTCACGACCGCCGGCATGCGCCTGGACGACCACCAGGAATTCGGTTCACATTTCACGTGGCAGGCCAACAGCTCGTTCGTTCTGCCGTTTACCGGCACGCGCCTCAAGGCGCTCTACGGCACCGGCTACAAGGCGCCGTCGATCTCACAGCTCTACGATCCGTCGTATGGTAACGAAGACCTGGATCCCGAGCTCAGTAGAAGTTGGGAGGCGGGTATCGAGCAGCCCGTGGCGGGCGAGCTCCTGGTGCTGGAAGTGACCTATTTCGATTCGAGGTACGAAGATATGTTCGGATCGGACGCGTTTTTTAAAACAATAAACGTCGGTCGCGTCGCGGTGAAGGGGGTGGAGTCCGCCCTAACGGTGAAGCCGCTTAAAACCCTCTCGCTCGTCGCGAGCTTCACGTTTCTGGATACCGAGAACAAAGAGACCGGCAAGGAGCTTCCACGGCGACCGAAGTACCAGGCCGGGGCCAACCTGAACTGGGCCTTCCTTCCCGGCGGTAACCTGAACCTCTCGTACACCTACGGCGGCAAGCGCGATGACGTATGGTTTGACGCCATGTTTACTCAGTATGATGTAACGCTCGAGGACTACCACCGGCTGGACCTGTACGCCTCGTACTGGATCATGAAGAACGTCCAGGTGTTCGGGCGCGTCGAGAACCTGACCGACGCGGACTACCAGAACGTTGCGGGCTACCAGACCGCCGGACGCTCGTTCTACGCGGGCGCGAAGGCGACGATGTAGTATATATCCGATATGCGGGAGGATGGCATGGTGAAAGCGCGGATGGATATCCGCGCCGTATCCCCGCCATCCGCGCCTTCACCGCATCTCGACGATTCCGCCGATGTCCATGATCGAAAAGCGCGCGGCGTCCAGACCCCGCTCGCGTATTTTACTTTGCAGATCAAGCGCGGGGTACCCGGGCGGCTCGTCGCCGAGATGGAAGGTCCCCCACTGCGTCGGGATGAAATGCCGCGCGCCGAGGTCGGCGAAGGCGTCGAGCGCCTCGTCGGCGTTCATGTGCGCGTAATGCATGAACCAGCGCGGATGATAGGCCGTAACCGGCATCAGCACGTAGTCGATGCCCGGCCAGCGGCGGCCGATCTCGCGGTAGCCGATGAAGTAGCCGCTGTCGCCCGCGAAATAGACCTTCCTCCCGGGGGTGATGATGAGAAAGCTCGCCCAGAGGGTGGTGTTGTGCCCCTGGCCGAAACGGAGCGACCAGTGCTGCATGGGAAGGCAGACCATGCGGTTTCCGCCTCCCAGGTCGCGCTCCTCCCACCAGTCCATCTCGACGACGTCCTTTTTGCCGAGCGAACGGACGAATTTCCCGAGCCCCTTCGGCACGAAATAGCGCGCGTCATCACGAAGCGCCTTTATGCTCGATGAATCCAGGTGATCGTAATGGTTGTGAGAGATGATGACGTTGAGCTTCCCGCCCAAGCCGTTCACCTCGGGCGCGCTCATGCCCGGCGGCGTCTTGCGCGCCGGAAGGAGCGCCCGCTTCGAAAAGACCGGGTCGGTCAGCCAGTACTCCCCCCCGCTCCGCACGAGAAAGCTCGCGTGACCCACCCAGAGGATAAAATCACCACCATTGAGAGCGGCAATTCTCCGCGGCGCGCCGTTCAGGATCGCCGGAAGATGCTTCTTTTCCTCATCGGTATACTCCGCCTTTCGGGTCAGACGCCATTTGATCATGCGGGAAAAACCGGCGTGTTCCATGGGCATCCACGGATTCAGAAAACGCCCGTTTTCGACGTTCGGCTCCCTGAGTTTTGCGGGCTCGATCCCGAGCACCGCCGCCCTCCAGGCTGCCTCGTCAAAACCTTCAGCGCCCGACGGCGAATGCGACGCCAGAAAAATTCCGGTTGCGAGAATTATCGCCGGGACCCGCCAGTACCGTTGTATGATCACCGTAATGTATCCTCCCTGTATTTCTTTAAATTTATATACTCCAAAACGATAAACCTCCACGCCTCATAGTATGCTGGAGTTGCTACGAATCCCGCAGATAGCCGGCGCCCCTCCGCTGGAGGCGGGGAAAGAGCTCTCCCGGCGAGGAACCGGAGCACTCCCGGATCGGCAACATAGGTATATTTTATCGCACAAAAAAAATACATAGCTTTCTTAAAAACTTAAAGCGGCCCGGCTCGAATCGACGCCGTGAGGTATATTTTTATTTGACAAAGTGTACCTGAAAAAGATACAAAGGCCAATTGCATCATGAACTGGGTCATCTATTCGAAATTCGCCGTGCTGATCGGATTCAGCATGTTCCTCGGCTTTCTCTCGGCCATTCCCGTCGGCGCCGTCCAGGTCGATGTCGCCAAGAAGGCCATAAATGGACACCTGTTCCCCGCGCTGGCCGTGGCGGCGGGTTCGGTGACCTCGGACTTCATTTACGGCACGCTCACGCTTTTCGGCATCGGGCATTTCCTGGTGCTCAAGCAGTCACAGATCATCATTTACTCGCTCGGCATACTGGTGCTCTCGTTCCTTCTCTACCGCTCGTACCGGGAATACCGGCACGTATGCCATCCCGAGGACTCGCCGCTCGTTTATAAAAAGCGATTTTCATTTCTTACCGGGTTCAGCATCGCCATAACCAATCCTGGAATTATCATCTGGTGGGTCATCGGATTCAAACTCTTTATCGACCTTTCGGTATTCACCGAGATAACGATGCCCATCAAGCTTATCTTTATACTCGGAGGCTGCACCGGTCTCGGGGGTTACCTTATCTTTATCGCGTACGTGCTTCACCGGATGGGAAAGGCCTTCCCCGAGAAATATATCGATCGCATGCAGGTCGGGCTGATGGTGCTCCTGGTGGTGCTCATCGGCTATTTCGGCTGGCAGCTCTTCTCGATCGCGTACAATTACACCCAGCCCGTGTTATCACAATTCTGAAGCACCCGCCTGAGCGCGTCGCTCCACCTTACACGCCATGCGCCCCGACACCGTCCAGCGCCGCACCTAGGCACCGCTGAAGAACGCGGGGCCGGAGTCGACCACCACCCTTTCTCCCGCGAGCACCGATTCGATTTTACCGAAGAACAATGGAAACTCCGCACCGAGATAAAAACGCGAGGCAAGCGCCCTGCCGTAATAGAAGGATTTCTCGGCGTCGTCCTCCGCGCCGCTTATCGTGGCATCCGTATCCGCGCCCAGCTTCTGTGTTACCCCGGCAAGACCCCACAGGTGCATCCAGGCGAGACTCGCCATGAAGAAGGCCTGCTGCAGCATCGTCGCGTCGGCGTAAATCTGCATGAGGTCGCGCGACTCGTAGCGCGCCTTCATCGCCGCCACCGCCTCGTCGAGTGCATGGACGGCACGCTCGAGGAGCGCGATGTACCGGGGCTGCACGCGGCTACGGGACTCCTCCATCGTGCGAAAAACGCGCTCCCTCCAGAGGCCGTACATCCTCTGCCCGGGATCGAGGAGCATCTTGCGCATTACCAGGTCGAGCGACTGGATTCCGTTGGTTCCCTCCCAGATCGGCGTAATGCGCACGTCGCGGTAGAGCTGTTCCACGGGGTAATCCGCGCAAAAGCCGTAACCGCCGTGCACCTGCACCGCCTCCGAGGTCACCAGTACTCCGGTGTCGGTGCATCCGGCCTTGCAGATCGGAATGAGGAAATCGACGAGCGAACCGGCCTCCGCGGCCTCGCTCCCCGTCGCGTGCCGCGCGGTGTCGATCGCTAGCGCCGTATAATAGGCGAGCATGCGCATTCCCTCCACGTACGAGCGCATGCGAAGCAGCATGCGCCGCACGTCCGGATGGCGGATGATGGGCACCTGTTCTTTCGAGGAGGCGTCGGCCGGGTCGGAGCCCTGCAGGCGTTCACGGGCGTAGGCGAGCGCGTGCAGGTAGGCCGAAGAGCCAACCGCAAGGCCCTGCCGGGCAACGGCCAGGCGCGCCTCGTTAATCATGTGGAACATCATCCGCATTCCCTCGCGCTCTTTGCCCAGGAGGTGACCGATACAACCGCCGTTCTCACCGAAACTCATGGAGCAGGTCGCCGAGCCGTGAAGGCCCATCTTGTGCTCTATCCCCGTGCAGACAACGTCATTAAGAGGAGCGAACGATCCGTCCGATAGCACCGGGTACTTGGGCACGATGAAAAGCGATATGCCCCTCGTCCCCGCCGGGTCGCCCTCGATGCGCGCAAGCACGAAATGTATGATGTTCTCGTACAGGTCGCCGTCGCCGCTGGAGATGAAGGTCTTCTGACCGCTTATGCGGAAGCTCCCGTCGGGAAGGCGCGTCGCCTTCGTGCGGAGCGCCCCGACGTCGCTCCCGGCGCCCGGCTCGGTGAGGCACATGGTGCCGCCCCAGCGGCCCGAGAGTATATTGTCCAGGTAGAGCGCGCGCTGCTCGTCGGTACCGAAGTTGCGAAGCAGGGTCGCGTTGCCGTGCCCCAGTATGGGATAGGTGAAAAACGACAGGCTCGCCGCGGTGAAGATCTCGTTGCAGGCGAAGGCTATCGCCTCGGGCATTCCCATCCCCCCCTCTTCGTGCGAATCGGCCATTCTGAGAAAGCCGGCGTCGTAATAGGCGGAGAGGGCCTTCTTCATTCCCTCCGGGATGCGGACCTCTTTTGTCGACGGGTCGTAGACGACGCCGGCGCGGTCGGCCTCGCGGTTGGCGTCGTAGAGGATGTCGTTCGAGATGCGCCCGGCCAGCCCGAGCGCCTCCTCGCACTCGGCGCGCGAAATCCCCTCGAGCCCCGGGAAACGACCCAGTGTCTCCATATCGAAAAGCTCGAAGAGGACGAAATGTACGTCACGCATGTCGATGAAAGGATTCGAGGCCATCTCTCACTCCTGGCACATTCGGATTAAAGGGCGTACGTCCGCGCGGGACGGAATCCAGTATAGCAAAACATTCAACGGGCCACAGGATTATTTGCGCGATACGGATGGCCGCGGCGCCGGCAAAGATTGCAGAGCACCGCCGCATTGACAAGTCTAATTTTATTATACAGAAGAAAATAAGTGGCGATAAACATATCCGCACAATCCACCTGACGCCGACGCGTCATCACCGTCACGGACACGGGGCACGCGACGGCGGCACGCCGGCGTCAGGGACGGCCGGGGACCTACGCGTGCCTGTGGATCTTCGCCCGGCCTCTCAGCGGAACGGTGAGCTGCATGAACGCCTTGATCACTGAATAATAGATCAGAAGCATCAGGTTGCGCATGTCCCACGCGGGGCTCTTCATCTTGAAATGGCGCAATCCGAAAATCATGAGGTCCGCGACCTTCACCGGGCATCCCTTTATATGGACGACCTTCCCGGCCTCCAGCCTCCCTTCCACGCCGGCGCAGGTGCCGACCAGGACCACGGGCTCGCCCGGATGCACCACGTCGCCCCTGTAATATCCCATCACGATGGCGCCTTTCTTCGCGTTCTTTAAATTGCCTTCATAACGCCGGTCGGCCGTCCCCATCACTCCCTTTATCGAGCAGATGCATCCGCCGTAGCAGATGTTGCCGGTGCTTTTGTTGGCCCCCTCGTAGAACCTGATCGGCGTGTCGAGCTTCTGGAGGTCCTGGAACGGGGAATCCACTCCCTTCATCCGCGCCGCGAGCTCCTCCCAGCCGACGTCGCCGGTTATGACGACATCGTTGATGTCGAGGGAGCCGTAGCCGCGGTCGCGCGCCTCGCGCAGGTATATCACGGACTCGGGCTCGTAGTTCATTATCTTCGCGGCCACCACGTCGGCGGCCAGCGGGTCGTTCGAGATCATGATGGCGCCCAGGTGGTGCGGGAAGGGGCTCGATTCGAACCCGCGCCCCACGGTGATGGCGTCGGTCACCACCAGGTCCGGGTAGCCCGGCTCGAGCAGGTCCACGATCTTCTCGTGCAGGCGGTCGTCGTGATAGAGGAAGCGCTCTTTGTGAGAGAGGATGCCGATGTTGAGCTTCAGCGCGTTGGTGATGTCCACCACGATATGGAACTTGAGTTTGGGCATCCATATCTTGTACTCCGCCTCGTACAGGGACTTGGCCATCAGCATGGTCTTGTGCCACTTGGCTTTTTTCAGCGTGACGGTGCGAAGCTCCTCCTCGTTGAGATCCACCAGCGGCACGTTGAGCCTTTTCGACAATTTGTCGTAGTCCGACTCGGCGAAGAAGAGCCGCGTGGGCAGGCCGATACCGCCGGATTCTCCGATGGTGATGTTTCCGTCGGCCCCGTACGATTCGCGGAGCACATTGACCATCGCTTCGGTCACGTTACGGTTCGTGTACGAATCGAAAATGTATTGCTTGTTCGCGGTCACCACGTTCGGCTTTATGAGGATCTTGCCTTTCGGCTTTTCGCCGAGCTCTTCCATGGCCTCGCGGATAATGCCCTGGATCACCTTCGGATTGTATTCGTCACACCTGCGCAGTATCACCTTTCTTTTACGCATGAACTTCCCCCCTCTCCGGTGAAAATAAAAGTAACATGTGTTACCTTAACGTACTATACCCCACCCACCCGCCCTGTCAATTTAAAATAGTTTGTAACGAGAGTTCGCCGTTGTACCGCAGGCGGAAATCATCAAACGGTGTGGAAACATTTTTCCATCAGCCGCACATCCGCCCCCGGCGCTTCGCACGACGTCCGGGCATAGTTTCCATACACTGGCACATCCTTCGTTCGGATTAATTTACACTTGAACAAAAAGCGGCATGTGACTATGCTACCCGGGAATATCGTATTTCAACCGGAAAGCGAAGCATCATGCCGAAGATACCCGCCCCTCCCGAGGTGGTCAGCTCCATCAGGGAAAACATCATTATGGAAGCCGCGGCCCTCATCAACGAGGTGGGCTATTCCGATTTCAGCATGCGCCGCCTCGGCTCGCGCCTCGGCATTGCCGCAAAGACGATCTACAACTATTTCACCGACAAGGACGAGCTATACCTTATGATCGTCACCAGGGGATTCGAAATACTGTTTTCCCGTTTTCATGACGCGTACGCATCGGCGGACGCCCCCTTCGCACGCCTGCGCGCCATGGCGCGCGCGTATATCGATTACGGAATCGAGAACCCCCACCTCTACACCATCATGTTCAGCATGGGCACGCCGAAATACGCGGACTACGTCGGCACCAGGCACGAGAAGCTCGCCGAATCCCAGAACCTGACGGCCCTGCGCTCGGCGGAGCTCGCCGAACGGGTGCTGCGTGAAATCGCGCATGAAAACCCCGGGACCGACCCGGAGGACGCCAACTACCGCCTGATGTACGTGTGGAGCACACTGCACGGAATAGTGTCGCTGTCGCTGAGCAGGGTCACGCTCGAGGTCGGGGATTTCAAACGCGGCATCGACCGGATGATAGACGACACCCTGGAATGCTATCGAACGAAGGGTGACAGGCCTCACCGATCAGCGCGGTGAGCGGGGGACAGGGCTCCCGCATGGAATGAGGGCGGTGCGGCGCCGGCGGCCGAAGATCATGTCGTGTCAACGGCGGGACCGGAAGAATATAAAAGGCCGCCCCGCTCTCATGGGACGGCCTTTTTTATCGGCGTGATTATCGAATGCGCGCTACTCCAGCGGCGCCCCGGTGAAGACGGCATCGGAGGCCTTTACGGGCGAGGTTTCGCCGAAGAGGATGGCCTCCGCCCTGCCGAAGAATTTCGGGAACTCGGCGCCCAGGTAGAACTGCGAGGAGAGCACCTTGCCCGAGTAATACGCGGCCTCGGCGTTGTCGTTGAGCAGGCTCTCGCGCTCCCCGCCCTTCGCGTCGCCCACCAGTGACTTCATTTTAGGGATACAGAGCGTGAGGCTCCACAGGTGCACCCACGCCAGCGACATCATGAACATCGCCTGCTGCAGCGGCGT
>JALOTJ010000017.1 GCA_025457965.1 Spirochaetota bacterium | reverse complement strand
CCCCTCACCATTAAGCAGCGCGCAGGACGCGCGCGAGGCGAGGATGGTCCATGGATGGACCTCCCGCAGCCGAAGAACAAGACCACGGAAAAACCTTGAGTAAAACACACAGCCCCATCCATACAATCAATCCCAAACAACCTCGCATTTCATGTAACTGAAAGTCAAGCCGCGCGGCGTGTGAGCGCAGCCTCTCGGTGACGCACACGATGTGCTAATGTCGGCGAAGCGACAGGAGGTCGCGTCTTTCGCCGACCCATTGAGGGCGCGTTTTCTTTGGTACTTTCTTTTTCGCGTTTTCTTTGGTACTTTCTTTTTCGCGAAAAAAAGAAAGTACGAAGCCCCCCTCGTGCCTGCCAGGCGCGCCTCACCCCTGCATGGGCCCCATGCGCACACCCCGCCGGCTTAGGCGAAACCCGGACACCTCAGTGCCCTCGTGAGATCGCCACGTCGCTGCGCTCCTCGCGATGACAAACGAAGAGACGACGCATACCGCAAAAACCCTTGACAACCCCCGCCCGGAGGCCCCATCCTGAAAACACGCCGGCGGTTTGCCGCCCGGCCCACCCGCGGCAAACCCCGCGAACACTCGAACACCTGGAGACCCACAATGAGAAGCGATGTAATGAAAAAAGGAATCGAAAAGGCGCCGCACCGCTCGCTCTTTCGCGCGGCCGGGCTTACCGACGAGGAGCTCGCGCGCCCCATCATAGGCATAGCCAATTCGGCGAACGAAATCATACCCGGCCACATACATCTCAACACGATCGTAGCGGCCGTAAAGAAGGGCATCCTCGCCGCCGGCGGCACGCCGCTCGAGTTCACCACCATCGGCGTGTGCGACGGCATCGCGATGAACCACAGGGGCATGAACTACTCCCTGGGCTCGCGCGAGCTCATCGCCGACTCGATCGAGATAATGGCCATGGGGCACCCCTTCGACGGCATGGTGCTGGTGCCCAACTGCGACAAGATCATCCCGGGCATGCTGATCGGCGCCCTGCGCGTCGACATACCCTCCATCGTGGTGAGCGGCGGCCCCATGTTCGCCGGGCGCTACAAGGGGCAGAAGATCACACTTTCCAACGTCTTCGAGGCGGTGGGAAAAGCGGCGAAAAAGTCCATCAGCCTGGACGAGCTCCACAACATCGAATGCGCCGCCTGCCCGGGTGCCGGCTCGTGCGCGGGGCTCTTCACCGCCAACTCGATGAACTGCCTCACCGAGGCGCTGGGCATGGCCCTTCCCTTTAACGGCACCATCCCGGCCGTGATGGCCGACCGCATCAGGCTCGCCAAGGAGAGCGGGAAGCTCATCATGAACCTGGTAAAGAAGAACATCACGCCGCGGAAGATCGTAACGCGCAAAGCCATCGAGAACGCGCTGGCGGTGGACATGGCGATCGGCGGCTCGTCGAACACGGCGCTGCACATACCGGCCATCGCGCACTACGCGGGCCTTCCCATCACCCTCAAAGACATCAACCCCGTGTCGGAGCGCACGCCGCATCTGTGCACGATCGCCCCCACGGGCACCCACGCCATGGAGGACCTGCACGACGCCGGCGGCATCCCCGCGGTGATGAGCGAGCTGTTGCGCAGCAAACTGCTCCACGGCGACTGCCTCACCGTAACCGGAAGGACGCAGGCGCAGAACCTCCGCGGGCGCGACATACTCGACGAGTCGGTGATACGCCGCGTCAAGGCCCCGGTCCACGCCGACGGAGGGCTCGCCGTGCTCACCGGTAACATCGCCCCCGACGGCTGCATCGTGAAGCAGGGGGCGGTCGACCCGTCCATGCTCAGGCACAGCGGGCCCGCGAAGGTCTTTACCTCCGAGGAGGCCGCGATGAAGGGCATCATGGCCGGTAAAATCAGGAAGGGCGACGTGGTCGTCATCATCTACGAAGGCCCGCGCGGCGGCCCCGGCATGCGCGAGATGCTTACGCCCACCTCGGTGATCGCCGGCATGGGCCTGGACAGGGACGTGGCGCTGATAACCGACGGGCGCTTCTCCGGCGCCACGCGCGGCTCGTCGATCGGCCACGTATCGCCCGAGGCGGCGGCCGGCGGACCGATCGCCATAGTGCGCGACGGCGACCAGATCGAGATCGACATCCCGGCGAAAACGCTCAACGTAAAGCTTTCGGACGCGGTAATACAGAAGCGCCTGGCCTCGTGGAAGGCCCCCGAGCCCAACATCACCACCGGCTACATGAGCCGCTACGCGAAGCTGGTTTCCTCGGCGGACAGGGGCGCGGTGTTCGAGAGCTGAGTGATGAAGGCGGGCATAGTCGGCGGCGGGGCGGTCGGAACGCTCTTCGCCGCGTTCTTTCATTCCGCGGGGATAGACTACGCGGTCTACGAAAAGGATGAAACCCTGGCGCGCGCCATGTCCGAAGGCCTCTGCGTACACATGCCCGATGGGGAGCTGTGCTTCAGCTCGGAAACCGCGACCGCCCCGAACATACTCTCTCCATGCGACGTCGTCTTTCTCTTCGTTAAAAGCTACTCGACCGACGACGCCATGCGCGACATCGCCTCATCGCTGAAAAACGGGAGCGTGCTGGTCACCCTGCAGAACGGGATCGGCAACCGGGATATCATAGGGCGCTATCTTCCGCCGGACAGGATAGTCTGCGGTTCGATAACCATCGGCGCCACGCGCATCGACGCCTCCACGGTGGCCTACGGCGGCAGCGGCGGCGCGGTAATCGGGGGGCCGGACGCTCTCGCCCTCGAGTCGGTTCGCGCGCTTCTCGAACGGGCCGGCGTTATGGTTACGATACACCCCCGCCCCGACGAGGCGATATGGCACAAGGCCGTCATCAACGCGGCGATCAACCCGATCGGCGCGCTGCTTGAAATCCCCAACGGCGGGATCCTGGAGCGTCCCGATGCGCTGATACTGCAGGAGCATGTCATAAAGGAGTGCGTGCTCGTGGCGGCGTCGAGAGGAATTATTTTCGACGCGACCGAACTGGTCGATACGACGCGCGGGGTATGCGCCAAAACCTCGGCGAACCTGTGCTCGATGCTTCAGGACCTGCGCGCCGGCAGGCGCACCGAGATCGACAGCATCAACGGCGCGTTCGCGCGCTTCGGCCGCGAGGCGGGGATCGCGGCGCCGTATAACGAATCGCTCTACCGCCTGGTACGGGCCAGGGAACGCCCGGTGGCCGGATAACGCCCCGGGCGTCCGGAGCACGGCGGCTAGAGCCCCTTTCCCGTAATCTCCCGGAACGCCAGCAGCACCGACTCGTTTCCCACGTCGCCCCCGGCCCCGGGCGCGGCGACCGAGTCGCCCACCAGGTACACCCCGTCGAGCCCCGGGACACGCACGCCGGGCCGTTTATCCTCGGTCTGGTCGACATTGACCTGTACGCCGTCGATCATGGCGAGCGCGCACTCGCGCTTCCAGAGCAGGTGCTTCTCCACCCCCGGCAGGGCGCGCCGAACCGCCGCCCACAGCTCCTTCTTCCGCTTCGCGACGATGGCCCGATCGCGCATGTCTTCCAGGGAGGTCGGGTAGAACATGGTGAAGAGCTGTCTCCCCTCCGGCGCCAGTCCGGGGGAAAGGTTTGACGTGATGCATCCGTACGCCGCGGGCTTCGTCGTGTAAATGAGGCCGTCTATAGGCGAGACGACCGAATCGAGCGCCGCGTCGACGAACACGCCCGAGGTCGGGACGAGCTTTCTGCAGCGCGCGGCGTATCCCGGGGGGAGCAGTTTCGCCGGGATGAGGGATACCGCCTGCTGAACCGGCGCGTTGACGACGACGCGGTCGGCGCGATGGATCTTTCCGCCGGCCTTCACCCCGACGGCCCGCCCGCCCGAAAAAACCACGGACTCGACCCTGGTGCCGGTATGTAGCGCGCCGCGCTTTTGTATCGTGTCCACGAGCGCGCGGTGTATCGGCTTCCATCCGCCCACCGGGTACTCGGCCGAATGCCCGGTTACGAGCACCTTGCGCAGATTGCGGAACATCTCGCCCGCCGACGTCTTTTCCACGAAGGGGCACACCATCACCGACGCGCTGACGAGCTCGAAGTAGGCGCGTATGCCGCCGCCGACGCCGTGTTCCCTCATCCACTCCTCCAGCGACAGGTCCAGGCAATCGTCGAATCTCCCTCGCTTGATGGCGATCAGCAGCCCGAGGATCCTCAGCTTTTCCCCGAGGCTGAAAAGATCGCTTTTAAAGATTCCGCCGGGACTGGTGGGAAAGAGTTTCATCCGCCCGCCGTCGTGAACGAACGAGGCGCCCAGCTTCCTGAAGCCGACCTCGTGCCCTATGCGTTTCATGATGGCGGCCACGGCGCTTTTGGGGCCGAAACGCGTGAGGTGGATGCCGTAATCGAGGACGAACCCGCCCTTCTCGAGCAGAAAGGCCCGGCCCCCGACGATCCGGCTCTTCTCGAAGACCGTCACCTCGTCTCCCTCGTGCGCGAGAAGCGCGCCGAGCAGCAGACCGTTGATACCCGCACCCACGATGATCGTTTTCGGCATGACTCCCTCCCTTTATGAATGGATCCCCTGACGAGACTACCAGCGCCCGGCCGGGGAGTCAAATCATTGCCGGGCGGGGAACAGGTGAAAAGCCGGAAGGAATTATGTCGAGGAGGCCGCAGGCCGACGTGGCGATCGCAACAGGCAAATCCTCTCTGTCATCGCGAGTAGCGCAGCGACGTGGCGATCTCTAAAGACAATACGTTGATTCATGAAACTCAGTACTCAAAGAGATTGCCACGCCCCGATACGGCAGGGGCTCGCAATGACAGAATAAAGCCGGAGGCAGGGTGAGGCCTCGATGGCATACGGCCTAACCTCTCTGTCATCGCGAGGAGGCTGCAGGCCGACGTGGCGATCGCAACAGGTAAATCCTCTCTGTCATCGCGAGGAGCGTAGCGACGTGGCGATCTCAACAGACAATACATTGATTCATGGAGCTTTGCATGCAAAGAGATTGCCACGCCCCGATACGGCAGGGGCTCGCAATGACAGAATAAAGCCGGAGGCAGGGTGAGGCCTCGATGGCATACGGCATAACCTCTCTGTCATCGCGAGGAGGCCGCAGGCCGACGTGGCGATCTCTAAAGGCAATACGTTGATTCATGGAGCTTTGCACGCAAAGAGATTGCCACGCCCCGATACGGCAGGGGCTCGCAATGACAGAGTTTTTCCGGAGCTCTTAACGCCCTATACCACTGGGCTCCCAATGACAGGGTTTTTCCGGAGCTCTTAACGCCTATGCAACCGGTGCTCGCAATGAAATGGTTTTTCCGGACCGGATAAAATATTTGACATTGCCGTCCGGCGGTTACCATATACCCATTCACCGAAACAATCAGCCGGTGCCGGCTTATGGCCCGGTGCACTACTACGACTCCAGGAGAAGAGCCAGCAATGAGCACGGAAAAGAAATTCTGCGATTACACCGTCGACGAGCGCGGCGTGGCGCTGATGGTGGTGAACAATCCGCCGATGAATACGCTTTCACAGGGCGTGCTTGCCGATATCAAGGACGCCATAACCCGCGCCAACGCGGACCCCGCGGTGCGCGCGGTCGTCTTCACCGGCGAGGGCAAGGCCTTTATCGCGGGGGCCGACATCAACGAGTTCGTTTCGAAGAACACGAAGAAGGACGGGGCCGGGTATCTCGAGAACGGCCAGCAGATGACCAACCTAATCGAGAACGCCGACAAGCCCTACATCGCGGCCATCAACGGCTTTTGCCTGGGGGGCGGGATGGAAACGGCCCTCGCCTGCCACATCCGCCTGGCCGACGAGACCGCGCAGATAGGCCTTCCGGAAATCAAGCTCGGCATCATCCCCGGCTACGGGGGGACCCAGCGCTCGGCGAGGCTTATCGGCAAGGGGCGCGCGCTCGAGCTCATCCTTTCGGGCAATTTCATCTCGGGCAGGCAGGCCGAGCTCTACGGCATCGTGAACCGGGCCGTGCCGCAGGGACAGGTGGTGGAAGAGGCGAAGAAGCTGGCAACGGCGATTGCCGCGCGGAGCCGCTGCGCGATCAAAAACGCCCTGCGCGCGGTGAGCGAGGGGCCGGCGATGGAGTTTACCGGAGCCATGACCTTCGAGCGCGAGCTTTTCGGCGAGCTGTGCGAAACGGCCGACAAGAAGGAAGGCATCGCCGCCTTCCTCGAAAAGCGCGACGCGAAGTTCACGGACCGCTGAAGCGCCCCCTAAACGCGAAAGGGCCGAACGGCGATGCCGGTCGGCCCTTTTCATGCATCATCGCGCAGCGGGTTCAGGACTTGTAGATCTCGGTGCTGTAGGTCTTTACCCAGTGCTTTTTTAATACTTCCTTGGCCTCGTTGATCTTGTCGACCTCGATGATGACGATCGCCTCTTCCCCCCGAAGGTTGATGAACGGATAAAGCGTCTCCACGTTCACGCTGGATTCGATGAGCGGCCGCAGCACCGCGTTCAATCCACCGGGGTGGTCGGGCGTCGCCACGGCGATCACCTCGCGCGTGCTGACGTTGAGCCCGCTTGCGCGGAGCACGGTCTCGGCCTTCGCCGGGTCGCTCACGATCATGTGCACCTGAACCGGGTTCATGACGGATGACGCCATGATGGCCTTTATGTTGATCTGCTCCTTCTCGAGGATGTCGCAGATCTCGTTGAGCTTACCCGGACTGTTCGCGACCGAAACGCTCACCTGGGTAATGGGCATCGTCGCTCACCTCGCTGAATCAGAGTGAACCGTTGCCGAAGGGAAAGCCGTTATACCCCTCCTCGACGGCGCGGTTGGTGATCTCCACCAGTTTCTTCTTGGCGCCGAGCATATACTCGACGCTTTTATATATAGAATCCACTTTAAGGACGTTTGTCAACTTTATAAAGGCGCCCAGCATCACCATGTTCGCCGAACGCTCACTGCCTATTCCTTTGGCGATATCGTTGGCCGGCACCGGGAACATGGTGATATCGCCGCGGCTTATGAGCTCGCCCACCAGGTCCGAGTTGTAGAGCATCTGCCCTCCCGGTTCGAGCCTGGTGCTGAACGAGGCCGCGGAGGGATGGTTGAGCGCCACGACGAAATCCGGCACCGAGGCCACCGGCGAGGCGATCTCCTCGTCGGAAATACAGATCGTGCAGTTGGCCGTACCGCCGCGCACGGCCGCCCCGTAAGCGGGAAGGTAGGTTGTATGGAAGTCTTCAATCATGGCGGCGTTGCCGAGGATGTTGCCCATGGTGAGGACGCCCTGCCCGCCGCTGCCCGCGAATAGTATCTTTACCAGCATCTCAGGCAGGCCCCCCCCTCTTGTCGGTAAGCACGCCGGGAACATACTCCTTCGCCATCACCTCGGTGATCCACTTGAAGGATTCCTCCGGCGTCATTTTCCAGTTGGTCGGGCACGCGGAGAGCACCTCGACTATGGAATAGCCGAGGCCGTCCACCTGCACCTGGAAGGCGGCCTGAATGGCCTTTTTCGTCCTCTGTATGCCGGCCGGGCCGTTTATCGCGGTGCGCTCCGCGTAGATTACGCCGGGCAACGGCGCGATCATGTCCGTTATATGAAGGGGATAGCCGTCGAACTTCGGGTTGCGCCCGCCGAGGGTCGTCGTGGTCCTCTGGCCCAGCAGCGTGGTCGGAGCCATCTGGCCTCCGGTCATGCCGTAGACGGCGTTGTTGATGAAAATCACCGTTATATGCTCGCCGCGGTTCGCCGAGTGGATGGTCTCGGCGGTGCCGATGGCCGAGAGGTCGCCGTCGCCCTGGTAGGTGAACACGAAAAGCTCGGGCTTGACCCGCTTCACCCCGGTGGCGATGGCGGTGCCGCGTCCGTGCGCCGACTCGATCATGTCGATGTCGAAGTACTTGTAGGCCAGCACCGCGCAGCCCGCCGGGTTTACGCATACCGCCCGTTTGCCCAGGTCCATCTCCTCGAGGAGCTCGGCCACGATGCGGTGCACGATGCCGTGGCCGCAGCCCGGGCAGTAATGGGTGACCACGTCCTTCTTATAGTACGACGGCCATTTGTTCAGCAGTTTCATTTTTCACTCTTCACTTGCCGCTGGTACTCGCGGTACAGTATGCGGGAAAATTCCACCGGGGTCGGCACCACGCCCCCGGGCCTGCCGTGGAAGGCGACGCGCCCCCTGCCCTCGAGCGAGAGCAGTACGTCCTCGACCATCTGCCCCGTGCTCATCTCGAAGACCACGAAGTCCTCGATGCGCCGGGCGAGCTCCTGCAGCGGCTCCTTCGGGAACGGCCACAGGGTGATGGGCCGAAGCAGCCCGGCGGGGACCCCCTCCTTGCGGACGCGTTTTATCGCGGCCCTGGCGATACGCGCCGTGGTGCCGTAGGCGATGGCGACGATTTTGGCGTCGTCGAGCATGTATCCTTCGTACAGCGTTTCGTTCTTGGTAATGGCCTGGTACTTGCGCACCAGCTCCCAGTTGTGCCGCTCCATCTCCATGACGTCGAGGATGAGCGAGGCCATGTAGCGGCTGGCCCCCTCGCCCCGGCCCCTGAGCGCCCATTCCTTTTCGGGAAGGTCCACCAGCATGTCGGGAAACTCGACCGGCTCCTTCATCTGGCCGAGCATCCCGTCGCCAAGGATCATGACCGGGGTGCGGTAGCGGTCGGCGACGTCGAACGCCACCCTGGTGAGGTCGGCGACCTCCTGCACCGACCCCGGAGCGAAGACCGGCGTGCGGTAATCGCCGTGCCCGCCGCCCCGCGTGGCCTGGAAGTAGTCGCCCTGCGCCGGGGCGATGTTGCCGAGGCCCGGCCCGCCGCGCATAACGTTGACGATGACCGCCGGAAGCTGAAAGCCCGCGAGAAAGGAGATGCCCTCCTGCTTCAGGCTTATGCCGGGGCTCGACGATGAGGTCATTACCCTCGCTCCCGCCGCGGCGGCCCCGATGACCATGTTGATGGCGGCCGTCTCGCTCTCCGACTGCACGAACACCCCGCCGCTCTTTGGCAGGTGCTCGGCCATGTATTCGCCCAGCTCGTTCTGCGGCGTGATGGGATAACCGAAATAGCTCCGGCATCCCGCGCGTATGGCGGCCTCGGCGAAGGCGTGGTTGCCGCTCATGAATACTTTATTCACCGTACACCTCTATCGCGACCTCGGGGCACACGAGCACGCACACCCTGCACCCGGTGCACTCCTTTTCGTCGTCGGGGGTCGCGTAATGATAACCGGCCTTGTTGAGGCCTTCGGAGGGAGCGAGGACCCCTTTCTTGCAGTAGGCGATGCAGAGATTGCACCCCTTGCAGTATTCCGACCGTACTACAACCCGGCACTTTGTCTTGGCCATTGATGATACACCCGTATTTTCCGCCGGGCCGCGCCGGATTCTCACCGGCGGCCGGTTTCCGGATATGATTGTTAGAAAAAGTATTCCTGCACCTTTTTTGTCAAAGACTTTTTGCTCACAATTTTCTTTTGACAGGCGTCTTCGCACGGGGATAGTTGGACGGTGGACATGAAGATACGATACGCTCTGCCCGCCGACCTGGATGCCGTCTGCTCCCTCGAAAATGAGTGGATGAAGTCGCCGTGGACCCGCACCGGACTGGAGAACGAGCTTTCCAACTCGTTCTCGCGTTTCGTGGTCATCGAGACCGAGGACGGGATAGCCGGGTACGCGGTGGCCTGGGAGGTCGGCGGCGAGATACAGCTCAACAGGATCGTGGTACGGGGCGACCGGAGGCGCAGGGGTTTCGGACGCGCGCTCTTGGACCACCTCCTCCGGGACCTGCGCCCGCCGGATGCCGCCAGGGTCCTTTTGGAGGTGCGCGCGCTCGACGAGGCCGCCCGCAGTTTTTACCGGGCCGCGGGTTTCATCGAAACGGGACTCAGGAAGCGATACTACGGGGACGACGATGCCGTATTAATGGAGCTGACCATCCGATGAAGGTAAAAGACGTGCGCTTTTTAAAAAGCGTTTTCTCGGCCGCCTCGTTTCCGGAACTGCCCTATCCCGAATTCGCCTTTATGGGCCGCTCCAATGTGGGCAAGTCGTCCCTTATCAATATGCTCACCGGCAAGAAGGACCTTGTCAAGACCGGTTCGCGGCCGGGGGTCACAAAGAGCGTCAACTTTTTCATCATGAACGGCGGGATCAGCCTGGTCGACCTTCCCGGCTTCGGATACGCCAAACTCCCGGCGTCGGTCCGCAGCGGTTTCCTCCCGCTCATTCAAAGCTACATTCACAACCGCGACAATCTAAGGCTCGTCTTTCTGCTTATCGATATCCGCCGTCTCCCGGGCGATTTCGAGCTGGAGATGATCACCCTCCTCGCCGAAAGGAATGTCCCGGTGGCGGTGGTCGCCACAAAATGCGACAAGTTTACCCGCGGCGGGCGCCTTGCCTCCGCGCGGGCCATCGCCGACGCGCTTTCGGTGGACGTCGATTCAATCTTTTTTTCCTCCGCGAAAACAAACGACGGCAGGAAAGAGATGCTGGGGCTTATCGATGAATACGGCGGGAGAAAGGCGGCGGAATAACCGACCCGGGGCCCGGGAACCGGCGGCTTCGTGGAATCCTGCGCCCGGCCTGACGGCGATCAGCACACCCGGCCGGGCCGCACGGCGGTTCAGTAGCTGGTCGACTCCTTGAGGAACTCGTACATCTGGCTGTCAGAATCCTTTATTCCCTTTGCGTGCGTTTCGGCGATGGAGAGCAGTACCTGGCAGAAGTACTCGAGGTGCGGCACCAGGAACTCGCGCTTCAGGCTGTTACGCACCGGAAAGGCCGTCGAGTTTTTCACTTCGCCGAGACGTCGCCCGTCGAGAAGCTTTTTTCCATTAATGGAGTGAGTAAACACTACATCGTCCGTTCCCGCCGCCGAGGGCGATGAATCCATGATCGTCACCGTCGTGTAGAGGGCGCCGTTATAATCGCGATCGATGATTTCCGACTCGATTTTCGAAACACCCGAACCCGTTGAATATATCTTTATGACCTTTTTCTTTAAACGCGTCACCTGCCTGGTCAACTCGTCCCTCTCGAAGCTGTGCCGCTGGATTTCGATATGGCCATCGCCGAGGCTGTAGCTTATCTGGTAGGGCAGCAGCCGGATGTCTTTGACCGTCATGAGCTTGTACCGGCCGATTACGTCCTCGATCTTCTTGCTGATTGAAACGATCTGCTCATCGAGCGCCCTGCCCTCGTTGTCGAGCTTTTCGGAAGTGAGCGTGCTTCCACGATCGCCCTCCTTTTTCTCCTGGGACCAGACCGCCGGGACCGTCAGCATCACCGCCATCGTCAGGCATACAACAGCCATACAAGCTCTCTTCATCGTGATATCCTCCGCAAAAATACCCCTGACGCCGCCACCGGGGTCATTGCATCGTTTCTCGGCGCCGATAAACAACGCACCGCATGCCATTATGAATCACCGGGCGACAACCGGTACACGCCATGTTTTATAATAGCGCAGGGTAACGATCCACCCCGGTTATATTTTCGTAAATATGGGCGTGTAATTCAAGGACATTTTAGGCGGACCACTCCGATTCGGCGTATAATCCTTTTTGCCTGAATTTCCGATAATACAGCATAAGCCCGGATGACCCGAATTCCGCCGCGGAAGGTCGCCGCGTCGACCGGGTATTCAAGCCATGGAGACGGTGCTCCAATGTACAACATCCTGATCGTCGACTTCTCCCCGTATCGCGAAACCATCGCGCTGATATTCCGTGAAGCCGGCTACACGGTTGTCGCCTGCGAGTCCGCCTTCGACGCCATGGCAAGGCTGAAATCCAGCGATTTCGACCTCATCGTCTCCGAGGTGGAGCTTCCCGGCGACAACGCCTTCGACCTGTACAACTATATCACCACGTACTACCCTTTCATTCCCGCCATCATGATAACCGAGAAGGACATCGACACGTTCTTCGAGCACATCTTCCGCGAGGGAATAGGCAATGTACTGCGCAAGCCGCTGAGGGAAAAGGAGCTCGTGGGCCTGGCCGGAAAGCTCATCACGCGTAAAAACATCTTCGGGCTGAACAATTACATGGACACCCCCGCGGAGGGAATCCAGAAGGTACGGATTACCGCCTCGGACCAGATACGTCCCGCGATAGCGGCGCTCATGCAGCAGCTCGAGGGATGGGGCGTCCAGGTTAAAAATAAATCGGTGCTCAACCTCATCCTCAACGAGCTCATCATCAACTCGGTCTATCACTCACACGGCTACACGAAGGAGAAAGAGGAGCGGTTGCCGGTGAAGCTGAAAAAGGGCGAGTTCGTGGACCTTTTCTTCTCGCATAATGACCAGGGCTATGGAATCTCCATCACCGATTACAAGGGGAACCTGACAAAGCAGAAAATCCTGGACAGCATCCGCCGGGCCGTCGAGGAGTCCCAGATGATTCTGCGCGCCTACGAGACGGGAGAGGAGATATCGGACAGGGTATCCGAAACCGGCCGCGGCATCGACCTGGTTCGCAAGCTCACGTCCGAGTATTACTTCGTCATCCGCAACAAGGTCCGCACCGAGATCATCCTGCTCTTCGACCGCGAGCCGCCGGCCGGATACGAAACGCACTCATCGCTCAAGATCATCGAAGACCCCAACTGAACGCCCGTCCGGCCGCGAGCGCGACCGCCACGCAGACGAAGAAGCCCACGGCGACGTACCACAGCCAGAATAGACCGGTGAAGACCATCACCGCCGTCACCGTCGCCACACCCGCGAAAACGCCGGAAAGGGCCGCGCGGTCGTCGATTCCGGTGGCGAACCGCCCCAGCAAGAATATCCCCAGCATGCCGCCGTACGTGACCGATGCTATCGAGAGCCCCACCTCGACCAGCGGGTTCTTGGAGTCGTGAAAGAGCATGGAGACGCCGATGATCGCGAGCGTCCAGAACAGAGAGATGCACCGCGCCACGACGACCTTCTTACGCTCGGGTATGGCGCGCTCATCAAGCCGGAAAAGGTCAAGGGCGGTTGACGATGAAAGCGAGTTGATCGAAGAGCTGAGCGTGGACATCGCCGCGGCGAAGATTCCGGCCAGCATGAGTCCGCGCAGCCCGACCGGAAGATGGTTCACGATGAAGTACGGCACCACGGAATCGCTCGAGGCGAAGGGGCGCGCTTCAAGGAGCACCTTGATGAAAAGCCCGAACAGAAGGAAGAGCGCGATTTGGGCGATGACGACGAATCCACTGGCAACCATCGCCTTCCTCGCGGAAACGATATCGCGGCAGGCCAGTACGCGCTGGACCAGAAGGTGGTCGGTGCCATGCGAGGCGAACGAGAGAAATGCGCCCCCGATAATGCCGGTTAAAAGGTTGTAGGACCCGAACAGTTTCGCCGCGCCCCCCCCCATGCCGGTCGAAATGAACGCAAGGTCCGCGGCCGGGATGAGGGCGAAGGCTCCCGCGAACGACAGGGAAAGCTCTTCCATTACGCACCAGACGCCCAGGCCCACGCAGAACAGGTACAACACGAGCTGGAGCGCGTCGGTCACGATGACGGCCCGTATTCCCCCATAAAACGTATAGATGAACGTGGCGGCACCGATTACCGCAAGCGACAGCCGGTAGTCCCATCCGATCATCACCGTGAGCGGTATGGCCGTGGCGAAGAGGCGCACGCTGTCGGCGAAGAGGCGCGTTACGTGAAATATCACCGAGACGGTTTTGCGCGAGGCCCGGCCGAACCTTCGCTGGAGGAATTCGTAGACGGTCTCGTACTCGCCCTGAAAATATTTCGGCAGCAAAAAGGCGGCGACAAGTACGCGTCCCAGCAGGTAACCGAAGGTTATCTGCAAAAACCCCGTCCCGCTTGCGTAGGCGAGTCCGGGGATCGAAATGAAGCTGAGGCTCGATGTCTCCGTCGCGACTATCGACAGGCATACCAGGCCCCAGTGCACGGAGCGATTGCCGAGGAAATAATCGCGCACGCTCGTTCCGCCGGAGAACCGAATCCCGACGATATTGATGATTAGGATGTATGACAGGATTACCGCGATATCGATGGTCATCGGGCTTTTTTCAGCAGCATCTCCAATACCTGGACCTTGATCCTGCCGGTGTATTCCTTATAGTTGAACGCGGCCCGGTCAAGCACGTACTGGATGATCGCCCCCTGGATTATCGAGACGATCACCATGGCGACATAGGCCACATCCACCTTCCGGAAGATCCCGTCCCGCATGCCCTCGGTTATGATGGCGCCCACCTCGATGCGGAAGCTCTCGAAGAGCTTGACATTGGCACGGCGTATGCGCTCGTTGTGGTTTATCTGGGTCCAGAAATCGATGAGCACGTGAAAGTAATCCTTCTCCCTCTCGACCAGGTTGAAGGCCTGATCGAGGAATATCGAAAGCTTCTCACGCGGATCATCGGATTTCGCCAGCGCCCTGTTGAGGAAAACGCGCAGGTTGTTGTTCATCTCCTTTAGAAGCGTGAACAGCAGTTCCTGTTTGTCCTTGAAGTAATAGTGCACGAGCCCGGTCGAAAGGCCGGCCTCGCGGGCGATGTCCTTGATGGTGAAGTTGTAATAGCCCTTGCGGCTGACCACACGGTAGGCCGCCGCCGTGAGCTGCGTGCGGCGAAGATTGATAATGTCTTTGTTGTTTCGCTGCGCCGGTGATTTCGCCCGCGCGGCCGCTTTTTCCGGTTTCTCCGCGCTCACGTGCGTACTCCGATCGCCCGGCGTATGAAGTCCATCATCCCCGTGATGACGCGCTCATCGTCCTCTAAAGCATCCTCTCCGATAAAAGTGAGCAGGCGCTCCTTATAGTACTCGGAGGTATACGAGAACTGCATCAGGACGATGATGTTGTCTATGCAGAACGACGCCACGTGATCGTCGATCGACGGATCGACGAGACCCTGCACTTTGGCCTCCTTCAGGTAATGGCGGTAGAAAACCGCCGATATGTTCTCGATTTTCCGGGAAAGCCTGGCGGAAAGATGCGCAAGGCTTTCGGTGGTGATGTCCTGGTAGAGCTGTACGAAATGGGGGTGCGAGCGCGAGTGCTTCTGGGCCACCCGGATGATCGTTTCGAGCTTCTGAAAGATATCGCCGTTTGCCAGGTCGGCGCCGGCGAAGGCCTCCTCGAGCAGCTTGTATCCCTCGTCGACGACGGTCAAGAAAAGGTGCTCCTTGCTGGAAAAGTAATTGTACATGGAGCCGATGCTTATTCCGGACTTGTTCGCGATAACGTTTACGTTCGCGCCGTTGAATCCCTTTTCGGCGAATTCCACCGTCGAGATTTTAATGATCTTCTCACGCTTCCTGTCCGAGATTTTGTCGAATGTTTCCTTATGATATTTACCGGAAGCTTCTTCCGGTGTACGCTTTTTCCTTGCAGCACTCATTTTAACTCCTTTTCATGTCCGGCCCCGGTTCATTTAAGGCCTGTTCCGGAGACAGCACCCGGTTTCCGTTTATTTCGTCACTTCAGCTCGCCGATAGCCGCGCACAATCCGATGAGGAGGTCCATCCCCTCCGCGTTCATTCCCAGGGAGGGCACGGCCCTGACCGCCTGGCCGATCAGACGACGGTGCATCTCTTCGGCGGCGGCCAGCGCGCCGCTTTCCCGCATGACGGCCCGAATACGGGCAATATCGGCCTTCGTCTTTCCGGGCTTTGTAAAGAGCGTCTCGAAACGCTTTCTTCCCCCGGCATCGAGAAGCTCTATCGTATTCTGCACCAGCACGGTCTTCTTGCCCTCCATAATATCGGAGTCCGCCGATTTGCCCATCTCGATTTTATCGCCGAAGACCCCCAGGATGTCGTCGCGTACCTGAAACGCGTGCCCGAGCGGCAGGGCGAATCGCCCGATGGCGCGCCTCTCGCGGGCGGGCGACACGCCCGCCAGCACGCATCCCATAAGCAGCGGATAATACACCGTGTAATAGGCCGTCTTCATCAACCCTATCTCCCGGGCCGCCGTATCACCGGTGCGGAGCGCGAGCGGCCTGGTGTTGATGATGTCGAGTATCTGCCCCCAGGCGGTGCGTTCATAGGCCCGCGCGAAAAGCCCCAGGAAGCTTTCTTTCGCCGCGCCGTCTATCTTCGCCCCGAGGATGAGCCGAAGCGCGTCACAGAAAAGCACATCGGCGGCGACCAGGGCGACATCGCTTCCGATGCCTGGATTTCGCGTAAGCCCGGCGAAACGCCGCTGCATCAGCAGGTGGAAGGCATCGCCGCCGCGCCGCACCGACGACCGGTCGATTATATCGTCCTGTACGAGCAGGAATGAATGCATTAATTCGAGCGAGGAGGCGATCGCCAGGATTTCCCTGAGCGAGGACGCATCGCCCCCGTATCCCCGGTACGCGGCGATAAGCACAAGCGGTCGAAGGCGCTTGCCCGGCCTGAGACAATATTCCGCCAGGTCGTTCACTATAACGGCCATGAAGGCGTGCCCGGCGTCCTTTTTTTTACCGGCGAAGTATTTCTCTATTGACAGGTCGATCCGCGGGGAATACTTTTCAGCGAACCGGTTAAAGCGCCGCGCCTGCGGTGTCGGGTTTTCTTTCGTCTCTTTCATCGTCTGTAGGGCGGCGGACCTCATGCCGAGCGATATTACGAAGTGAGGAGCTTAAAGCGGGCGCATGATCGTGTCAATAGATTTTCTCCGCGCGGCCATCGTATGAGAAATGCGGTTTACATTGCGCTGTCATTCGCCATCCTCGTGCGGCTGCTTCTTGTCAACGACTACCGTTACGGCCGCTTTTCACCGCCGCTCGGCCCCGCCGAGCC
This sequence comes from Spirochaetota bacterium, assembly GCA_025457965.1. GTDB lineage: Bacteria > Spirochaetota > UBA4802 > UBA4802 > UBA5368 > MVZN01. The sequence continues at coordinate 21,486 of JALOTJ010000017.1, read as the reverse complement.
GCGGGACCGCGAAATCACCCAGACCGCTTCCGCGAGCCGTGGGCCGCAGTATCCGGCCGTTCTGCTGTTCATCCTCGACGGCGCCACGCGCGACGCGCTCTACGACCCCTCCCTCTGCCCGGAGATAAGCTCCAGGTGGTCGAAGTTCGGCCTGCGCTACGAGGACGCCAGGGCCATGCTCCCGTCGGTATCCGCACCGAACTACTTTTCCATCCTCTCCGGCGCCCCCCCGTCGGTTCACGGCATCGTCAACAACGAGGTCCGGTCACGGCGCGACCTTCACGCGCCCACGGTTTTCCAGTCACTCTCCGATGCCGGTCTTGCCTCGCGCGTCGTGGGCTTCGACTGGTACAAGGAAATGTTCGGCCACCTGGCGCAGTATACACCGGCGGAATGCTGCGAAAAGGACGACCCCGCGGAGGTCGCCGAAGCCGTTTCGGACATGGTCCGGCAGAGCCGTCTTCCATTCTTCACGGTCGCGCATTTTCTCTCACCGGACAACGCGGCGCACGCCACGATGTCCAATAAAAGCGGACCGTATCTCGGTTCCATCAAAACGATCGACGGCCTTCTCGGCGGCATCTTTCGCCTGCTCGACCGCGCATATCCCGGCGCACTGGTCATCATAGCGTCCGACCATGGCATGAACGTCGACGGTAACCACGGCGGCTCGGACATGAACTCAATCCGCGTACCGCTGTACCTGCTCTCGCCGTCGCTGCCGCGCGAAGCCGTCCCCCGCACGGTGTATCACGCCGCCATCGCGCCCACCGTTGCCGCGGCGGCCGGAGCCGCCCTTCCGGCGCTCTCCGCCGTTCCTCCGCTTGCCGAAGCGCTCGATGAACGCGCACAGGACTACCTTAATGATTCCATCCGGCTGCGCGAGCGCATGCTCGCCGGCTTCAGCTTCATGTATCCGATCATCCCCGCGCCGAAGTTCATCGCCTACGAGGAGGACGACGCGCGGCGTGACGCGCGCGTCACCGCGGCCATACTCGAAAGGCCGGCGCGCTGCAAGGAAAGTCTTCTGCTTTACCAGAGACTCGCGTTTTCGCTGGTGCTGCTGTTTCTCGCGGCCATGGCAATGCGCCGCTCGCCGGCGGGCACGACCTCCATCCTGCTCGTCAGCGGAACCGTGGTGGCGGCCGCCGGGGTCGCCATGCGCATCGTCACCTCCGCCCACATTTACACGGCGGCCGCGGCGATATACACGGTCGTTATTTTCATCACCGCGGTCCTTTGCATGGCGCTCCTTCGACGAAGTCCGCTGTATCTGCATTTGCGAGTCCCCGGGTCTTTCATTGAACTGACGGCCCTCCTGTTGCTTGAAACCGCAATCATCGGCGCCTGCTTCCTTCCCCTCCATACTTTCACGCCCGATGAAAACATATTCGGGGTCCGCTTCTTCGCCCTCGCGCTGTGGTCTCCGGCGGTCATACTGCTTCTCATGCGGTTTTTCATCGCGCTGGAGTCCCGCGGATTCCTGTGGGCCGGTTCCACCGGCGGGACGCCTGCCGGTGGCGTTCATCACTCCGCGTGAGCGGCGTCACGTAAAATAACCTCGTTGCGTGATTGACATCTCCCCGCGCATGTCGTAGACTGTATCGTCCTGACCGTGCTCCATCCCGGGTCCACTGCTGGCACACGCACGCGGGCGCGATACGCGACGATACTGAAAAATCCCGTTTTTCACGCCCGGCATATAACGCGAAATACTCCTGGAGGAACGACATGAGAAGCATTTCCGGAAAATTATCGAAACGCCTCGCGGTCATCGTATTCATCGCGGCCTTCGGGACGCAGACGTTCGCGGACGAAGTGAACAGCACAAACGGCGGGCTGATGCTCCACGGCGGGATCGGCACGGGAAGAGCGATCTTCGGCTTTGTTCAAAACACGGACAGCAACTCGGATCTCGGGACGGGGAAGAGCACCGGGTTCGACCTCGGAATGCTTCTGAACTATCACATGTTCGCCGCAGGCCTTGGATTTACGCGCGTGTCGTTCGATACGCTTGAGTGGGAGGAGGATTCAGGCGGAACTACGGACAAATATAAATCCAGGGGTTCCGGCTACTTCTGGACTTTGGACGCGACTTTCGGAATAAAAGCCTTCACCGAAGAGGGCGACATGGGGTTCACCCATTTTTTCGGCGGGCTTCGTCTCTGGAAGGCATTACGCGAGCAGGAAAGCGTAACGGCAAATGGAGTTCCAGCTCCTCTACTAAAGGGGAAATACGAATTGTATGGCACCGGCTGGATAGCCGGTTTCCGCGATTTCAGCACGCTTCCGCTCGGCGACTTCTCACTGGCACTGCAATCAGGACTATGGGTGTACCACGCGCCCATGCGTGAATTAAAAATTAATGATACTGTAATCCCCACAAAAGACGATCAGAGCATCGGTTTCGGCGGCGAGCTCGGTATCGGTCTCGCGTTCGAGGACATGGGCCTGTCGATCATTGGCGGCGTGAAAATGGACATCACCGCGACCTCGTTTAAAACCGATCCGGCCCTCATAGAAGCCGTCGCGGGCGCGGGTTACGCCCAGTTCTTCCTGGTGCTCAAGAAGGAAGTCGCACTGTAAATCCGCGTCCGAACGCTCGGTGCCGGAAGCTCAAAACCGTATCGCCGTCTTGATCGCCCCGTGGCGCGATTTGTTCAGGTTCATCTCGATCATCGCGCGGTAGTCCCCGATCGCGAAGGTGTGGGTGAGCATGTCGTCCACGCGCACCTTCTTCCTCGCGATGAGCTCCAGCGCCGTCTCGAACGCCTGCCGCGTTCCCCCTCCCTTTACCCGGTTATACCGATAGCCATAGCACCCCTTTACCGTCTGAAGTTTGAGCCACAGCGGCGTGAGGTCCAGGTTGACGTTCTTTCCTATCCCGATAACCGAAAGCGTCCCGTCCGCGGCCAGTATCCGAAGCGAAAGGTTGAGCGTGTCGGCATGCCCCACCGTGTCGTAGATCCGTTCGAACCCGCCCATCACCACGCGCTCGCCGAGGAGCGGGCGGTAGGCCCTCCCCCCGGCATGCGCCACGGCCGCCTCGATGAGACCGCCGCCGATGACGCGATCGGCCCCCGACTGTTTGCAGTATTCGGCGCTGTGCGGCGCGGGCTCGACCACGGTGATATCGCACCGGCTTCCGAGCGCGCGGATCGATTTGACGACCATCGCGCCGATCACCCCGCCGCCGATGACGAGCGCGCGATCCTTGTTGCCCGGCATGTTGTCGATGACCGCCTGCAGGCCGACCGCCAGCGGCTCGGTGAGCGCCGCCGACTCGGCGCTCACGCCTTTGGGCAGGCGGAACACCTGGCTTTTATGCGCCACGACGTACTCGGCGAACCCGCCGCTCACGTCGCGGCAGATACCGGTGAACATGCCCGGGGAGAAGGCCCCCTCCGCGAAGTTCTCGCAGTTGCCCGGAATCCCCGCCGCGCAGCTGCGGCACACGGGCTTTATCCCGCGCGGCACGCAGCCGAGGAAGGGCATCACCGTGACCATGTCGCCCCGCGCGCAGTTCCCGGCATCCCTGCCGGTCTCGACGATCTCGCCGCAGAACTCGTGGCCGGGCACGCAGGGAAACGAGGTGAAGGGCGACGCCGTGGGTGAATCTTTCAGCATGATGAGGTTTATGTCGCTCCCGCAGACGCCGCAGAGGCGCGTTTTGATCTTGACCCACTCGGAGGAGGGAAGAACCGGTTCGGGGATGTCTGCCGGCCGTATCGTGGCGAAGGGACCCCCGTAGCAGAACGCGGCGCTGACGGGCCGCAGGGCCTGTATGGCCAGGAACTTCGCGACGTTAACGTTGAAGAGCAGGGCTTTCATGTCGCCTCCTTCCAGGCCTTATTCCATCTTCAGCGACTGGTAGAAAAGCGGTGTCGCCGGGCTCGTGACGGTCGGATCGGTCATCACGTTCACGCAGGCGGGCTTGCCCGACGCGAGCGCCCGCCTGAGCGCGGGTACGATCTCCTCGTCCTTCGTAACGAACTCGCCATGCCCGCCAAGGCCCTCGACCATCAGGTCGTAGCGCCGCGTGCCGAGCTCGGCGCACTGCAGGCGCTCCCCCCCGATCGACATCTCCTGGCTGTGCTTTATCATGCCCCACGCGCAGTCGTTGTTGACCACGACCACCACCGGGATGTTGTGCCGCACCATCGTGTCGAACTCCATCGAGTTGAAGCCGAACGAACCGTCGCCGTTGAGGACCACGACGGGCGTATCGGGCCTGGCCAGCTTCGCGGCGATCCCGAAGGGGATGCCGGTGCCCAGGCAGCCCAGAAGGCCCGAGGCGCTGCCGATAACCCCGGCCTTCTGCTTCGTGAACAGGCCTACCTGGCCGAAATAGCTGGTATCGCCGCCGTCGACCACGTAGAGCGCGTCCTCGCCCACGACCTCCTGGATCTTCGCGACAAGGCGGATCGGATGGATCGGGTCCGAGGCCATTAGGCGCGCCTTGAGCTCCGAATCGATGAACGAGTAGCTCGCCGCGCGCAGGGTCCTGACCCACTCGCCGCGGTCTTTCTTTTCGACCAGGGGCAGCAGGCGGCCAAGCACCGAGCCTATGTCGCCGACCAGTCCGGCGTCGGCCTTTCGATTGCGGTCGATCTCGCGCGGGTCGATGTCGATACGCACCACCTTCGCGGCGGCGGGAATTACATCGCCCGACATGAAGAGCCAGTTGAAGCGCAGCCCGGCGGCCACGATTACGTCCGCCTGGCCGAGGGTTACGAGCAGGCCGACGTTCCCGCAGTCCCAGATCGAAAGCGGATGCGTGTCGGGAAGCTCGCCCCGGCCGTAGTTGAGCAGCATGAACGGGATGCCGGTCTTCTCCACGAAGGCCCCCAGGCAGTCGGAGCACGAGCTGAATCCCACGCCGGTGCCGCCGAGGAAAAGAGGCTGCTTCGCGTTGTTGATGATATCCGCGGCGGCCGTAAGCTCCTCGTCCGCGGGCACGACCGCGTAATTTCGCGTTGCTTTAGCGGGCATCGGGGCGGATTCCATCGGGATGGTTATATTCAGGATATCGGGCGGTAGTTCCAGAAACACCGGCCCCGGCCGTCCCGTGGCGGCGTTGCGGAAGGCGATCGCCATGTATTCGGGGATGCGCCTGGCGTCGTAACAGGTGGCCGCCCATTTGGTGATGGGTTTCACCATGTCGATCTGGTTCATCTCCTGAAGGGCCCCTTTCAGGTCGTCGCGTAGCGGGTGACGGCCGCAGAGCACCACCAGCGGCACGTTGTCCATGTAGGCGTTCGCGATGCCGGTGAGCCCGTTGGTGAAACCGGGACCGGCGGTGAGGAAGCACACGCCGGGACGCCCCGTGTATACCGAGTACGCGTGCGCCATCATCGCCGCGGCCTGCTCGTGCCGTACGTCGATGGTGCGGATGGAATACTCGGTAAAACCGTCAAGCATGGATTCTATGTGCCCGCCGGATATGCCGAACACGGTGTCGATCTTTTCCACTTCCTTTAAATATTTCGCGACCAGGTGGCCGGCTTTGATATCTGCCATGACACTTCTCCTCGTTCTTTATTTCGTCCGGCGCGCGCTGCGCCGGTAACTCCCCTTCATTTCATGACCAGCTTTATGCCGTCGGTGAACCACTGGATATAATAGGCCATACCCTCGACCCTCAACTTCCCTTCGGCGGCCGCCCTGAACGACTCCTCGTCGCTTCCGGAGGCCATTACCCGAAACCCGGTCGAGGCATCGGACCACACCAGCGCCGCGTCGGACTGATGACCGCCGCCCGTACGGGTGGAGAGGGTCCCCCTGTCGAAGATGAAGAGCCTTCCGCGTTTGCCGTTCGCGGTCTTGATAAGGATTTTGAGCCTGACCATGCCGATGTGGCTTCGGTAGTCCCTGTTTACCCGTACGGCCCTTTTAAGTTTGCGATACAGGATGAAAAGCAGAAGTGAGAGCTTCATCGATACCTCCCCTGGATGAATCCGTATAGTTGTTCACCGCAATTACGCGAGCGGCATAATCGATTTTCGGGCGCAGCATTTCTTCACCCGCGCCCCAATGCGTCCCATTGCCCCGCCGCAGGGAACCGTGCTTCGCCGTCCGGGCTCCGTTCGCGCGGGCGAGGTGCCCGCATCTTTTAAACGCTTCGCTGAATGACGACGCCGTGTCGAATCCGATACCGTTGCAGATCATGACCCCATCCGCCTCCGGTGATCAGAAGAACCTTACCCCGGTAAAACGCAACCGCACCGTCTCCTCATATTCAGGTGTCCCGTAATTCCATCCCCCCGCCATCTCGACCGGGACCGTATAGCCGTCGAACGTCGCCATTCTGGTAAAACGGATGCCGAAAGGGATATAGGTGAATTTTTTCTCCGGATTAGCATCGCCCCATCGCATAATGATTACCTCGGTCGGCACGCCGTCGTCCCCGAGGCCGATCTCGAGCGTCGTTTTCTCGCCGTCGACCTCCACTTCGCCCCGTATCCGCCGCGGATTCATCGTCGCGAGCGTCTTCCCGTACAGGCCGAAAAACGCTGAGGGCACCAGCGTCGTCTCGGCCAGCAGGCGCCCCTTGGCGGCCCTGGTGATGTCGGGTCCGCCCAGCATGGCGACCGGCACCAGCCCCCACAGCCGGAAATTGACGCTTCCCTCATTATTGAAATAGGAATCGAATCCCTTCACGAACGACATGCCCGAACCGACCCGGGCCCTCCACACAAATCCCTTGCCGGGAACGATGATCTGGCGCGCCTCCAGACCGGCCCAGGATTTCCCGAGCTTGAATCCGCCGTCCATTACGAGTTCGACGCCGCGAAACCGGCCGGCCTTCGCGCCGGCAACCGCACGGTAATACCTCCGGACCGTTGCGGGTGCCTTGTTCGGATCGTACGGGTGCGTGCGCACCTCATCCGACGCCGCCTTAACCCGCTCCCACAGCGTGTCGGCCCTGCGCGCGTCAACCATCGAACCGGCTAAAAGGTACGCGGCCGCGAGAAGGACCGCCGCCGCAACAACAAGCACTGCCTTTTTCATGACTTTACATCCTCCGATGGAGCGAAACCCCCTTTTCTCCATACTACGCCGCCGCCCCGGTGCAAACCCACGGCCGGAGTATTCTACAGGCGTGCTCATTAATCCAGCACTAAACCGCTCACCGGACGCGAATATTCCCCGCGCCCATACCGGCGGTCCCCGTGCCTCCGGTATTTGTCTTGCCACTTTCGGGAGTATTTACTACACCTGCACGTGCATTGGCATGCACGCAGATCATTACGAGTACCGGAGACCCCGCATGGAAATCATAAAGATCATGCCCTGCCTCGACATGAAGGAAGGGCGCGTCGTAAAGGGCATCAACTTCGTCAACATCCGCGACGCGGGCGATCCCGTCGAGAACGCGCGCTTCTACCAGGAAGAGGGCGCCGACGAGCTGGCCATGCTCGACATCGCCGCGACGCTCGAAAACCGCAGGACGCGCCTTGAATGGGTGCGCCAGGTTTCCGCGGTGATAAGCATTCCGCTCACCATGGGCGGCGGCATCAACTCCCTCGAGGACATCGAGCTGGTGCTCGCCGCGGGAGCGGGCAAGGTTTCCATGAACAGCGCGGCGGTGAAGGACCCGGAACTGGTCGGTACGGCCGCGAAGAAATTCGGCTCTGCACGCGTCACCGTGGCGATCGACGCCCGGCGCAACGCCGCCATGCCGTCGGGATTCGAGCTGGTGGTCTCCGGCGGCACGAAACCCGTTGGTAAGGATGCGATCGAATGGGCGCGCCGCTGCCGTGATCTCGGTGCGGGAACGCTCCTTCCCACCAGCATGGACGGCGACGGCACGCTGAAGGGATACGACCTGGAGTTCACGAAAGCGGTGGCCGAGGCCTCCGGGCTGCCCACGGTCGCCTCGGGCGGCGCGGGAACGCTCGAGCATTTCTACGAAGGCGTCGCGAAGGGAGGCGCGACGACCCTCCTCGCCGCGTCCGTGTTCCATTTCCGTACCTTCAGCATACGGCAGGTGAAGCGGTATTTGAAAGAAAAGGGCCTCGAGGTCAACCTGTAGTCAGCCGCCGGGGTTCTGTGGAAGCGCACCCCGGTGAATCAGGCGACGATCACGATCGTCGCCTGATTCGTTAAAAAATATTTGACATCCCTCCTGATTGTCTGAATATTATTCAGATACTGAACATTGTTCATATAATGGATGCGGATTGACCGCTGGTACCGCAGCGGCACGCGCCGGGCTGCGACCCAATCTTTACCAGGGATGTGATTGCAATGAAAGCGATACGCGTAAGCAAAACCGGGCCTTCAAGCGTTCTGGAATATGCCGATGTCCCCACGCCCGAACCCGGCCCCGGCGAGGTACTGGTGCGCACGGAATCGATCTCGGTCAATTATGCCGACGTGCGCATGCGGCAGGGCCTGTATCCCGAGATGCCGCCCCTGCCCTTTACTCCCGGCACCGAGGCCAGCGGCACCGTGGAGGCCGTCGGAAGCCAGATAACGAACCTTCTCCCCGGGCAGAAGGTCATCGTGATGGGCGGAGAATGCTACGCCGAATACGTCAAGGCCGGCCCCTTCTCCGTGGTACCCGTGCCCGACGGTGTGCACATGGACGCGGCCGCCGTGTTCCCGACCACCTATCTCACCTCGTACCTGATGCTGCACCATTTCGGCCGCGTTGAATCCGGACAGACGGTGCTGTTGTACCCGGCCGCCGGCGGCATCGGCACCGCGATGGGACAACTCGCCGGACTCTCGGGCATCGAGGTGATCGGCCTGGCGGACAGCCCCGAGAAGGCCGCGTACGCGAAGGGCCAGGGCATCGCCCATATCATCGACTACAAAAAGGAAGACGTACCGGCACGGGTAATGGAGCTCACCGGCGGTAAAGGGGTCCGTCTCATCATGGACCATGTGTCCGGGCCGAAATTCAGCGACAATTTCGACATGCTCGCCCCGCTGGGGCAGGTCATCTGGTTCGGCAGCATCGGCGGGGACCTCCCCGCCGACATGGCACGGCGATTCAACCGCCACTTCATGAAGGGCATCTCGATACGGAGCTTCCACCTGGGCAATACGGCCAGGGCCGATCCGATGGCCGTTTTCAACGCCCTGGTGACCCTGCTTGGCTTCCTCAGGGAGGGAACGATACGGCCCGTCATATACCGCTCGTTTCCTCTCGCCGAGGCCTCGAAGGCGCACGAGCTGCTCGAGAGCGGCACGGTGACGGGCAAGCTTGTGCTCAGGCCCTGAGGGCGCACACGGCGCGGGAATGCGGATTGACAAATCCCCGCGCCGTGCTATCATCCTACCCGCCGTAAAAAACGAGATCCTTTCAGGCCTCGCCCCTGTCTAAATGAAGAGAAACCTGTCGACAACCGAACGGGACGACGGAACGCTGGTTGGCGAAACGCTGGCGGGAGACCGCCGCGCCTACGACCTGCTGGTGCTTCGCCATGGCGACATGCTCTACAACCTGTGTTTCCGCATGCTTGGCGATTACGACGAGGCCTCCGATTGCGCGCAGGACGCCTTCATCCGCGCGTACCGTGCCCTGGGGAGTTTCAGGGGCGATGCGGCGTTTGCGACCTGGCTGTACCGCATAGCGGTGAACACCTGCAGGAATCGCCTCGCCTCCGCCGAGTACCGGAGGTCGAGAAAGGCCGTGCGCCTGGAGGGAACCGGCGCCGACGACGCGCTGCTGCCGGCGAACGGGAGGGCTTCATCCTCCAATCCGACGGAGCGCTTCGAGCGGGGCGAGCGCGAGGCGCGAATTCAGCGCGCGCTCGACGCTCTGCCGCCGGACGAAAAGGCCGTGGCCGTCCTCTGCGATATCGAGGGCAAAAGCTACGATGAGACCGCCGCGCTCACGGGGGTGCCCCTGGGGACCGTCAAGTCGAGGCTGGCACGTGCGCGGCGCAGGCTGCGCTCGAAACTGGAGGGTATTGTATAACATGAAGTGCCGCACGGTACAAAAGCGCCTTTCCGAATACGTGGACGGCAGGGCTGCCGCCGGAATCGCGCGTTCTATCGAGGAGCACTGCGCCTCGTGCGACGACTGCGCGAAGGAGCTGGCCTTTCTCAGGTCCTACCGGAAAAGCATGTCCGCCCTTCAACGGAAGTCCGCGCCCGCGGATTTCCTCGAGAAGCTCAACCGCCGGCTTGATGTCCCGGAGCCGCGACGCGGCATCGTGCGGACGCTCTTCCATCCCGCTGGCGTCAAACTGCCCCTCGAGGCCGCCGGGCTCCTGGCCGCGGCCGCGCTGATATTCGTAATCCTGGTTCCCGACGAGGCCCGGAAGGCCGATCCTCCGACCCGTACCGGGGAACGCGTCGCCGTCACGGAGAGCGCAGATCCCGCCCTACACGCTGTCGATGAGCCCGTCCGCCCGCCGGTAAAGCGGCGCGTCCCTCAAACGGCATCGCGCGACAAGACGGCCGGGCAGACCCGGGTGTATGTTATCGCGTTCACTCTCCACAGCGCCTCCGCTCCCGCGCTCGCCATGAACGGGGCGCCGCACGGGCGCGCCGGCGAACACGAGGAGATGAAGGCGGCCGACGCCTACGTCAGCAGGGCGAAGGTCGCCGCCGCGCGGCAGATCCCGCCGTCCGAAGAGAAAAAAGAGACGGCCGACCGCCTTAAAGAGGCTGGATCGTCCGCGGACATTCGGACCGCCGTACGGCGTTCGGGCGCCACGATCATCGAGGAAAAGTGCGATGCGGCAACCGGTCGCTGTTCATCCATCACGCTCGATATCCGCCGCGAGGCCTATGCGTCGCTTCTGGATGAACTGAAAGGCTTCGGCGATGCCCGGCCCGAGCGGTCCGCGCCGAAAACCGGGGCCGGTACAATGCGGATACAGCTTCGTTTTTCCGGGGACTGAGATATATGGCCGGATGCGGATATCTCATTCCGCGAAGTGATCATACCCCTTTCCGATATCGATTCTCTCACCGTCTCTTACCAGGAACGCCCCCTCCTCCCGGGGCAGTATCTCACCCACAACAGTGAAATCAGGAAACTCCTCCTGCAGGCGCGAAAGCCTCTCCGGCGGAATCGAAAACACCAGCTCGAAATCCTCGCCGCCGTAGAGCGCGTAGTCGCAGGGGTCTTTGCCGACGGCCCCGGCGGAGGCGATCACCTCCGGCGAGAGCGGTATTTTCCCGCAGTCGATGCGGGCGCCCACGCCGCTCTCCTCGCAGATGTGGCGCACCTCGCTCCCCAGCCCGTCGCTCACGTCGATCATCGCGTTGGCGTACCGGGCGATCAGCCGCCCTTCCGACGCGAGGCGGCACTCCGGCTCGAGGAACTCGATCGTGTGTCCGGATTTGCCCGCCAGCAGGAGCTCGAGCCCCGCCTGGTTCCCGCCGAGCGTGCCGGTGACGCAGACGAGGTCGCCGGGCTTGGCGTCCGAGCGAAGGCACAGAAGGTTCTTCTCGACCTCTCCGATAACGACCAGGTTCAGCACGATCTCGCTCCCGTGGGTGGTGTCTCCTCCTATGAGATGGACGCCGTGCTTCGCTCCCGAGGCGTAGATCCCCCTGTAGAGCTCATCCATGTACTCCACCTCGGTTTCTTTCGTCAGCGCGACCGAGATAAAGGCAAAGCGCGGGACGCCGCCCATGGCGACTACGTCCGAAACGTTCACCTCCATGAGCTTCCTGCCCACCTGGAAGGGCGTGAACCATTGCGAGGCGAAATGGCTGTTCTCAACCATCATATCGGTGGTGACGACGAGATATTTGTCCGGCGTGTACGCAAGCACGGCGCAGTCGTCGCCGACTCCCTTTATGATGGCGGGATCGCCCGCGTCTCTGGACATGAGGCGCCGTATGAGCGCGAACTCCCCGCCGATCTCGGATATCTTCATTGGTGGTATTTCTCCCTGCAGTCACGGTTGATCTTCGCCGAGCAGAAATCGCCGCACATGGTGCACACCTCGGCGTCGTCATGCTTCGTACCCCTGCGCAGCTCACGGGCCCTCTCGGGATTGAAGGCAAGGCGGTACATCGAGTCCCAATCCAAATTGGAGCGTGCGCGCGACATCGCGTCATCCCGTTCGCGCGCCCCGGAAAGTCCCCGCGCGACATCGGCCGCGTGCGCCGCGATCTTCGAGGCGATGACCCCATCCACGACGTGCTTAACGTCGGGAAGCCCGAGGTGCTCCATCGGCGTGAGGTAGCAGAGGAAGTCGGCGCCGTACCAGGCGGCCAGCGCCCCGCCGATCGCGCCGGAGAGGTGATCGTAGCCCGGCGAGCAATCGGTGACGAGCGGCCCCAGCACGTAGAACGGGGCCCCGTCGCAGTACTTTTTCTGCAATTCGATGTTTTCCTTGATCATGTGCAGCGGAACATGCCCCGGCCCCTCGATCATCACCTGCACGCCGGCCGCGCGAGCCCGGCGCGCGAGCTCGCCGAGCGTCTTGAGCTCTTCGATCTGTGCGGCGTCCGTCGCGTCGGCGAGGCATCCCGGACGCAGGCCGTCACCCAGGCTCAGGGTGACATCATGCCTCTTTGCCATCTCGAGAATTTCATCGTAGCGCGTATAAAGGGGGTTTTCCTTCCCGTGGTGCAGCATCCACTTCACGAGGAAGCTCCCGCCGCGCGATACCACTCCCATAATACGCCCCTCAAGGAGGGGAATGCAGTTTTTCGTGACCCCGCAGTGAACCGTGATGAAGTCCACTCCGTCTTCTATGTGCGTGCGGACGCTCTCCAGAAAATCGTCCTCGGATATCTTCGATACATCGGGCTGTCTGACGATCGCCTCATAGATGGGGACCGTCCCCACGGGCACGCGCGACTCGGCGATGACGGCCTTTCTCATGGCCCGGATGTCTCCGCCGGTCGAGAGGTCCATCATCGCGTCGGCGCCGTAATAGACCGCGGCGCGCAATTTCTGAAGCTCCATTTCGGGATCGGCGTTGTAGCCCGAGGTGCCGATGTTCGCGTTTATTTTAATCGTAAGCCCTTTCCCGATGCCGACCGGCACGCAGTCGTGCAGGTCGCTCTTTAAAATCACCGTGTAACCATCGCGGACGTCGTCCCGTATCTCCCCGGCCGTACGCGGTTCTTTTGCCGCCACCGTTTTCATTTCCGGGGAGAGAAGTCCTTTCTCAGCGTATTCAAACTGTGTCATAATCCGTACCTCCTTTGAAACTCCAGTATCGCCGCGGCAACGTCCCCTTTCGTAACGACGGCCGAGATGGCGCAGACCATGTCGGCGCCCGCGGCGATGACCTCGTCGACATTGGAGAGAGCTATCCCGCCTATGGCGACGACGGGGATACTGCATTTCGCTTTAATTGAGCTGATGAGTTTTGTCCCGCAGGGCTCTCCGGCGTCGTCCTTGGTGCCGGTCGCGAAGACGGGGCTTACGCCCAGGTAGTCGGCGCCCGCCGCTTCCGCTTCGAGCGCCTCGTCGAGGTCGTGCACCGTTACGCCGATAATTTTATCCGGACCGAGCAGTCGCCGGGCCTGCTCGTACGGCATGTCCTCCTGTCCTATATGCACTCCGTCCGCGCCGACCGCGAGCGCGATGTCGATGCGGTCGTTGACGATGAACTTCGCGCTCCCGCCGCAGACTCCTTTAATGAGCAGCGCCTCCTCGTACATGTCGCGCGTGATATTCGACTTGTTGCGGTACTGCACGACCGTCACTCCGGCCGCGACCGCCGCGCGCGCATCCGCGACGTTACCTGCGAGGCTCAGACCCGAGTCGGTGATGAAATAATAACCCCTCATCGCGACACCCTCTGCATGGCCTTTACGTCCTTCTCTGAAAGCGAGGCCGCACGGTCGAAGAGCAGTTCCTTGAATGTTCCGGGTCCGGTGGCGTCCTTCGCGGCGAGCTCGGCCGCCACCTCGAAACATACCAGCCCCGCGGCCGCCGCGCGCGGCAGGTCTTCCGGGCATACACCGGCGAACGTGCCGATCGCCGACGCCGCCATGCAGCCGGTCCCGACCACGCGCGACATGATCTCGTGGCCGTTGTTAACGAGATAACGCGCGCCGCTTCCGACGACGATGTCTTCCTTCCCGGTAACCACCACCACGCAGCCGCGCGCGACGGCGAGCGTTTCGGCGATGCCGCCGAGGTCACCCTCCACGCTTCCCGCATCGACACCCTTCGTCTTCACCTGCTGCCCGGCCACGCGGGCAATCTCCGAGGCGTTCCCCTTTATGATGTCGATGCGCGCCGCGTCGAGGAGCGCCGTCACCATCGCGTCCCTGAACTGCGTTGCCCCCGCGCCGCAGACATCGAGCACCACGGGCGCGCCTTTCGCGTTTGCCGCGCGCGCGGCAAGCTTCATGCTTTCGATGAAGTCCGCGGTGAGGGTACCGATGTTGAGCACCAGCGCGGATGCGAGCGATGCCATATCCGCCGCCTCCTCGGCGGCGTGGGCCATCACCGGCGATCCCCCGAACGACTTTACCAGCTGTGCGCAATCGTAGATGGTGACCCAGTTCGTCAGGTGATGTACGAGCGGCTGTTTCTTCCTTACGGCCGTCAAAAGCGATGCGTTATCCATCGACCCCCCTGAAATTTTCACGCCGCCAACGGTAACCCCGGGGCGAAGCGGCTGACGTGATACGGCAATCGCCCGCAAAGGCCTGAAGCCCGCGCGGCATATCAAATTCTGGATGAGGTGATCGTTAAAACGGGAGAGCTGATTATGCGGTTGGCATCCCTACGCCGGCATTATCCGGATCAGGTTCAACGGGTATAATCTCAGGCTCCGCCATGGAACCACCCCAACGCTTTTAATTAAATGAATAATGTTCATTTTGTCAACAAACAATTATTTTCTTTTAATTTAAATAGCAGACATCGAATCCTCCGATTCACGTCCTTATTCTATTCTTCGAGCGTGCAGGCGACCACGCGGTTGTCGAAAAAGGTGGGGATGATGACAAGGCGTACACATTCCCCGCAAATAAGTTGACATAATTCGCTTTCCGGGTTACTATTCATCAGTGTTGGTGCGTGAGCGGAAACTGCGATTGTTTCCGCCGACATCCGGTAGTGATGATCCGGTGTTGCTTGATTCGCGGCAGTCTGTTTTGACGCAGAAACCATGACGAAGGGCTGAAAACAGCATGATACGCCGCCTGCTGCGTGAATTCATCATCTCGTGCTTTCATCTGGCGTCCATCCTGATGCGGCAGCGGCCGCACCTCAAGGGACGCGAGCATCTGATGAAAATCCCCACGCCCGTCATCTTCTCACCGACCCACGACAGCTATTACGAGATACCGTCCCTCTCCCGGGTGTACTACTCGCTCCACCCCAAACCCGATTTTCTGGTGCTGGCCAAGGACGATTTTTTAAGCGGCAGGTACCTCGCCAGCAACTTCGGCAGGAAGAGCTTTGTATTGAAATGCCTGTTCACCTTCCTTGATAAAACGGCCCTTCCCTTTGCCGTCTTCAAGATAATGAGACTCACCACCATCCACCGCCCGTTTATCGACACGTACGCGAAAAAAAAGGAGCAGGTCAGGAACGAGATCGGAAACCAGATGAACCGGGCCAGGGAGAGCATATCGAATGGGCTGTCCACCCTGGTATTCCCCGAGGGGACCACGTGGGGATTCGGGGGCCTTAAAAAAATTCGAAGCGCCGTCTTCCAGCTGGTCGACAACACCTTCCAGAGCGCGCATCAGAAGGTGCATGTCATTCCGATAAACGTAAAAGTCGACCGCCTCGTCAAGGGGGGAAAGGACATCTTCATAAACATCGGAAGCCCTGTTTTTTTCAGGTGCCCGAAGGAGGAGTTTAACGAGCGCCTGGCGAGGATTCTCAGGCAGCTCCACACGATCACCTTCAGCCAGATTGCGGCGTGCTATATCAGGCGGCTCGCCGAGAGCAACGAAAGCACCAGGGAAAACCTGGTGATTGCAAGGGAAAGGTTCATCGCGTCGATTGAACGTATAACGGCGGAAATCGGAGAGATGGTACGGCGCAAAAAGCTTCCCGATCTCGATGCCGGACTCCTTGACAGGGAATACCTGCTGAAAAAAGCGAACAGCTTTATAAAGTATTGCAGAAAAAAGGGCTATCTTCGCCTTTCACCGGCCGAGGTAAAGGGCGAAGCTTTTATAGTGGACATCGAATCCATACTTTCATCATACTCCGACAGGGAATATCGCACGAGAAACCCCCTCGGCTTCCATGCGAACGAACTCCTTTCCCTGGGGGAGGCGAACATTCGCCGAATATTCGACGCCCACCTCGGCGTATGAAAAGCGGCGGATTTTTTAAGCCGCACCAATCTTTCCAAGAGGATTCACAATGAAAAACCGACCTACAACCGTTATACTGGCGCTCACCTTTGCGGCGCTCGCCATCATCATCGGTACCGGTTGCGGCAGACACGACACGGCCGCCATCAGCATCGCGGGCTCCACGACCATGGAGCCGTTGACCTCCACGCTTGTCCGGGTGTATGGTGAGGCTACCCGGAAACACGTCGTGATCTCAGCCAATGGATCACACACCGGCATCAGCGCGCTCATCGACGGCCGCTGCGATATCGCTGAATCATCAACGAAGATAAGCCCCGAGGAGCTCGAATCGGCCCATGGGAAAGGCATCACGATCAAGGAGTTCATTATCGCAAAAGGAATGATCGTGCCCATCGTGCATCGGTCTAATCCGGTCCGCGACATAAGCCTGGAACGGCTGCGCCTGATATATACCGGGAACATCAGGGACTGGAGCGGGCTGGGAGGTCAGGGAGTCATCGACGCGGTGGGCCGGGACGGGTTCTCGGGCACGTACGACGTCTGGAAAAGAATCGTCCTCAAGGACGTTGAGCCCGCCCGGGAGGTAAAGGGCATGCCTTCCACCACCATGGTACTGGCTCATGTCGCCAGGCATGAAAACGCGATAGGCTATGTCGAGTACGCGTATCTGAATCCCGACGTACGGGCCCTCCGGATCGACGGTACCGACGCCGCGTCGCTCTTCGATGGGAAAAACATGAGCTACCCCCTGGTTCGCGAGCTCTATTATTACGTGACCGAAAAAGGGTTTAAGGGTGACGTGAAGAAATTCATCATATTCTCACTCAGCAAAGAGGGACAGGAAGCGGCGAAGCGCGCCGGGTTCATCCCCGTCGGGCCGATACGCTGATTCCGCTGAACTGCGGTTGTAAGGGTGTAAAAAACGAGAACTAAAAGCGGCCCGCTTTTGTCCAAGAACCGTATCAAACAACTCTACCATGCACAGGAGCATGTCATGAAAACATACGCACGGGCGCTTTCATTCTTTCTGGCCGCGATTATCGCGTGGAGTCCGGCCGTCCTTACGGCCAAAGCCGACGGCCCCAGAATACAGCTTGCCATTTTGCTCGACACCTCGAGCAGCATGGACGGCCTGATCGACCAGGCGAAATCACAGCTGTGGAAGATCGTCAACGAGATGGCGCAGGCGCGCCGCGACGGGAAGGTCCCGCGCCTGGAGGTATCGCTCTACGAATACGGCAAAAGCAGCATCCCATCGGGTGAAGGTTATTTACGGATGGTCGTCCCCTTCACCACCGACCTTGACCGCCTCTCCGAGGACCTCTTCGCGCTAACCACCAACGGCGGCGACGAGTACTGCGGCAGGGTGATCCAGGCCGCGACGAAGGGCCTCGCCTGGAGCGGGGAACCGGCCGACCTCAAGGTCATCTTCATCGCCGGAAACGAGCCGTTCTCCCAGGGCGAGGTCGATTTCCGCGTCGCGGTGAAGGCGGCGGCGGCGAAAAACATCATCGTCAACACCATTTACTGCGGTGATTACGACGAGGGCGTGCAGACCCACTGGCGCGACGGGGCGCTCCTCGCCCAGGGACGCTACATGCACATCAACCACAACGAGCGCGTCGCCTACATCGCCGCGCCCCAGGACGCCGAGATCAGCCAGCTCGGAAACGAACTCAACCTCACTTATATCCCCTACGGCATGCGCGGCGAGGAAAAGAAGGAGCGCCAGGCCATGCAGGACAAGAACGCCGCCGGCATGAGCGAGGAGTCCGTAATCCAGCGCTCGGTCGCCAAGGCCTCGAAATTATACTCAAACGCCGGCTGGGACCTTGTCGACGCGGTGAGGGACGGGAAGGTCAAGGCCGAGTCCCTAAAAAAAGAAGAACTTCCACCCCAGATGCAGAAGATGAGCCCCGCCGAGCGCAAGAGCTATATTGACGCGCAAACGAAAAAGCGCGCCGAACTGCAGACCAGAATCAGCAAGCTCAACCAGGAACGGCGCGTATTCATAGAAAACGAAACGAAGAAGCTCGCCGGCAAGAACACGCTGGATGCGGCGATCATCAAGACCGTCCGCGAACAGGCGGGCGGGAAGAACTTTCGGTTCGAGTAAACGTTTATCCACACCCGGAGAAGGAGCGGAAACGTTTCCGCTCCTTCTCGCATTTTATTCCGCTCCTTCTCTCATTTCGCGCGATTTTTCTCTTGCCTCGTCTCGATACACCGACTAAGCTCGTCTCTTCGATCATGCCATGAACACGCCCACGGACAAGCACACCATCCTGCACCTTGCGGCCGATACCGGGAGGCTCATTCTCGAAAACGGCGGCGAGACGCATCGCGTCGAGGAGACGATGAACGCGCTCTGCCGCGCGTTCGGTTACGAGGACAGCGAAAGCTTCGTTACGCCGACCGGCATCTTTCTGAGCGTGTCCGACGACGATGGCCGCACACGCTCGATCATCCGGCGCATCAAACACCGCTCGATCAATTTAAACAAGGTACTGCTTGCCGGCAGGCTGGCCGAATCGGTATGGTCCAAAAAGCTCTCCCCGGGCGAGATGCGACGCGAGCTTATCCGTATCGAGGCCCTGCCCGGGTATTCAGCATTGCTGACGGTGCCCGCGGCCGCCTTTACCGCGGGTTTTTTCACGCTGCTTTTCGGCGGCGGGGCCGGCGAATTCTCGATAGCGCTCTATACGGGCGGTACGATAAAAGTTGTTTCGCTGGCGCTTTCCTCGATACGCCTTAACGAATTTTTCATCAATGTCGCCGGCGGAGCGCTGGCGGCGCTCCTCGCCCTCGCGAGCGCCGCGATGATCCCGGGCATACAGCCCAATTCAATCATCATCGGCTCGATCATGCTCCTCGTACCGGGGCTCGCCATCACCAACTCCATCCGCGACACCCTGGCCGGCGACCTCCTTTCGGGGATAGCGCGGGCGATGGAATCGTTTTTAATCGCGGTAGCGATCGCGGCGGGAAGCGGTATCGTCCTGAAACTGTGGTACCTTTTCGCGGGAGGAATCCGATGACACTACCGGTAGCGTACGCTTTCATCGCCACCCTCGGATTCTCGATACTCTTCAATATTCGCGGATTCAACGTTGTGCTCGCCGCGCTGGGAGGAGCGGCCGGCTGGTCCGCGTACCTGTTATCCGTGTCCCTGTCGGGCGGGCCGATCTTCTCGTTCTTCATAGCCTCGATCGTGGTGGGGGTGTACGCCGAGGTGATGGCCCGCGTCAGAAGCGCGCCGGCCACCACCTTCGCCATCTGCGCGGTCATTCCGCTGGTGCCGGGCGGCGGCATGTATTACACGATGTTCGAGTCGATCCAGGGGAACACGGCGCGCTCGCTCGAGCTGGGCATGGAGACCCTCATCACCGCGGGCGCTATCGCGACCGGACTGGTGCTGGTGTCATCGGTGACGAACCTCATCGCCTATCTCTCGACGGACAGGAAAAGCGACCGCATCACGCTCTGATCAGAGCCCGTCAACGGCGTTTGCAAGGCGGCCGAGCCCCTCTTCAAGGATCTTCCGCGGGCACGCGAGGTTGACGCGCGCGAAACCCTCGCCCCCGCCGCCGAAAATATGCCCCTCTCCGAGCGCTACCCCGGCCGAATGGCGCAGGAAGTCTTTCAGCGCGCGCGAATCCATTCCGAGCCCCCGGAAATCAAGCCATGCCAGATAGGTGGCCTCGGGTTCAATGAGCGTTATACGCGGGATTTTTCGTGTGATGAATTCCGAGAGAAAACGCAGGTTTTCTTCTATATACTTCAAAAGGGCCTCGAGCCATGGTTCGCCATAGGTGTACGCCGCCTCCAGCGCCACGGTCCCGAAGGCGTTCGCCGAAAAGAAGCCGCACTCCTCCTGCGCGACCGAATATTCGCGGCGGAGCTTCGCGTCGGGTATGATGAGGTTCGCCGTCTGCAGACCCGCGAGATTGAAGGTCTTGCTGGGGGCGGTGCAGACCACCGAGCACGCGGCCAGCTCCTCCGACAGCGAAGCAAAGGGCACATGACGGCGACCGCCGAGAACCAGGTCCGAGTGAATTTCGTCCGAGACCACGATGATGCCGTTCTCCACGCAGATGCTGCCCGTTTCGGCCAGCTCGTCGCGTGTCCAGAGCCGGCCCACGGGATTATGCGGACTGCACAGTATGAGCATCTTCACGCGCCTCGAGCGGGCCTTTTTCCGGAGGTCATCGAGGTCCATCACGTAGCGTCCGCCCTCAAGGCGCAGGCCGCTGTTGAGAACGCGCCTGCCGTTATTTTCCGCGGCGAGCATGAAAGGATGATATACGGGCTGCTGAACGATGACGCGGTCCCCCGGCCGTGTAAACGCGCGGACCAGTAGGTTGAGCCCCGGGACCACGCCCGGACAGGGGACTATCCATTCGCGGCGCACGTCCCAGCCGTGGCGCCGCCGCATCCATCCCGTAACGGCGTTGAAATACCCGTCGCTGTACCCGGTGTAACCGTACACGCCGTGCTCCACCCTGCGAAGAAGCGCCCGCACGACCTCCGGCGGCGAGGCGAAATCCATGTCGGCCACCCACAACGGCACCAGATCTTTAGCGCCGAAAATCGCCTCCATCATATCCCATTTCTCACACCCGGTCCCCCGGCGCTCTATGATGCGGTCGAAATCATATTCACTCATTCCCGGCCTCCACGAACAAATGCATCTAATATCCAAGCATCGGCCTGTTCAAGACTTTTTCCGGCTTGTGACCCGGGTAATGCGCATGAGGGCGAGGAATAAAACATGAATCACGCCTCGATCGTCGATCTCGTTCTCTCAACCGTGCCCGGGAGTTGTTTTCCGCCGGTCTTACTCATATATTTGATCCGGGCGCGACCGGAATGTTCCCGGCTCGTTCTGCGGCGGTCCATTGAAATAGACGGGGCGTTTCGGTTTGGCGGCACATCTCAATCAAATGACGCCGGATATACGGCGGGGAGGATGCATGAACATCCATCTTGATGAAAAAGAACTTGAGATCATCGTCGACCTGCTGGCCCGCGAACTGAAGGAACTGCCGACCGAGATTCGGCACACCAGCACCAGGGAGTACCGGGAAATGCTGAAGGAGCGGGAGGAAGGCCTGGAAAAACTCTTTGCGCGCCTTAGATCGGTATTGCCTGAAGATTCAGGCCGGGAAACCTCGGAATGGGCGACGATGATGTAACTGCGACGGCCGCCCGCGGGGCGGCCGTTTTCTCTGTCCCGCGCTGATGTGCCCTCGTGGTAAACTA
>JALOTJ010000016.1 GCA_025457965.1 Spirochaetota bacterium | reverse complement strand
AGAACGATGATGCTTTTCGCCTCCGGCATCACCGTGCGCGGATCGGCGCCTTTGAAAAGATCAAGGCCGAGCTTCGGTGCCCATTCGTAGGCCTCCCGGTTTTTTTCGAGGTATTCGAGGTGACTGTCGAAGGGGTCGGTGGTCGTAAACCCTATGTCGACGAATCCGAGGCGACGCGCCTCTTCTGTTATACGTTCCCTGGTTAGCATTTTTCCTTTCCTTTGCGGGTGATGTCACGGCGGCCCGGGGTGGTCGCCGACATGCCGAGCGCTGATCGTATGGCGTCGATGCACTGGATGAGGTCGCGCTCGTTTTTGCTGAGGCGCGCCATCATGATGCCTCCCTCCAGCGAGGCCACGATAAGCCGCGCGAAAGCGGTCGGTTCGATCGTATTCGGAATCTCTCCGGCATCGCGCGCCCCGGCAAGAAGTCGGGCGAGCAGCCCGGTCCACTCGTCGAACACGGCGCGCACGAAGGCGGCAAAGCGGGGGTTGGAGTCGCCGGTCTCGAGCGCCGTGTTCCCGAAGATGCAGCCGCCGGTGAAGCCCGTTTTTCGATGGAAGCGGGCCACCGCATCGATTACGCCGTTAAGGCGCGCGAGCGGGCTGTCGCCACGGGCGTTATCTGCAAGATAGCCGAAGTATTCACGCCGGGCCTTTTCGAGCACGGCGATGCCGATCTCCTCCTTGCTTCCGAAATGAAAGTAGAGGTTACCCTTTTTGACGCCCGTCGCCTCGATGATGTCGCCCACGCTGGTTCCGGCCAGGCCCCTCGCGTTTATCAGGGAGGCGGTGGCGTCGATGACGCGTTCGCGCGTGCGGTCTCCCTTGCTTTTATCTATCTGTATCGTCGCCATATATACCGACTGTTTGGTACATTATTATGCCGCCTGGAAAAATGTCAATCATGATACGCGCCTTGATGCATAAATCGCGACTGGAAACGACCCCGGGCCGGGGGCATCTATTGCCCCAGGTACTTCACCCTGATCTTCTCGAGCTCCTCGGCCAGTTTGTCGTCGAGGCCGTCCTCGCCGGCGTCGATCATTTTAAACAGCTGGATGGCGATATTGAACGCGGCATCCAGCGGCACGGTGAGCTCGTCGCCTTTTTTCGATTTTGCGCCGGAGGAAAAGACGGCGCGGACGTACTTGTTGAGCCAGATGAAGATATCGTCGAGCTCGACGCGCTTCTGGCCGATGGCCCGTTCGAACTCTCCGAGGCTGGCCTCGAGATCACGCAATGACTGGAACATGGTGGACGGTCCTCCTGTTTGTGGGTTCGTTCAATCGGCGCGGCCCTTCATGCGCCGGTACTGCGGCACCAGCACTTTGATCGGAGGCGCGAGCCTGTACGTGCGACAGATGGAATACGTCATCGGGCTTTTCGACTCGGCATTATTTCTTCGCGGCCTTAACTTCGCGCTCGTACTGCTCTTCCATCTCCTCCAGGCGCGTGTAGTAGTCGGGTATTTCCTCGAGGTGGTCGGTTGAGATCTCGAGCGCCTTAAGCTTCTCCGAGGTGTGTTCCATCTCGATTTTTATGCCCAGGAGGAGCTGGTCGAGATCGTACTTCGTAATGTCCTGCCCGTCGGCGAGCCCGCCGGGGAGCTGGTCCCTGAAGTTATCGATGTCGACAGCGTGCTTTTCGAGTATGGCCGTGCGATATGCGCCCCACTTCTCGCCTTTCGGCGGTGCGGGTTTCCCGCCGCAGGCTGCGATGGCAATTGTGAAAAAGCACAGGAAGATAACAGGCAATGTTCTCATGTTGATCCCTCCCTCGAGATACTGTCGGTGATGGTGACAGGGCGCACGAGGCGTACGCCGGTGTCGGGAATAAATATCAGGGGGCGGAGTGGAATAATCAAGCAGGAATTGATGGAGCTGAACCGCACGCGTTCAATCGCCAGAGGGTATTTTCGGCATCACCTGTTGCCGATCTCGAACATCGCTACAGCCGCAGCTCGCGTTTTCTCCAGAGCAGGTAGACCGCCGGATATACCAGGAGCTCCAGTAAAAAGGACGTGGCGAGCCCGCCGACCATCGGTGCGGCGATCCGCTTCATTACGTCAGCACCTGTTCCCATGGACCACATGATCGGCATGAGGCCCAGCATGGCCGAGCCGACCGTCATGATTTTTGGGCGGATGCGCTTGACCGCGCCATGGATGATCGCCTCCTCGAGTTCGGCGCGCGTGCGAAGCCTCCCGGAGCGCTTCGCATCGTCGTACGAGAGGTCCAGGAAGAGCAGCATGAAAACTCCTGTCTCGGCGTCGAGCCCCATGAGCGCGATGATGCCCACCCATGCGGCGATGGAGACCTGGTAGCCGAGAAGGTACATCAGCCAGATCGCGCCGATCGCCGAAAACGGAACGGCGAGCATGACGATGCCGGTCTTCACCGCCGAGCGAGTGTTGAGGTAGAGTAGCAGAAATATGAAAAAGAGCGTGATGGGGATGATGACCGCGAGGCGCGCGCGGACGCGCTGCATATTTTCGTACTGACCGCTCCACGCCAGCGAATAGCCGGTGGGAAGCTTCACTGAATCGGATACGATTTTCTTTGCCTCGTCGACGTACGATCCGATATCGCGCCCCGCGACGTCCACGTAAACGTAGCCGGCGAGCATGCCGTTTTCGTCGCGTATCATCGACGGGCCATAACTCAGTTTGAGATCGGCAAGCTCCCGAAGCGGCACATGCACGCCTCCTTTCGTTGTTACGAGAACGCGGCCCATGCTCTCGAGATCGCTTCGCAGTTCGCGCGGGTAGCGCAGGTTGATCGAATAGCGCTCGCGCCCCTCGATCGCGACCGAAAGGGTGTCCCCGCCGATACCGTTCATTACCACGTCCTGAACGTCGGCGATGGAGAGGCCGTAGCGCGCGAGCGAGTCTCGCTTCGGCTCGATGTCAAGGTAATAGCCGCCGCCCACGCGCTCGGCGAAGACGCTGCGCGTGCCGCGAAGGTTGTAGAGGAGTTTTTCGATCGATTCGCCGACCCGCTGGATCTCATTAAGGTCGGGCCCGAACACCTTGATGCCGATGGGCGTGCGGACGCCCGTGGTGAGCATGTCGATGCGTCCTTTGATCGGCATGGTCCATGCGTTGGAGACTCCCGGTATCCGTAGCGCCGTGTCCATCTCGGTGATGAGCTCCTCGTACGAGATGCGGTCGTGCCACACGGGCCGGAGGAGCGCCTTGAGCGGCTCCGGCGCCCACGAGGAGTACCAGCGCTTCTTCTCGCGCCACTGGTCGGCGGGCTTCAGTACCACGGTCGTCTCCATCATCGAGAAGGGCGCCGGGTCGGTCGAGGTCTCGGCGCGCCCGGCCTTGCCGTAAACGCTCTGCACCTCGGGGAAGGAGGCGAGCAGGCGGTCCTGCGTAACAAGCAGCCGGTAGGTCTCGGTAACCGAAATGCCGGGAAGCGTGGTGGGCATGTAGAGTATGGTGCCCTCGTTGAGCGGCGGCATGAATTCCGAACCCAGTTTGAAGTACACCGGGATTGAAACGGCCACCATCAGGAAGGCCGTGCCGATGGTCTTCAGTGGATGCGCGAGCACCCAGCGGCACGGCCCTTCATAAATGCGGAAAAGTATTTTACTGACGGGATGTTTTTCCTCGGGGTAATAGGTTCCGACGAACACGGCGTTCATGGCCCCCGAGAGGCGGCGAGAACGGAATTTAAACGGATCGACGCGTGAGAAGAGCATGCGCACCGCCGGGTCGAGTGTCACCGCGAGGAGCGCCGCGATCGCTATGGTGAGCGTCTTGGTCCAGGCGAGGGGCGTGAAAAGCCTTCCTTCCTGGTCCACCAGCGTGAATATGGGAAGAAAGGAGACGGCGATGACCAGGAGCGAGAAAAAGACCGAGGGGCCCACCTCCATGAGCGCCTCGAGACGCACTTCGTGGAAGTCCCCCTTCCTCCCGTTTTCAATCCACAGCTCGAGTTTCTTGTACGCGTTCTCGACCTCGACGATCGCGCCGTCGACGAGCACGCCGATCGAGATCGCGATGCCCGAGAGACTCATGATGTTCGAGCTGATGTTCGCGTGATACATGGGAATGAAGGCGAGCACCACCGCCACGGGTATCGTGATGATGGGCACAAGCGCCGACGGTATGTGCCACAGGAAAAGGAGAATGACCAGAGAAACGATGATCATCGCCAGAATAAGTTCATGTTTAAGCGTGTCGATGGAGCGCAGAATGAGATCGGAGCGGTCGTACACGGTGACGAGTTCCACTCCCTCGGGGAATGAGGGCTTAATCTCTTCGATCTTTTCCTTTACGCGCTCGATGACATTGAGGGCGTTTTCTTTATGTCGTATAACCACGATTCCGCCCACAGTGTCGCCCGTGCCATTGAAGTCGGCAACGCCCCGGCGTAGCTGCGGACCGGTCGTAACCGTGGCCACGCTTCCCAGGAGCACCGGTGTGCCGCCTGGCCCCGCCTTCACGGCGACGCGCGCGAGCTCTTCCGTGCTCTTTATGTAGCCCCGGGCGCGCACCATGAATTCGCGTCCACTAAACTCGACCAGGCGCCCGCCGGCCTCGTTGTTGTTGCTCCTGATGGCCTCCATCACGTCCATGAGCGAGACGCCGAAGCTCTGCAACCGGTTGGGGTCGACGATCACCTGGTACTGTTTCTCGAAGCCGCCGATCGAGGCGACCTCGGCGACGCCCTGCACGCTTTGCAGCGCCAGGCGCAGGTACCAGTCCTGGTAGGCGCGGATCTTCGAGAGGTCGTGCGTGCCTGCCTTGTCGACGAGAGCATACTGGTACACCCATCCAACGCCGGTTGCGTCGGGGCCCATCTCGGTCTTCACCCCCGGCGGAAGCGAGCCCTGTATCTTCGAGAGGTATTCGATGACGCGGCTGCGCGCCCAGTAGAGGTCGGTGCCATCCTCGAAAATTACGTAGACGTACGAGAAGCCGAAGTCCGAGAAGCCGCGGATGGTCTTGACCTTCGGCGCGCCCAGAAGAGAGGAGATGATGGGGTAGGTCACCTGGTCCTCGATGATGTCAGGACTGCGGTCCCAGCGCGAGTAGATGATCACCTGCGTGTCGCTGAGATCCGGGATGGCGTCGAGCGGGATGTTCTTCATGGTGTACAGGGAATAGACGATCGCCGCGGCCACGACGAAGATGACGAGCAGACGGTTATACGCGGAGAAATGTATGAGCTTTTTTATCAATGTACGTGTTCCCCGGGAAGTTTATCTTTCGGCGCGCCCCTGTCCTGCACCGATTTGAAGGCGGCGCGGAGCGAGGATTCTGAGTCTACCAGAAAATTTGCCGAGGTCACTACACGCTCTCCATCAGAAAGCCCGCTTACGATCTCGTAATAGCCGTCGCTGCCGTGAATGCCAAGCGACACCGCGCGAGGGACGATCCGGCCGTCTCCGGCGTCGACGAAGACGTAGTCGCGCACTCCGGTGCGCATCACCGCGCCCTCGGGCACGGCCAGGCGCCTGCCCGGGCTGTAGAGTATGCGCGCATCGGCGAACATGCCGGTTTTGAGCACTAGGCCGGGGTTGGCTATGTCCATGCGCACCCTGAGGGTGCGCGTCTCCTCGGAGAGCGATGGATAGATGAAACCGACGCGGCCGCGAAAGACCTTGCCGGGCCAGTACGAGAGACCGATCTCGACCGGCATCCCGGTTTTTATATACGGCAGGTCGGACTCGAATATTTCGGCCTGGCCCCACACCGAGGAGAGGTCGGCGATGGTCATGAGCGGTTCGTTCATTACGATCTTCTGTCCCGGAAGCACCATCTTGTCGATGACGTAACCGGTGGCGGGTGCGTAGAGAATGACGGTGCGTTCGTATTTTCGCTCGTTCTCAAGGCGGGCGATCTGAGCCTCGGTGAAATCGAGGAGGCGAAGGCGTTCGCGGGAGGAGTTTTTAACCTCCTCAATGCTCGATCGGAAGTTTTCGTTCGCCATCGAGCGGCTCTGCTCTACGGCCCGCAGAGTGGACAGGTATTCCTGCTGGGCGGCGAGGATCTCCGGGCTGTAAATTGAAAGCAGTGGATCGCCGCGCCGCACGAACTGGCCCGTCTGGTTGACGTTGAGTTTCTCGACCCAGCCGCTCACCTTGACGGTCACCCGGTGGAGACGCGTCTCATCGGGGATGATGCGCGCCGAGGCGCGGATCTCCCTGCGTATGGTGCGCCGCTCCACCTTGCCGAACGTGAGCCCCAGCGTTTCGCGCGAGGCGGACGAAAGCGTGATCGGCGCGAGGCCGGGGATGTCGCCGGTGTCGCGTCCGGCGTGCGCGTCCTTCTCCTGTGTAGCGACCGTTTCCTCCTTCTTCAGGGGGACCAGCTTCATGCCGCAGATCGGGCAGTCGCCGGGACGGTCGCTGACGATCTGCGGGTGCATGGGACAGGTGTACCGAGTCGCGTTCACCGGACCGTGGTCGTGGAAGAGATGGGTTCCGAAATACAGGTATCCGGAGGCGGCCACGGCGATGAGGATCGCGGCGATAATGATCATGCGCGAGCGTTTCACTGAGAGACCTCCTTCCCGGTGAGGGCTTTGATCTCGGCGAGGGTGGTATGGTATTCCTTCAGCGCCATGAGCGCCTCCCTGCGGTAGCGCAGAAGCATGCGCAGCGTGTCGACCACCGGCATGAACTCGACCGCGCCGGTGCGGTAGCGCGAGAGCGCCGACTCGAGTGCGAGAGAGCTCTGCGGTATGATCTGCGCGGTGTAGAGACGATACAGGGCCTCCCATCGCGCGAGCGAATCGATGAGCGAACGAGCCCTTGCGAGGAGCTCGTTGCGCCGGTCGTCATAGAGCCGCCCGGCGGTTTCGCGTCCCAGCCTCGCCTCGTCGATCATGGGTGCGTTCTTCGTCGCGTAATACAGCGGAAGGTTGAACGAGGCCATGCCGGAGATCATGTCGTCGCGCTTTCCCATGGGGCCGCTGTCGCGCTGCATGTACGAGAAGCCGAGATCGAGATCGGGAATGAGATCCCTCTGGCGAAGGCGCGCCTCGTCGGTCGCCCTGGCATGTTCGAGTCGCAGGATGGCCAGATCGGGATTGGACGCCAGAATGTCGGTCTCGAGCGAGTCGCGCACAAGTCGCACAAAAGCCGGTGCCAGGAGACCGTCGGTCTCGAGTGTCGCCTCGCCGCCGGCCAGGTAGTGGATTGTATGCAGGATTTCCGCCTCTTTCTGCGTGAGGGTGATGATTTCCTCCTCGATCATGGAGTACTCGAGATTAGCCTTGATGACTCCGGTGAGGCTTCCGGTGCCCGACTTGCTCGCCGCGATCTCGCCGTCGATGACGAGCCTTATCTGCGCTTTCATATCGTTTACGATCGCGATCGACTCGCGGACGAAGGCGAGCTCGTATGAGGCCGCGCGCATGGCGGTAATCAGGTCGATCTTCTCACCGCGCAGCCGCTCGCGCGCCTGCCGGTATTCGCTCATGGCGATGCCCTCGCGCGCCGAGAGCTTCCCGCCGAGCGGGATCATCTGTGAAACACCGATTTCCTTTGTAGTCATCTCCGAATCGCGGAAATTGGGGTCAGAGGCCGGGAGGTTGTTCGCGCCGAGCTTGAGGCGCGGGTCGTCAAGCGCACCCGCGGGCTTAAGGCGTTTCTGCGCCATTGCGACCTCGCCCTCCATGGCCTTGAGGCGCGGGTTGTTCGCGATCGCGAACGCTTCGAGATCGGCGAGGCTCATGGCGCGGGCGGCGTGCGATGAAAGAAGAATGACAGCCAGCGCGACAACGCACCCCGCAATCGGAACGAAGCGCCCGCTTATTGGATGTTCCGTTTCTCCGCTCATCGGATTCACCGTGCGTCGCGGGCTCTAATGCTTATGCCCCTTGTGATCCTGCCGCTTCGGCGCCTTCGCGTCCCCCGGGGAGTTCTCGAGGATAATTCCTTCTTTCCTCATCTTGTTCATATACTTCTCGGGATTCTTGTTGAACTCCTCGACGCAGCTCGTGCAGCAGAAATAGACGCGTTTGCCCTTGTAGTCGACGTAGACGTTTTTATCCACTTCTCCCCCCATTACCGGGCACATCGTCTGCTGTTTCTCCGCGGCCTTGCCCTTCGGCGCCGCCTTCTGAGCGAAGAGCGATCCGGTAAGTGCGATGCTCGCGATAAGAATCGACGCGGTGATGGTTTTTTTCATGGTTTCTCCTCCTGCCCGTATTTGTTATTTTTCGAATCTCGTGCTGGTTCGCCGGCCCGGGGCGATTTGAGGGTATCCTGCGGTTCCGGGTTTACGGTTCAGAGACGGTGGTCAGGTATCCTCCGTGGCCTTCGCCGACGTTTTTAAAATTACATCCAATCCGGGATTAAATCAACAATATATACAAATGGCGGTTTACTTCATTCTCTCATCGCCTGAATGTCGACCGGCGATATCCGAAACAACAAGCCCCGCGAGCGCGAAACCGAACACCGCCGTAACCTGAATGAGCGAGCCGTTGACGCTCCTGATTCGGCTGCCG
Source organism: Spirochaetota bacterium (assembly GCA_025457965.1). GTDB lineage: Bacteria > Spirochaetota > UBA4802 > UBA4802 > UBA5368 > MVZN01. The sequence goes on along the minus strand of JALOTJ010000016.1, from coordinate 29,971 downwards.
TCGGCCTCGCGGTGTGCCATTCCGCCGTCGCCATCGCCTTTTCCGACTGCGGGCTCGTCACTGTAGACGCAGATGAAGTCCGCGGAAACGCCGGCCTGTTTAAGCCGACGTCTGACCGCGCGGGCGAGCGGGCATCCATGCGTTTTCGACAGCGGTGCGGTGCGCACACGGGTGGGGTCGGTGCGTGAGGCGGCCCCCATCGACGAGAAGAGCGTCTTTCCCGAACGAAGGGCCGTCTCGATGAGCGCGATCTTGTCGTCGACGCAGTCGATGGAGTCGATGATGTAGTCGTACGGGCCGATATCGAATTCGGAGCCGCTGTTCGCGGTGAAGCGCCTCACGCACGCGTCGATACGCGCATGAGGATTGATTTCTGACAGACGCTCCGACAGCGCTTCCGCCTTCGGCCGGCCGATGGTGCGGGTGTTTGCCTGCGCCTGCCGATTGATGTCGCTCGGGCAGACGGTATCATGGTCGACGATGCCAAGCCGGCCGATTCCGGTGCGCACCAGCCCCTCGGCGCACCAGCTGCCGACCCCTCCCAGGCCGAAAAGAATGACGCTCGTTTCGGCAAGACGCCGGACGGCTGTATCGCCGAGGATGAGCGCGGTGCGATCGCTCATCGCGGCGAGGTATGCCTGAGAATCGTCAGCAGGCATCGCACGCCTTCACGAGCGCCTGGTTGAGGTCCTCCAGAATGTCGCCGATAGTTTCGATCCCGATCGAAAGGCGGATGAGATCGGGTGTTATGCCTCCCTTGAGCCGGTCCTCTTCGGGGAGTTGGCTGTGCGTGGTCGTGGACGGGTGGATGGCCAGGCTCTTCGCGTCGCCGACGTTTGCCAGGTGTGAGAAGAGCCCCAGGTTCTCGATGAAGCGCTGTCCCTCGGCCTTGCCGCCCCGGATGCCGAAGACCACCATCCCGCCGAATCCGTTTTTCAGATACTTCTTCGCTACCGCGTGCGAGGGATCGTCCGGCAGGCCGGGATAGCGCACCCAGGTAACCTTGGGATGCTTTTTGAGGTATTCGGCGACCGCCTTCGCGTTCTGTGAATGTCGCTCCATGCGCAGCGCCAGCGTTTCGAGGCCCTGCAGAAATATCCAGGCGTTGTCGGGCGAGATGGCCGCCCCGAGGTTTCTCAGCGGCACCGTGCGAAGGCGAAGCGCGAATGCCACGGGGTTCAGCGGCCCCAGGTCGTGCGCGTAGCGCAGGCCGTGGTAGCTCGCCTCGGGCTCGTTGAAGAGCCTGAACTTCGGATCGGTCCAGTCGAACCTGCCGGAGTCGACCACTACGCCGCCGATGCCCGTGCCGTGGCCGCCGATCCACTTGGTGAGCGAGTGCACCACGATGTCGGCCCCGTGCTCGATCGGTCGGAGCATGGACGGCGGCGTGAAGGTCGAATCGGCGATGAGGGGCAGGTGGTGCTTCCGGGCGATGTCGGCGATGGCGTCGATGTCGGCGAAGTCGAGCGCGGGGTTGCCGATGGTCTCGATGAAAAGCGCGCGGGTTTTTTTGTTGATGAACTTCTCAAAATTCTTCGGCTCGCGCGGGTCGATGAAGTTCACGTTGATATTGAAGCGCGGCAGGATGTCGTGGAACATCGTGAAGGTCCCGCCGTAGAGGTTGTTGGCGGAGACGATCTCGTCGCCGGCCTCGGCGATGTTGATGATCGAGTAGTATATCGCCGCCGTCCCCGAGGCGACCGCCACCGCGGCAGCGCCGCCCTCGAGAGAGGCCATGCGCTTCTCGAGCACGTCGTGCGTAGGATTCATGAGGCGCGTATAGATGTTCCCGAGCTCCTTGAGTCCGAAGAGATTGGCGGCGTGCTCCGTGTTTTTAAAAAGATACGAGCTCGTCCTGTGTATGGGGACCGCCCGCGACATGGTCTCGTCGACCGTCTGCCCGGCGTGCAGGGCCCTTGTCTCGAATCCGGCGCTGCGCAGGTCTGCTTCTTTCATCGCATCCTCCTGTCGGTGCGGTGTTCCAGAATGATGGAACTGCCGTGTCGTCGCGAATTTTAAATAGTGTATGATGAAACACCGGCCTCCTTTTCGTGCCACTCGACCATGTCGGCGAGGGTGATCCCGGCCAGAGTCTCGCTGATTCTGTCGTTGAGCATGGACCAGATGCGCCTTGTGCTGCAGTTGGCGGCGCGGTCGCATTGTTTGGTCTCCACGCAATCAACCGGGCAGAGCGATCCCTCGAGTACCGAGAGCGCATCCTTAACGGTAAGCTGCGAAGGCTGTCTGGCGAGGTAATAACCGCCCTGGGCCCCGCGTACCGAGCCAACCAGTCCCGACGAGCGAAGCTGGATGATGATCTGCCCCAGGTATTTCTCGGAGATGTCCTCCTTCTCGGATATCTCCGAAAGCTGAACCGGGCCCTGCTCGTAGTGCAGGGCGAGCCGATATAAGAGCCTCAGGCCGTAGCGGGAGCGTGTGGAGAGCTTCATCGTTCGAGTCCCTCATTCAGGCTCCCGGTCCGGTAGCCCTGGATGTCGAGTGCGATATAGCGAAAGCCGATCTCTCGGAAACACGCGGTGATTTTTTCAGCCGTGCCGGGATCAAGCACTATGGGCATCTCGTCCCTGAGCGTTTCGATCCGGGCGATTTCCCCGTGGTAACGGACGCGGAACTGAGAAAGTCCCATGTCGGCCAGCACACGCTCGGCGCGCTCCACCACGTCGAGGCGCTCGGCCGTGATGCGTGTACCGTAGGGAAAGCGCGAGGCAAGGCAGGCCTGGGCGGGCTTGTTCCAGTTGGGCAAACCCATCGTTCGTGCGAGTTCGCGAATCTCGCTCTTGCCAAGGCCCGCCTCGCGGAGGGGGCTTCGCACGCCGAGTTCGCGGACGGCACGCTCACCCGGCCGGTAGTCGCCTTTATCGTCGAGGTTCGATCCCTCGATCACATGACGCAGTCCTTTTTCGGCCGCGAGCGCAATGAGCCTGCCGAGCAGCGCGCGCTTGCACCAGTAACACCGTTCGGGAGGGTTTGCCGCGTAGCGCTCGTCCGCGAGCTCGTCGGTGTCGATGATGATGTGCTCGATTCCGAGCGAACCGGCGATCGAGCGCGCCTCGTCGAGCTCGCGTACCGGGTAGGTCTTCGAGCGGGCGGTGACGGCGAGGAGATTCGGGTGGAGGACGTCGCGGGCCACTCGTAAGAGCAGTGCGCTGTCGGTCCCGCCGGAGTAGGCGACCAGGACGCTTTCCATCTCTTCCAGTATCGCCCGGAGGCGTTTCAGTTTTTCATTCATGACGAATGGCCGTCTGCCATGAATCAGGATGGAATTCGAGCGGATGGGTGGACCGTGCCGGCCGGTTGAATGCGTCGGTAAGCGCCATCATCACTGGCCCTCCTGGAAGAGCCAGGTGGAGAGGTAGCGCTCGCCGGTATCGCATCCGATCGTGACGATCAGCTTTCCCGCGTTTTCGGGCCTCTTGGCCACCTGTAGCGCCGCCCACACGTTCGCGCCGGCGGATATGCCGACGAGGATGCCTTCCTCGCGCGCCAGCCTTCGCGCTGTTTCACCGGCGTTTTCCTCCGAGACCGTGACGATCTCGTCGATGATGTCCCTGTTCAGCACATTCGGGATGAATCCCGCCCCGATTCCCTGGAGTTTGTGCGGTCCCGGCTGGCCCCCGGAGATGACCGGTGATTTCTCCGGTTCGACGGCGATCGCCTTTAGTCCCGGTTTCTTTTTCTTCAAGACCTCGGACACCCCGGTGATGGTCCCTCCGGTCCCGACCGCGGCGACGAAGATGTCCACGGCACCGTCGGTGTCGCGCCATATCTCCTCGGCGGTGGTTTTGCGGTGGATTTCGGGATTGGCCGGATTGTTGAACTGCTGGGGCATGAAAGAGCCGGGTGTGGTCGCAAGCAGTTCCTCTGCCTTTTTGATGGCGCCCTTAATGCCCTCCGGGCCGGGCGTCAGTATGAGTTCGGCTCCAAGTATCTTCAGCAGCTGCCTGCGCTCCATACTCATGGTCTCCGGCATCGTGAGGATGAGCCGGTATCCTTTCGCCGCGGCGACGAATGCCAGGGCGATGCCGGTGTTCCCGCTCGTCGGCTCGATGATGGTTGCGCCCTTCTTCAACAGGCCCCGCTTTTCGGCGTCTGCTATCATTGCGGCGCCGATTCGGTCCTTTACGCTCGAAAGCGGGTTAAAGGATTCCAGCTTAACCGCTACGGTCGCCGGTGCGTTGCCGTTTATCCTGTTGAGCCGTACCAGTGGCGTATTGCCGATCGTTTCGGTGATATCATTGAAGAGTCGTGCCATGGGGGGCCTCCTCGGTATATGGTGTGAGAATAGTCCTTCTTTCCATACACTAGTAATATTATAGTATTACTAGTGTATTTCGGCAGGGTACTTTTCGTCAATAGTAAATTTAAATTTTTGAAAAATGTCGGATAGATCGAATGTGCACGCGTATTCCTCCATTTACATGGTTGTCACGCGGCTGATACGCGAGAGCGGTGGACTGTCCACAGCAATGGGCATAAAAACGATGGAAATTGGTGCGGGCCTAGGCCAGCACCTTGTACACTCCCTTCATCCAGTTTTCCATGTCGTTCATGTACCATCGTGAAAACCGCCGGTCGGAGCTTCCCCCGGCGATGTTCGTGTGCAGGGTCTTCTCCCCCAGGTCGGCGATCATGCGGTACGACGGGCTGAAGGTGGTGACGCGACCGGCGCTCCGGAAAATCTGGCCCTGGGGAACGGTGGCCCTTCCGCCGGGTAGCGAGATGGGTCCGTAGTCGAAACCGAGAAAGCGGGGGAGCTTCCCGCCGAAGAGAAGATGGGAGAGCGTCACCATCCGCGTTTTCCCGTATTGCTTTGGCGCGGCGGCCAGCCCCTCTTTAACCGCTTTTTTAAACAGTTCATCGCGCGGCCTGCCGTCGAACCAGGCGGACCGCGGATTCATGAGGATCTCGTCGAAATTGCCGTAGTAATCGTTGAAAAGACCCGTTTCGCTCATAACGTAGTCGACGATTTCGCGGCCCATGCCGTTGTCGCCGAACACGGTTCGAAGGAGCGCACGGTAGACCGACTCGAACAGCGTCGCCCCGCGCGAGTCGGCGCTGTAGGTGCACTCCCATTCGCGGAGGATGCGCCCGTTGTCGGTGTCGGGAAGGAGCGGGCGCAGAATCTTCATGAAGCGCTCGGCCTGCAGCGAATAGAGATCGAAGTGGATGCGCTTCATGTCCTCGACTGAAAGCTTTTTCTTCTTCTTTAACAGCTGAGTAATGCGGTCGGCGCGATAGGAGGCCATGGGGAGGTTGATCGGCTTCGCCTTGCCCAGGTGGTTGAGGTCCTGATTGGAGGTGGCGATGATTCCCTCGGGCGGGTTGTACGAGGCCGGAAGCAGGGATGCGCTCACAAAGCCGCGCGGGGTGTACTTCTTCTCCCAGCCCGGGAGCGGAACGAGGCCGCTCACTCCCTTGGGCCGCTTGTAGAACCTGCCGCTCATCTGGTAGGCGATGTTCCCGAGGGAATCGGCCATCACCCAGTTGAACGACAGCGCCTCGAGCTTTCTGAAGCAGGCCATCGCCTCGCGCGCGTTTTTGGCATGAGGAAGGCCCAGGAGGCCGTTGAACTCACCGGCGCCGCAGCCGCGGGCCGCCGACCAGCACATCACGAGGTACTGTCCCTCGACGAACGGATCACCTTCGAGAACACCGAGTTCGTTTTCGTAGACCCTTTCGATAACGGGCTCGCCCTTTTTTACCGTGATGAGCTCCTCCCGCACCTTGAACGGCTTCCACTGTTTGCCCCTGCGGTATCGTCCGTCGCGGCATTCCTCGATGCGGTAATCGATCATGTCCATGAACGAGTATGTCGCGCCCCATGCCAGGTTCCTGCTCCGGCCTATGGCGATGCCGGGTACGCCCGGCAGGCTCGCCCCCATGATCACGTCATCCGGCAGCCGAAGCACGATCTCCTGCCATATGGCGGGGATACGGTTCACCTCCAGGTGCGGATCGCTGCAATATATCGGCTTGCCCGAGGCCGTGAGTTTTCCGGACACGGCCCAGTTGTTGCTGGCGGTCATCTTCGGCAGTTTCGAAAGCCACGTGAGGGCCTCCGGAATAAGGGGAGGCGCGAGGCTGAGCTTCTTCATCATGTCGTAGTCGAGCTTTTCGGTGAGATAGGGAAACAGCTCCTGAAGCTTTTTCTCGTTTATATCATGCCGGATCATCTGGATCAGAAATTTTTCCATGGCACCCTGTGCGTCGGCGAGGCCCAGGAAGGCCATAATCTTGCCGAGGACGAGCGAGTCCTTTATTTCCCAGGGTTCCGGTTTGTATCCAAGCAGGCGGAATTCGAGCACCGTGCCGTGAGTTTCGAGATAGTGGTTGAATCCCTGCGTGTAATACTCGAGGTAGCGGCGAACGGGCGGTTCAAGCTTTTTGATTTCGCTCTCAGGGTCCGGGAGAAACTGCATGCGGCGCATATACCGGTCTATTTCGACGAGCGCGGGGTCGCCGGCGAGTTTTTCGGAGGCGCGTCCCTGCAATAAAAGCCGCGTGAGCAGGGCCTGCAGCTGGCGGTCGTGTGCGTGCACCCAGCCCATGCCGAAATAAACGTCCTCGTGTCTCCTGCCGCTTATTTCTGGAATGCCGTGATCGTTCCTTGCCACCGCAACTTTTCCGCCTCTGGTTTCAAGGGTGATGGGACTGCCTGTCAGTTTCATGGCGCATCTCCGTGGAGTGAATTGATCGTTGATCAATTGCATAAAAAGATATTAATGTCAACATTAAATGCGGTTGGCGCCGTATTTCAACACGTGGACTCGGGATGTACCCCGGCAGGGGACATGACGAGGGCGGCACAACCGTGTTCTCCAGTGGGATCCGCCGAGGAGCGGGAGTTGTGCATATTTTAATTGACACGGATGTCGAACGCGTACGCCTATGGAACGGCGGAGTGCGCTCCCGCGATCGATTGGCACATGAAAAACCAGATACTTAAAGATCATTTTCTCCACCCCCGGCGCATGGGAGAGGTCGATGAGCCGACCGGCAGGGCCCTGGTGAAGAGCGATACCTGCAGCGATCTGGTGCGCATGACGGTGCGCATAGACGGCGACGGTATTGTGGCCGACATCAGGACCCAGGTCTACGGCTGCGGCTACGCGATAGCCGGAGCGTCCTTTTTCAACGAGTTTGCGCTCGGTAAGCTCGCTTCGGAGGTGGCGGGGGCGACGATGGATGCCGTCATCGAATCGCTCGGCGAGGTGCCGCCCGGGAGCCGGGGCTGTGTCGCTCTTGCCCCTGCCGCGTTTAAAAAGATATACCGTGCCGCGGACGGAGGTGCATGATATGGCATTGCCGCAGTACGCGACGGTCGGGGCATTCCAGTGTACGGGGTCGGCGATTGCACCGATAGAAATTCCGGTGAGCGCCGAGTACGCGTTTACGCTTTCCGTGAACGGCAATCCATTCGTATCAATTATATGCTCGGGCAGCGATCTTGAACAGCTGGCGCTGGGGCACCTGGCGGCCGAGGGCGTCATCCGCTCTGCGGCCGAGGTCCGCTCAATCGAGATAGACGAACAGGCCTTCACCATAGACATCGGCACCGCCGAGAACGACGATCTGCTCGAGCGCCTGTTCCGCATCCGCTCCATCGCAACGGGCTGCGGGCAGTCCGGCCCGGGACTCGCGGACGTGGTCCTGCCGGCCCGAGGGGAGGTCCCCCGGGTCAGGGCGTCTGTCATTACGACCGGCATGAAGGAATTTCTGCATGCCTCCGAGATCCATAAGCTCACGCATGGAGTGCACAGCGCCGCGCTCTACTCGGTGGAAGGGCGGCGGCTGTGCTTTTTCGACGAGATAGGCCGGCACAACGCCATCGACAAGATCCTGGGATACGCGCTGAAAAACGGCCTGTCGCTGGAGCGCTCGATGATCCTCTCCACCGGCAGGCTCGCAAGCGAGATCGTTACGAAGGCAATAGCAGTCTCCGCGCCGGTGCTGGTTTCGCGCGCAGCACCGACCACGCGCAGCATCGATCTCGCCCGTCGCGCCGGCATGCTCATGATCGGCGGCGTGCGCCCGTCCGGATTTTATATTTTCAGCGGGGAAGGCTTTGTCGAATGCTGATTTTACAGGAGAGGAGGCTCTCGGAGGAGGCGCCGTGCCCCTACCTCCCCGGGCGCACCTCCAGGTTCGAGTATTTCTTCGCGCACGACCTCGACGGCAGCGACCTCGAGGCGCTTCTTTCGACGGGATGGAGAAAGTTCGGCTGGTATTATTTCAGGCCGGACTGTCCCGGATGCAAAAGCTGTGTTCCGCTCAGGGTCCCCGTGTCCGGGTTCCGGCCGTCGAAGAGCCAGCGTCGCGTCATCAGTAAAAACAGGGAGACCGATATGCGATTCGGGGCGCTCCGGCACTCCCCCGAGATATTTTCCATATATGAGGAACACAGCCGGGACCGTTTCGGAAGGGAGCCGGAGCTCAATGATTTTCTCTTCAACTTTTATCAGGCATCATGCCCGGGGGTGCAGTCGGAATACTATCGGGGAGGGAGGCTCCTGGCGGTCGGATTTCTGGACCGGTCGAGCAAGGCGCTCTCAAGCGTTTATTTCATCTTCCGGTCGGCATTCGCGCACCGTAGCCCCGGTATCTACAGCGTCCTCAGGGAAATTGAGCTTGCCGGAACCCTGGACCTTGCGTATTATTATCTTGGGTATCATGTGGGAGGCTGCCCCCGCATGGAGTACAAGTCAGGATTCAATCCGCACCAGCGGTATTCCTGGGAGGAGGCCCGCTGGATTGATGTGTAACGATAATCCGGCCCGCTGGCGGGCGATGAGGATGTTCGCCGTAAACGATTTACTATTTTCTTTTACGAGAGGTTAGCGCAGCATGCCGAACAATCCCGACCGGGACGGCGTTTTCGACGGCGGTCTGAAAGTCGACCGCGAAACGGAGGTCCGGGAGCCGAAGATGTACCGGGTCATTCTTCACAACGACCACTACACCACGATGGATTTCGTCGTGGAGGTCCTGGTATCCGTTTTTCGCAAACCGGCCGCCGAGGCGACGAAAATCATGATGGATGTGCACCGGCGGGGCAGGGGGATGTGCGGGGTGTATACCTACGACATCGCCGCGACCAAGGTGTCGCAGGTGCATGCCATGGCGCGGGCCCGGGAGTTTCCGCTCAAATGCAGCATGGAAGACGCGTGAGGATGAAGCGATGCAGATAAACGACGACCTCAACCAGATCATCATGGCGGCGTTCAATGAAGCGAAGACTCGCCGGCACGAATACTTCACACCGGAACATCTGCTCTACGCCGCGCTCTTCTTCAACGAGGGGCGCGAGATCGTGGAGGGCTGCGGCGGCGACGTCGAGCGGTTGAAGAAGAGCCTCAAATCACATCTCGAGGAGAAGGTGCCAAGCATCGCGACGGGCGTCGACGGCGCCGAGCCCATTCAGTCGCTGGGCTTTCAGAACGTCATGGAACGGGCCATCTGGCATACCGCCTCCGCACAGAAGGACGTGCTGGATCTGGGCGACGTGCTGGTATCGCTCTTCGACGAAAAGGAGTCGTTCGCCGCGTTTTACCTGGGCGGGGAGGGGGTGACGCGATACGACCTGGTCAATTATATATCGCACGGCGGGTACCGCGACCCCGGCGGAAAGGACGATGCGAAAGCGACCGACGACGACGTCGATACCGATGCCGATACGAAGACAGAGGAAAAGGACAAAGATAAGCTCCTGCGCGCATTCACGGTCGAGCTCACCGAGCGCGCGCGGAGGGGCGAGCTCGAGCCGCTCATCGGGCGCGAGGACATCCTCGAGCGCACGGTGCAGGTGCTCTGCCGGCGCTTCAAGAACAATCCCATTCACGTGGGCGACCCCGGCGTGGGAAAGACGGCGATTACCGAGGGGCTTGCCCAGCTCATAGCGGAAGGGAAGGTGCCGAAGGCCCTCCGGGAGGCCCGCATCTATTCGCTCGACATGGGGGCGATCCTGGCGGGCACCCGTTACCGCGGCGATTTCGAGGAGCGCATGAAGCGCGTGCTCGCCGAACTCCAGAAGCGGAAGAACGTCATTCTCTTCATAGACGAGATCCACACCATTGTCGGGGCCGGGGCCGTGTCCGGCGGCTCCATGGACGCGTCGAACATCCTGAAGCCGGCGCTCGCCACCGGGAAGCTTCGCTGCGTCGGCTCGACCACGTACGATGAATACCGCAAATATTTCGAAAAGGACGGGGCGCTCTCACGGCGCTTTCAGAAGATAGAGGTGAGCGAACCGACCATAGAGGACACGGTGCTCATCATCAAGGGGCTCAGGTCGCGTTATGAGGAATACCACGAGGTCGAGTACTCGGAGGAGGCGCTGCGCGCGGCCGCCGAGCTTTCGGCCAAATACGTGAACGACCGCCACCTTCCCGACAAGGCGATCGACGTCATCGACGAGGCCGGGGCCTTCGCGCGCATGAACGGCGCCGACGAAACGACGATTCGCATAGAAACCGCCGACGTCGAGCGCGTGGTGGCGAAGATGGCGAAGGTCCCCGAAAAGAACGTGTCTTCGTCCGAGGTCGAAAGGCTGCGCGACCTGGAGACCGGGCTTAAGGCGCGGATCTTCGGGCAGGGCGCAGCGATCGAGATGGTCGTGGAGGCGATCAAGCGAGCGCGCGCGGGCTTCCGCGAGCCGAACAAGCCGGTGGCCTCCTTTCTCTTCGTGGGGCCCACGGGCGTCGGCAAAACCGAGCTCTCGCGCCAGCTCGCCCTGGTGATGGGCGTTTCGCTCCACCGCTTTGACATGAGCGAGTACCAGGAGAAGCACACGGTCGCCCGGCTTATCGGCGCCCCTCCCGGGTACGTTGGGTACGAGGAGGGCGGGCTCCTTACGGAGGCCATCCGCAAGAACCCGTATGCGGTGCTGCTCCTGGACGAGATCGAGAAGGCGCATCCCGACATTTTCAATACGCTCCTCCAGATGATGGATTACGCCACGCTCACCGACAACAGCGGACGCAAGGCCGATTTCAGGAACGTCGTCATCATCATGACCTCGAACGCCGGCGCGCGCGAGCTTGCGAAATCGAAGATCGGCTTCGGGGATGCGATTGGCAATCCCGGCGCGGTGCTCGGCGCGGTCGAGCGCATCTTTGCGCCGGAGTTTCGCAACCGCCTGGATGCCGTTATCACCTTCTCCGGTCTCACCGAGGAGATCGTGCAGAGCATCGTTAGGAAGGCGGTCGATGAGTTCGCGCTCCAGCTCGCTGAAAAGAAAGTGGAGCTCACACTCGCCGACGAATGCGTGCGCTGGCTCGCGCACAGGGGCTATTCGCCCGAGTTCGGCGCGCGCGAGATCGCGCGGCTGGTGCAGGACAAAATCAAGCGCTTCTTCGTAGACGAGGTGCTGTTCGGTCGGCTCGCCGGAGGCGGAAAAGCCGAGGCGACAATCGAGAACGACGAGGTGGCGATCCGCGTTGTCGAGGGCGGAACTCCCGCAGCCTGAGAGGCCCCATGCCGATCTACCGCCTGTGCGAGGACATTGTCTTCCCCCCGCCCGAGCTCGCCGCGGAGGGAGGAGTCCTCGCGGTCGGCGGCGATCTTTCCCCCCGGCGCCTCGTCGAGGCCTATCGCAACGGCATCTTCCCCTGGTATTCGGACGACGACCCGATCATCTGGTGGTCGCCCGACCCGCGGTACGTCCTGTTTCCCGACGAGCTGAAAGTCTCACGCAGCATGCGCAAGGTCATGAAACGCACTATTTTCACCATCACCTTCGATAGAAACTTCCGCGGTGTCATCGAGGCCTGCCGCTCCCGGCGGCGCCACCGCGAAAAGGGCACCTGGATAACCGACGACATGCTCGAGGCCTATAGCGAACTTCACGGACTGGGGCTGGCACACTCGGTTGAAGCGTGGAAGGACGGGGAGCTCGCCGGCGGTCTTTACGGTGTCTCGCTCGGCGGGTGCTTCTTCGGCGAGTCGATGTTCGCGGCGGTGTCCAACGCCTCGAAGGCGGCGTTCATCACGCTGGTGCAGGAGCTTCACTCCCGGGGATTTACGCTGATTGACTGCCAGGTGCATACGGCGCACCTGGAGAGCCTGGGGGCGCGGGCGATACCGCGCGCCGAATTCATGAGGCTGCTGTCCGGGTCGCTGAAGCTGCCGACGATCCGCGGGAACTGGGGCGTGCTCACGGGCGAGCCTTAAGGGCCACCCCGAAAAGGACGGCCGTCAACGCGCCATGGACTCGAAGACGGCGTCGAGGTGGGCCTTGAACGCCGTATAGCGGTCGCGCGGCGTGGTGCCCGACACCACGAGCGCCCCCTGTCCCTCGCCCAGTACATAGACTTCCATTACGTTCCTCCCGGGGCTTCGGGCCAGCGTCCAGAAGTAGTCAAGGTTTTCCTTCTTTCCCCATCGCTGCCTGACGATTCCGGCGCCGCGTTCCTTCGCCCAGCGCGCGCTGATCTCGTTAAGCATCCTTCCACCCGCCTGCACGCGCGCGATGGTAATGCTCGCCGATTTGTCGGCACTGGTGTAACGTTTGATGATCCCATCGCCCGCCTCGTCCGCGGCCGGTTCGCTTTCGAACCATCCCGCGGGGATAAGCGGCGAGAGGAGGTGCCCGTCGGATGAGGCGCTCGGCGGCGTGCCGGCGACACCGGTTTCCGGCGGCCGCTTCGCCTGCCAGATAAGGCGGTGGTACATCCCGGTGAGCCGGTGAGCCGCCTTTCGGTCGACCTCCTCCACGTTCAGGCCGTTCATCGTCCACGAAGCGATCGCTATGGAAGGAGACTCGTCAAGCGCCTTCCGCCGTTCGGCGAACCGCTCGAGCGAGGGCCCGGCGTGAATTTCAATCCTTCGTTGCCGGTAGTAATTGATCAGCGTGGCAAGGCGCGATATCTCCGTGGCGATTTCGCGGCGCAGGTATCCGGCCGTCGCCCGTTCGGCGCGTATGGCGCCGGTGTCGAAATGCTCGACCATGCCCAGCAGGGATTTTTGGGCGATGACCTCGTCGAGCCGGCCGGGTTTTTCGCCGCGGGAAAGCCGGGATTCCATGTCGTTGTACAGCTTCGCGTAGCGGCCGAGCGCGCCGCCCGTGTAGTCCAGCCGGGCGTACAGCGCCGAGTATTCGTCGAGCCTCTTCATCATCTGCTCGATCTCGAAATCGGCCGTCGCGCACTGGAAGGCTTCGGAGAGGCCCTGCTCTTTTTTAGCCGCGGCGGCGACGCTTTTTGAGAAAGCCGTCAGGCGCGCGCCGCTGGCTGTTCGGGCCGCTTTAAGATTATCGTTGAAGGACGAGCGTACGGCGCGCACGTCGCCCTGCTGCGCGGCGCTTAAAAAACGCACGGCGTTTTTATCCAGGCTCATGGAATTCCCGGCGGCCCGGTACAGCGACTCGATGTTTCGCGCGGCGAGCGCGTAGCGCCGCTGCAGAACGGGCTGTCGGAGCGGGGCGACCGCTTCCCCTTCGACCGCGAGCATTTCCGCGAAGGACAGGTATGCCCTGTTCGCGGCGGCGCGCGCCTTGATCGACGCGACGATAGCTCCGCCGTCGAGGCCGCGCCCCGCGGGGAGCCACTTGAGATAGCGCGTGGACCTCAAAACGTACCCCTGGACGAGCGCCATCCTGTCTACGAAAACGGCCTTCGACTGTAAAAATTCCTTTTCGTTTGCGACCCCGCCGTCCGGGTCATCGTCCTTTATCCTCCGCAGGCGCTCCTCTCCGACGGAAAAACCCGTGCGTGTCTCGGCGGTGTATCTGTCGACAATGGACGCGAAATTCTTTTCGGCCGCGGTGAAAAACGCCGGAGCCTCTCCGCCGCGGATCGAGATCACCGCAGCGTGGCGCGCCTCGTCCAGATCGCGGAAGAGCATGGTGCCATCCGGGTTTTTCGGTATCCGGATAAACGTCCCGTTCCCCGACGGCTCCCCACCTGCGGCCGTGTCGATGTTGCGGCGGTCGAAGTAGCGCACGGCGGCCCTGGAGAAGACCAGGCGCTCGGTGTCGGCCGGATTGTCGAGCAGTTCCCGAAGCTTCACCGGTGCGATGAACTCGCCGCCGGTATCGGCCATCTCCTTGAGATCTTTCATGAGGGAAAGCCGATGGTCGATTCGCGAGCGCACCGACCGCCAGGAGGGGGACGAGGCCAGATCGTCCGGCATGATCGCGATGATGGAAGGATTCATTAGTGCGGAGCATTCGGCCATGGTCTTTTCCACGACGAGCCTGCGTACTTCGGCGGGCGACAGGGCGGACTTGTCGGGCGCAACGCTCTCGCCGGCGGAGGCGATGACACGCGCGCGAAGGTCTCCGCTGGTGCGCATCGCCGCGGAGAGGAACGCCTCAAGCGTACAGTACTGCCATTCCACCTTCGAGACGTCCCTGGTGACGACCGCGTCGAGGAGCTCGTCGTCGGCCGCGCCGAGGGAGGTCTTCATCATGCGCCGGATCTCGTTTTCGGCGGCGCCTTTTACCGCCCGGTAATTATCGCGATGCCCGGCCGAGGTCGTGATGTACTCAAGCAGGCAGGCCGAGAATACCGGCGCGGTGATGCGACCGGCGAACGTCCTTATTTCGTCATCGGACCAGGTTTTGCCCTGGTGGTGCAGCGGGTCGCCGCCGCGCTCACGTTCGAATGCCCGTATGACCGCCCCGGCGCGCTCGATATCGTTCTTTACCAGCTCCCGTACCGCCGGACCGATCAGGGCGTTTTTTTCAAGGGACGCGCTTTCTTCGCGCAGGTTCCGGAGCCTGATCTTCCACCATTCGTGGCGCTGGTTGGTGTAGGCCCCGATCTCGGGAGCCATGAATAGAATGATCAATATGACGGGAATAAGCTGCCTGCTCATCGCGTGCGCTCCGGTGCTGACGGATTTTCTGCCTTCAGTTACTTATCGAAAAAAAAACCGTTTTGGATTAGCACCGCATGCATATACCGGATAAACCGGGCCCTCATAAAAACGCTGGTAAAAAAACTTTGACCGACGCCGGCGGGAGGTGTAGCATCCGTCCATGAAAACGATGAAAAGCTGTGTATGGTCGGGCCTTCTGGCGGCGGTTTTCGCCGCGGGTTTTTTTCCCGCCGATGCCTCCGCCAGTACGCTGGTGGTGATGAACTTCAAGAGCGCGGGCGCGGGCCAGGAGCTGAGCGTGGCCGTGTCCGAGCTGTTGCGCGGGGTGATGGCCGGGATCGATGCGGCCGGCTTCACGCTCGTCGAGCGCGATCAGCTTAACGAGGTGATGAAGGAGCAGGGGCTTTCCCTGTCGGGGGCGATCGACGAGGGGAATTCCAAAAAACTCGGAAAGCTTCTTGCCGCCGATTTCCTTATCGTGGGCTCGGTCTCCCGCCTCGGCGGGGCCTATGCGATCTCGGCGCGCATGGTGAACGGGGACACCGGGCAGATCGTGCGTGCCCATACGGCGAGCGCGAAATCCGAGGACGAAATACCGGAGAAGCTCGGGCTGCTTGCCTACGCGCTCCTCGGCCTCAAGGCCCCGGCCGCCGAGACGGCGGTGAGGCCGCCCGTGGACGGCGGCAAGCCATCGAGCGGTGTCGCCGTGAAAACGGGCGCTTACACCTACAATTCCTGGTATTCCGATGCGCACGGCGTGACGAAGGGCGGCAGGATCGTACTCGAGATCGAGGGGAATGCGGTGAGGGGCGAATCGATCGAGTCATACGGGACGGCGAAGATGAACGGCACGATAAGCGGCGATAAAATCGTCGGTTATTACAACGCCCCGTATGGGTACGGCAATTTCGAGTTTCGCATCGTCGACGGCATGAAGAAGCTCGACGGCACCTACTACCAGGTCTCCAACGGCGCGCGCGGGCAATGGGTCGGGGAGCGGGCGGAGTGAACGGCGGCGCGCCGCGAAACTGACGGCGCGCCGGAGCCGGGCCTCACTCGCCGGTGAAGACCGGAGGCCGCTTCTGCATGAAGGCGGTCAGGCCCTCGGCGGTGTCCTTCGAGCCGAAGAGCTTTGCCAGCGACTCGCGCTCCACTTTGAGGTGCTGTTCGGGCGAGATGCTCGGGCTCGCCGAGAGGAGCTTGATGACGGCGCTTACCGCTAGCGGAGGCCGCACGGCGAGCTTTTTGGCGAATTCGATCGCCTCGGCGAGCACTTTGTCCTTGGGAAATACGTAGTTCACCAGTCCGACGGCGAGCGCCTCGGCCGCGTCGATCTGCTTGGCGAAGCAGATGTACTCGAGCGCCTTCGCCCTGCCCACCAGGCGCGGCATGCGCAGCGAGCCGCCGTAGCCCGGCATGATGCCGATGTTGGTCTCCGTGAGGCCGATGCGCCCCTCATCGCTCAGGAAACGGAAATGACAGGCCATGGCGATCTCGCAGCCGCCGCCGAAGGCGTGGCCGTTCAGCGCCGCGATGACCGGCCGCGGAAAGTCCTCGATCTTGTTGCAGAGGTCCTGGCCGCGCTTCAGGAAATCGACCGGACCGTAGTCGCCGAAGCCGCTGGAGAGGTCCGCGCCGGCGCTGAAGATCTTGTCGCCCGAGCCGGTGACGACGAGCGCGCGAAGCTCTTTGTCGGCCTCGCAGGCGTCGAGCGCCTTGCGGAACTCCTCGAATACCTCGCCCGAAAGCTGGTTGGCCTTGGGCCTGTTGATGGTGATGATGCCGATGTTTTCCCTTTTCTCGTACAGAATCACGTCTGACATGGTGGACACTCCTTTGAAAGATGATGGAACGGACGATAGAAAGATCGTGAACAAAACCGATTCCCCGCTGTACAACGGGGTATAAAAAGAAACAATAACTTTTTTTCGTTGCATTTCATGGATTTGCTCAAGGCGCCCGTTCGTCGTGCGTGATGTGAAGGCGCGGCCTTTCGCTGTTTCAGACTTTATAAACCTTCCCGCACGCTTCGATAAAAAGCGGAATGAAGCGCGTGAGGTCTTCCGCCACCCCATAATGCGCGATGTTGAAGATGGGCGCTCCGGGATCGGTGTTGATGGCGATGATGGTCTGCGCGTTTTTCATGCCCGCTACGTGCTGGGCCGTGCCTGAGATGCCGCAGGCGATGTAGAGGCGCGGCGAGACGGTCTTTCCGGTAACGCCGACCTGCCGCGCGTACTCCAGCCAGCCCGCGTCGCACACGGCGCGCGAGCCGGCGACGGCCGAACGCGGGAAGAGCGCGGCGAGCGCGCGAATAAGCGCCAGGTTCTCTTTTTTCCCGATTCCCCTGCCGGCGGCGACGATCACCTCGGCTTCATTGAGCGAGGCCGTTTCGACTTCGGAGGCCGTGCGCCCCAGCGCGCGGGAGCGCGCGTCGCGCGCGTTGTTTCGCAGTATGGTGACCGCGCCCGGCGCGGCGGGAGCGGCCTCCTCCGGGGGGAAGGCCCCCGGCAGCACGGTGAGTACGGTGCATCCCTCCGGCGGAACGATGTGCATGAGGGCCTTCCCGCCGAACGCGGAGCGGGTGAGCCCGATCGCGCCGTCGTCCATTTGTAGCGCTTCGACCGCGGTGACGCAGCCGGCACCCAGGCGCACGGCGAGGCCCGGCGCAAAGTCATAGCCGCGCGCCGTGTGCGGCACCACGACGAAGCGCGGGTCCAGCGGCGCGATCGACGTGGCGAGCGCCTCCTTCCAGAGTCCGGCCGTGTAGCCGGCGGCGTGCTCGTTTTCGAGCGCGCTGACGTCGACGCCGGTTTTCGCGGCGATTTCCAGGGCGGCGTTTCGAACATCCGCGCCGAAAGCGATTATCCGGAGCGGACCGGGCTCGAGGCGCGCGAGGGCGCGCGCGAACGACACGGCCTCGAAGCTCGCCGGGTGCGGCGTGCCGCTTTCCAGTTCGGCTATGATGACGATGGGTTTCATGACGCGCCCTGTAGCAGCGATTTCGTGGAGAGGATCGCGAGGAGCTTTTCGGCCTTCTCCGCGGGGCTTCCCGAAAGCATTTCGCTGGCGCCCGATCGTTCGGGGAGGCGGAGCCGTACGAGGCGCTCGGGCGTCTGTGCGTGGGCCGCGGCGACAGGTTCCTCCGTCGGTATCTGGTGGATCTTCGCGCGGAGCACGTTGGAGAGCGAGGGGTAGCGGGGACGGTTAATGCCGGGCTGTACGGCGACGAGCGCGGGAAGCGAGAGATCAATGAGCTCGCGCGCGCCGCCCTCGATCTCGCGCTCCACCCGGATTGCGGACGCATCCCCGGAGACGGTTGCCGCGATCGCCGATGTCGCCGAGGGAATGTCGAGCATCTCGGCCAGCAGCGGCCCCACCTGCGCCTGCATGTCGTCCTCGGCCATGGCCCCGCAGAGGATGAGGTCATAGCGCTCGCCGCGCGCGTGCGCGGCGATGAGGAAGGCGACCGCCATGGGGCTCACGTACCCGGGCGTCTCCAGCGGAACGCGAACGCCGCGGTCCGCCCCCATCTCAATGGCTCGACGCGCCGTTATCTCGGCGCGCTTCGGGCCCGCGGAAATCGCCGTAACCGTGGAGCCCGGGAACGCATCGCGTATAACAAGCGATTCCTCGACGGCGTACTCGTCGAAGCGGTTCATGCGGAAGACAAGGCCCTCCTCGGCGATCCATTCGCCGCTGGGGCCGATTTCGATCACCGATTCCGAGTCGGCAACCTGCTTCACGCAGACCAGTATCTTCATCGCGCGGAATTCAATGGCAGCGGGGCCGCGGCGGGCGTACCCATCACCCCTTTATCTTGAAGATGTTCCGTACCGAGTCGATGAGGTCGGCCGGCAGGATGACCATCTTGCTGTTCTGCGATTCGCCGAGCCGCACCAGGCCCTTTACATACTCCTGCCCCAGGAGGTACATGAGCGGATCGCCGCCGGTGGACTTTAGCGCCCCCGCCACCGAGGTGATGGCGTTCGCCTCGGCCTGGGCAAGGCGCTCGCGCGCCTCGGCGTCGCGGAACGCGGACTCCTTCCTCGCCTCGGCCTCGAGTATCTGGGCCTTCTTGAATCCCTCCGCCTTCTTCTCCTGTGCCTCTTTCTGCGCCTCGGCCTCGAGCACGGTGGCGCGGCGCTCGCGCTCGGCCTTCATCTGGAGCGTCATGGCCTGCTGGAGGTCCTGGGGGGGCATGATGTCCTTGATCTCAACGCGCGTGATCTTGGTGCCCCACGAGTCGGTCGCCTCGTCGAGGATCTTGAGGAGCTCGGCGTTGATCTTTTCGCGAAGGGAGAGGGAGGCGTCGAGCGTCATGCGGCCCATTATGGAGCGCAGCGAGGTGAGCGCCAGGTTAGATATGGCGAACTCGAGGTGCTCGATGCCGTAAAAGGCCTTGTACGGGTCAAGAATCTTATAGAAGAGCACGCCGTCAACCTTAACCGCGGCGTTGTCCTCGGTGATGATTCCCTGCGGCTGAAGATCGAGCACCTGTTCTCGAATGTCGATCTTCGCGGACACGCGCGAGAATACTGGATTGATGAGGTTGAGCCCGGGGGAGAGCGTCGCGGCGTATTTGCCGAAGCGCTCGACCAGCCAATTCTGGGCCTGCGGCACGATACGGACGCCCTTGAAGGTGAGTATGAGCGCGAGAAGCGCCACGGCGATGATCAATACGGTCATGATGAATCCTCCTTCTATTATCCTTTTGAAACGATGAGTTTGATTCCCCGCGCGTCGGCGACGATCACCTCTTCTCCTTCCTCGATCATCGCGGTCGATTCGGCCTGCCAGGTGCGCAGGCCGTGCAGGTTCTCGAACAGTTCAACCTCGCCGGGAACGCCCGGGATGATGCGCCTGGTGCACTTTCCCCGAAGGCCGGTGATGGTCGGATCGCGGGAATCGGCGGACTCGTCGGTATGGAAGCGCTTTTTCAATACGCCGAACCAGAGGCCGACCAGCGAAACCGATGAGATGAAAAAAAAGAGCCACTGCGCCTCCGCCGATGCCAGAACGCCCAGCCGGACGAGGAGCGCGGTGAGGATGCCGCCGATGCCAAACCAGAAAACGACGAAGCCGGGCACCAGTATTTCGAGCGCCGCGAGAATAACGCCGATGGACAGCCATGCGAGTGATGAGAGCTCCATGTCAATACTCCTGTGCTTCTTTGAACGACCCCATGATCCTATCGCTCCCGGCCGTTTCAGTCAATTAGAATTGGACCGGCGGATGCCGGGCCTTACATCGATTTTTCGGCGGCGCGACCTGCCGTATCGATCGCAGGGTTCAGGCAGTGCCGGTACTATAGAGAATTAAAAAGGAGCGATGTGATCGGTCGGCACCTGGGCGCCTTCAGCCCGGTCCGCGTACGAACAGCAGCGATTCGTACCCTTCGCCCCGATACTCGAACCGCCCTTCGCGGGTAACGATTTCGACGATGCGCCGGCCCCGCATAAAGTGCGAAAAGACCGAAAGTGTACCTCCGGGTGAGAGTACCCGGTGCATCTCGCGTATGACAGGGGCCGGATCCCCGATGAGGTGGATGGTGTCGTAGAAGAGGATGATGTCGACGCTGCCGTCGTCGAGGCCGGTTGCGCAATCGGAGACGATGGTGGTGATGGTGCCGAGTTTCTCCCGCGCGGCCGCCGCGGCCACCCGATCGGCCGCGAACGGATGGATGTCGAGGGCGTAGACGCGACCTTCGGGGCCGGCCATTCGTGCGGCACCGATCGAATAGGTGCCGGGGCCGCAGCCGAAGTCGAGCACGCGCGAGCCCTCCCGTACCCCGGCCGCGACGAGCCGCCGGCGCGGGCTGATCAACAGATCGCGGAGCGCGAGCATGAATTCCATGAAGCGGAACATCCAGACGGGCATGGGGCCCTTCATTATCACCTCCCGGCGTGTCGTGGATTATGATGGTCCATTCCCTATTAGAAGCTAAATCGGGCCGCTGGCTTTTTCAAGAATAAAACCGCTCCATTTGGCCCGAAGAGGATGATCCATCAGGAAGAAGGTCGATCGGGCGGTAAAACCCTGTCTTTCCGCCGCTCCCTGTGGATTTTATATTTGCAAAAATTCAGGTCATGGCATGCTGGTGAAGGTGCGCATCGCCCGTGCGTTCATGGGTGAGCACATGAGCATGCGGCGGTTGCGGGTATGAAGTATGTTTTCAGGTTCCGGATGGATGAGCGGCTCGCGTCCTCCGGGGCGCCGCGCGAACGATAAGCCGAGGGCCGAATGTATTTGCGGAGAAAGTGCAATCTGGCGACCGGAGACATGTGCATGAACCATACGGTCAGGACAGCGCGTGCCGATGAGCTCGACAGCGTCATCGCGCTCCACCGCCATCTGAATCCCGAAGACGACTACTCCGACCTCCGGCGGATCGAGAAATCCTGGAGCCTCTTTCATTCCTCGGGGAACATCTGCCGCTGCCTCATCGCCGAGGCGGACGGCGCTACCGCCGCGTCATGCTGCCTTTATATTTTTCCCAACCTCACGCGGGGCGGACGGCCGATCGCCTTCATCGAAAACGTCATCACGCATCCCGACTACCGTAGAAAAGGCCTTGCACTCATGCTGATGCGCGCGGCGATCGATATCGCGTGGCGGAACGACTGCTACAAGGTGGTGCTTCAGAGCAATCGTAAAAGGACCGGGGCGCACGGCCTCTACGAGAAGCTGGGGTTCGCCAGGGACGCCAAGTACGGGTACGAAATGCGACACCCGTGATCTTCCGATTCCCAGATTGTATAATCCGTCACCGCCGTTGTTTGCAGGGGGAAGTGAGGTTTTCCAATATACTCGAGAGGCTGTTTTATGGTTATGCGATATATCTACGCGTGCTGCCCGGATCGTTTTTGAAATATTTTGCGTAAAACCCTTGACTCATCCGCTCGCAGATTGAAAAATGGAGGCAATGATTCTATCAATCGGCGAAATACTCTTCGACATCTTTCCATCGTACAGGCGCCCCGGCGGTGCACCCTTCAATGTTGCGTTCCATTTGCGCTCCCTCGGTTTCGACGCCGCCTTCGCCTCGCGCGTCGGGGCCGACGATCTCGGGGATGAGATGATCGATTATCTGCGCTCGGTGGGCTTTCCGCCGGACCTGGTGCAGCGTGACCGTGATCACACAACGGGGCAGGTAATGATTTCGCTGGACCGGTCGGGCAACGCCGAATTTAACATTCTCCCCGACGCATCGTACGATTACCTGGAGCTCTCGGCGCAGATAGAGGAAAAGCTTTCATCTGCCCGTATCGTCTATTTTGGCTCGCTTGTTCAGCGCACACGGCACGGGCGGGATTTCGTAAAATCGCTTTTCGCGAAAAAGCCCTCCACGGCGCTCTGCTTTTACGACGTCAATCTCCGCCCCGGCTGTGCCCTGCGCGAGATCGTCCTTCCATCGCTAGAGTATGCGGACATCGTGAAGATGAACTTTGACGAGCTGGTCGAAATACAGCGGATGCATGATTTCAGCGGCGACGAGCGGGCATTTGCCGACTTTTTAATCAGCACCTATGACCTTAAAATGCTTGCCCTGACCAGGGGGAGCGGGGGAAGCGAGCTTTTCACCGGCGGTATACGCGTGCAGACTTCAGAAAATGGAGATGTGGCCGTTGTTGACACCGTGGGTGCCGGCGATGGGTACAGTGCGATGCTCATTGCGGGATTGCTGCATGAGTGGGGGCACGAAAAGCTGATTCAGGCTTCGGCCGCCTTCGCCCGGAGCATCTGCGCGATCGAGGGTGCTATTCCCGCTTACGACAACTTCTACACTCCGTTTCGGGACCTCTTCAGGAAGGCACAGTCGTGAGCGGCAAAAAACTCCACATACAGATGTTCAGCCTGCACGGGCTGCTCCGCGGTGAGAACCTCGAGCTGGGCAGGGACGCGGATACCGGCGGGCAGATACAGTACGTCGTTGAGCTGGCGCGTTATCTCGGAATGGACGAGCGTATCGGCCGCGTCGACCTGTTTACGCGACTGGTCACCGATAAAACGGTCTCGGCCGATTATTCGAATTCCGTGGAAGTTGTTAACGACTGCTTCAGGATTGTGCGCATTCAGTGCGGCGGCAGAAAGTACATGCGCAAGGAACTGCTGTGGGATCATCTCGACGAATACATCGATAAGACGATCAAATTCATCAAACGGGAGGACGCCGTTCCGGACATCGTTCATGGCCATTACGCCGACGCCGGCTACGTTGCGCTACGGCTCTCTGAATTTTTAGGTGTTCCCTTCATCTTTACCGGTCATTCGCTGGGGCGTTCCAAATTCTCCAAGCTTCTTGAAGAGGGAATGCGCGAAAGCGAAATACTAAAAAAATACCGGATAGATCATCGCATCGAGGTTGAAGAAGAGGTGCTGCAGAACGCCGATCTGGTCATCGCGAGCACGGAGCAGGAGGTCGAAAAACAGTACGGCCCGTATTCAGGCGGGCGCCTGCCTCCCTTCGCGGTGATCCCCCCCGGAGTGGACCTCGAAAAGTTTTATCCCTACCATCATGTGCTCTTACCCGGGCACCAGCAGGACGAACGGGAGATTCTCGCCCACGTCTCGGTACTCGGAGAACTCAACCGCTTTTTCATGAACGCCGACAAGCCCCTGGTCCTTGCTCTGTGCCGGCCGGACAAGCGCAAGAATATCACGGGACTCATAATGGCCTTCGGTGAGGATCTGGAACTGCAGGCCATGGCGAACCTCGCCGTTTTCGCGGGCATCCGGAAGGATATCGCCGAGATGGAGGAAAACGAACGTTCAGTGCTCACCGAAATGCTCCTGATGCTGGATAAATACGATCTCTATGGCAAGATGGCCATTCCGAAGAAGCACGAGTTCGAGTACGAGGTGCCCGAGCTGTACAAGATCGCGGCCGCGAAGGGGGGCGTATTCGTGAACGCGGCACTCATCGAGCCGTTCGGCCTCACCCTGATCGAGGCCTCGGCCAGCGGCCTTCCGATCGTCGCCACCAATGACGGAGGGCCCAGGGACATTATTAAAAACTGTGAAAACGGCCTGCTCGTCGACGCCATGAACACGCGCGAGATCGCGGGTGCCATAAAGAAAATAATTTCGGATACCGGGCTCTGGAAAACTTTTTCGGGTAATGGAATCATCAACGTGCGGGAGCATTATTCCTGGACCGCACACGTCGCGGCTTACCTGGATAGAGTGGAAAGTCTGTGCTCGGCGGCGAGCTCCACCGATTTTTCGGCCGGAGATGGCGATACGGTGACGGGAAGACGGTTTGCCGGAATTGATTTTTTCCTTATCACCGATATCGACAATACCCTCATCGGCGGCGACAACTCGAGGCTTGATGAATTGATGAACGTGCTCCGGGAGAACAGGGGGCGCCTCGGCTTTGGCGTAGCCACCGGCAGGACGATCGATTCGGCTCTCGCCCTTCTCGAGCGGCACGGTGTTCGCGCACCCGACGTGATCATTTCGTCCGTCGGCTCCGAGATTTACTACGGCAGAGAGCTCATCTATGACCGCGGCTGGCACGCGCATATCTCGGAAAAGTGGGAGCGCGAGAAGATCGTTAATCTGCTTTCCCGTTTCGAGTTCCTCGAAATGCAGGGCGTCGCCGCCCAGAGAAAACTCAAGATCAGTTACTTTATGGAGGATTTGGACGAACGACTCCCGCGGATCCACGATTTGCTTACCAAAAATCGATGCGCGTACAACCTCATCTATTCCCAGGGGAAGCACCTCGACATTCTACCGGCGCGCGCGTCGAAGGGCAAGGCGATACGCTACATCAGCTACAAGTGGGAGGTTCCCCTTGAGAACATGCTTGTCGCCGGCGATTCCGGAAACGACGAAGAGATGCTGCGGGGAGACCTGCTCGGCGTGGTTGTCGGCAATTACAGCCCGGAACTGGAGAAGCTCAGGGGATTGCGTAATATATATTTCGCGCGCGAAAAATGCGCCGGGGGGATACTCGAGGGAATTGGGCGGTATCGCTTTATTGAGAAAACCAAAGGGGAGATGGTCTGATGAAAAACCCGCTCGATATGCTGATTGGATCGCACGGACGGCCCGGTTTCAGGGACTTCGTCGGTCGGCTCCTGGACGGAGGCAGGCGCTTTCTCCTGCGCAACGACCTTATCCTGCTGTACGAGGAGTTCCAGGGCGGGGTCGGCGTCCCCGGCGCGAACGGAGCGCCGTCCGTTGCCGCTTTCCTGTCGAAGGTGCAGGAGGTGGTGGTCCGGGAGAGTTCGGTTGTGGCAGTGCACCGCCATGCCATTGCGCGCTACCGTTTTTATATAATCCACCGCGATTGCACCGCCGCCGATGAAATTACGGTCGGCGAATACCTTGACATCAAGGACGCGTTCGTGCTCGGCAGGGATGCCGCGCCCGGAGGCCTGCGGATCGACTTTATGCCCTTCTATGATTATTCGCCGATCATAAAGGACACCAGGACCATAGGCAACGGCATCCGCTTTCTGAGCAGATACCTTTCGAGCAACATATTTCAGAACCCGTCGGACTGGAACGACAAGCTCTTCCGGTTCATCAAGCTTCACTCCTACGGCGGGCAGCAGCTGCTCGTAAACGGAAACGTCATTACCGATTTCCAGTCTTTCTATATGGGATTGCAGACCATGCTGGAGCGGATGTCCTCCCTTGCCCCGGAAACGCCGGCCGCGGATATGGCCCGCGAGATGGGCATAGAAGGCTTCGAGCCTGGCTGGGGAAATACCGCGGGCGGCATCGCCGAAAGCATGCAGATTCTGTTCGATCTGTTGAACGAGCCAGATGACACGCTCCTCGAATCGTTCATACGCCGGGTGCCGATGCCGCTCATTTCGAGGGTCGCGATCATTTCGCCGCACGGGTGGTTCGCGCAGGACAATGTGCTTGGCCGTCCAGATACGGGTGGGCAGGTTATCTATATACTCGACCAGGTGCGGGCGCTCGAGAGGCACCTGACCGAAGCAATCAGGATGACGGGGATCGAGGTACGGCCGCACATCGTCGTGATAACGCGCCTGATACCGGAGGCTGGCGACACGACCTGCGACGTGCGACGGGAGAAAATATATAACACCGAGAACGCGTGGATACTCAGGGTCCCCTTTCGCGAGCGAGACCTTTCAGTGACCCCCTGCTGGATTTCGCGATTCCATATCTGGCCGTACCTCGAACGATTTGCCGACGACGCGATAACCGAGATGACCGGAGAGTTCGAGGGACGTCCCGACCTCATAATCGGCAATTACTCGGACGGAAATCTCGTCGCCACCATGATGTCCGACAGGCTGGGAGTCATACAATGCAATATCGCGCACGCACTCGAAAAGACCAAGTACCTGTTCTCGGACCTGTACTGGAGGGACATGGAACAGGACTATAACTTTTCGCTCCAGTTCACGGCCGACATGATCGCGATGAACAAGTGCGATTTCATCATATCGAGCACCCGTCAGGAGATAACGGGAACCGAACACACGATGGGGCAATACGAGTCATACCAGTTCTTTTCTCTTCCGGGGTTGTATCAGGCCGCCGGCGGCATCAATCTCTTCACGCCCAAGTTCAACGTCATCCCTCCAGGAGTGGACGAGGAGGTGTATTTCCCCTATTATGAAGCTAGGGTGGGAATCTCGGGCGACAGGGATGTATGGGGGCGGCGGATATTTTCGGACGAGGCGTATAATATCCACGGAACGCTCGTGAACCCCGCGAAGCCGCCGATTTTTACAATGGCGAGGCTCGACAGGATAAAAAATATTACGGGGCTGATAGAGGCGTTCGGTTTGAGTACAATGCTTCAGGAGCGCTGCAATCTGATCATCGCGGCGGGAAGCCCGAACACGGAGGATTCGAAGGATGCCGAGGAGAGGGCGCAGATAGGGATCGCCCATTCGCTCATCGCGAAATACAATCTGCACGGCCGCATTCGCTGGCTGCCCGGCGTCGACAAGGCACATACGGGAGTGGTATACCGGATCATGGCCGAACTCCGCGGGGTTTTTGTACAGCCGGCGCATTTCGAGGCCTTTGGCCTCACCATTCTCGAAGCCATGCTTTCGGGACTGCCGACCTTCGCCACGCGTTTCGGCGGACCGATCGAAATAATCGAGGACGGAAACAGCGGATTTTTAATCAATACCAGCAGATCCGAGTTGATCGCTAAGGCGCTGGAAGAGTTTTTCGACGCAACCGTCCGCGATGAGGAATTGTGGGGAAAAATTTCACGCGGCGGCGTCGAGAGAGTCAGGAAAAATTTCAACTGGAAGCTGTATAGTGAAAGACTGGTGGACCTGGCGAAGCTTTACGGTTTCTGGAGGTATTCGATTACCGACAAGGGCAAGGTCAGGATGAACCTCTACTCGGATTCCATTTTTCATTTCCTTTTCAGGCAAAGAGCCGCTGATATAAAATGACGGGATCATGCGGTCTTGCGCCATAGTATGTAAACGGCACGGCGCATTGGCATTGAATCAGCATCGAAGTATAAAAATAAATCCCCCGGCGTATGCTTTCCGGGGGGATATTCCGGCGCGTTTTTTGTTTTGTTTCCGGACTGCCGGTGTTTGAATGGATCCTGCCGGTTATTACCTTTTACCGCGTCCCTTTTCGTCGCCTTCTCCTCTCCCTTTCGCTTTGTCCCTGTCCTTTCCCTTCTCTTTCTCTTTTCCGTCTTCTTTCTCGCAATCCTTCATGCATTTCTGGAACGCCTGGTTGCATGCCATCTCCTTCATTTTGCCGCCGGCCGCTTCCTTGACGCATTTGTCCTTGCTCGCGATGCATGCGGCCTTGCAGGCGGATTGCTTTACATCGTCGGCATAGACCGACGATACGGCGAACATCACCATCACTGCAACGAGTAAAATTCTGTACATGGTCGACCCTCCATTAAATTTGATTTAAGAGTCCCGGCTCCATACATCCTCCGCGCCTGTTTCTGCGCGCAAGGGCTCCCGCAGGGGCGAAGTTCACTCCGGGAAGAGCAATTTCCACAATGCTATCTTTTCGCGTGCCGGATCGATCACGCCGCCGTCCATTTTCAACCAGCGTGTCTCGACCGTTCCCGTCCCCTTTCCGGCGTTCTGGCGGTGCTTCCTCGCACCGACATACCCCAAATCATCCCGTTAGGGACAGGGTATTCGCGCGCTCTGCCCGGCATGGTCGGTCACTGGGCAGATTTGGGAATCGACATCCAGCAGTATCCGGTCACGCGTTGCTCCTATGCCCGTCGGGGCGGCGCGGAAGACCGCCTTTACCCGCTCCTCGCTCTCGCCGAGCGCCTGCTCGCCCCGGATCCGTCCGGTTGAAACTGCCCCCGAGGGTTCGTAGCCCGGGTCCCGCGATATCCCCGAAAGATCGAGAGCGATAATGCTCTCGTCCTCCACGATCAGTATGCGCTTTCATGATGGCTTCGCCGATCGCCCGGTAATGGTATCATCGGGAATGGCCGGGGGCAAGGAAATTCCGGATGTCCTGAAAAAAGCAATTAACGCTTCGGATGAGATCGGGACGGTTACGCCGCGCGGAGACGGTTTCCGCGCGGCATGCCTTCCTAGGGCTCCAGCGTCACCAGCGCGTCGACGGCGACCGGGAGCGAGCCGCTTATAAGTATCGGGTTGATGTCGATCTCGCGCACCTCGGGGTGGTTCTGCGTCAGGGCGTTCACGGCAGTAAGCACGCGGGCTATCGCCTCGAGGTCCGCGGCGGGCATGCCGCGGAATTTCCCGAGCATGCCGAACGCCTTCGTCTCGCGTATCATCTCCCGCGCGTCCGCGCCGGTGATCGGCGCGACGCGGAACGATATGTCGCGGAGCAGCTCGGTGTAGATGCCGCCCAGGCCGAACATCAGGCAGGGGCCGACCCCCTCGTGGCGCGTCATGCCCGCCACCAGCTCGCGGCTTCCCTTCACCATGCGGTAGACGACGGCCGGCACCTTCGCGCCCGCGGCCTTCTGAATGTCGGCGAATGCGGCGGCCGCCTCGCCGGCGGATGATAGGTTAAGCCGCACCAGGCCCTTTTCGGTCTTGTGGAGAATTTCCGGCGAACAGGCCTTCAGCACCGCCGGATACCCGAGCGACTCCGCCGCCCCGGCGGCCTCCTCCGCGGAATGCACCAGCAGCTCTTCGGTCACGGGCGCGCCATAGGCGGCGAGTACGAGTTTCGCCTCGTGCTCGTCGAGCGCCGTGCGGCCGGCTTTAAGCGCCCGGTCGATGATCGACGCCGCTGCGGCCGAGCGTGGAACGGGCGGCGCCGGCTCGTGCGCCTCGCGGCCCCGAACCAGCCGGTAGCGGTTGAGCGTCACCATGGCGCGCGCCGTCTTCTCGGGCGAGTCGTACACGGGCACGTTGTTGTCCTCGTAGAAGACGGTGGCGCTGTCGTCCCTGTCAAAAAAGGAGGAGAGCAGCATGGGTATGCCGTTGACGCGCGGCAGGTTCGCCGAAGCCGTAAGGTCGGAAGTCAGTGACGCGACCACCTCGTCGATCGTTTTTCCCTCGAGGAATTCCTGGAAGTGCGGATAGACCGCCTTGAGGAAGCCGGAACCCATCGCGCCGTGCAGCACGATGCCGTCGACCTCGCCGCTCTCCATGGTCAGGCGCGGGATCTCGGTGGTGATGTAGTTGGTGTCGAGCGAAAAGGTCATGTCGACCGGGTTCCCGCACGGGGCGTGCGGCGGCACCATGGGGGAGATGGACTCCTGGAGCCTCTCGGAGAAGACCGGTATCTGCATTCCCCCTCCCTCGCAGATGTGCGACATGGCCGTGCCCGGACCGCCCGAGTTGGTGATGACGCCGACGCGGTTTCCGCGCAGCGGCGGCTGCGTGGCCAGCGCCCAGCCGTGGCCGTAGAGGTCCTCGACCGAGTCGACGCGTATCACGCCCGCCTGGCGGAATATGCCGTCGTAAATGTAGTCGGGCCCCGCCATGGCGCCGGTATGGCTTTTACCCGACCGGGCTCCCGCCTTCGAGCCGCCGACGTACTGCGCGAGGACCGGCTTGTGGGGCGTTATGCGGCGCGCCACCTCGATAAAGCGCGGGACGTCGCGGATGCCCTCTATGTACAGGGAGATGGCCTTCGTCTGTTCGTCCTCGCCGAGGTACTCGAGCGCGTCGATGATGGATATGTCGGCCTCGTTCCC
>JALOTJ010000159.1 GCA_025457965.1 Spirochaetota bacterium | reverse complement strand
GCCGGTGTGGACGAAGAATTAAAGCCTGAAAGATCGTATAACGCAAACGCCGGATTCGAGCTTTTGTTCTTGGACGAAACCGTCAGCTTCAGGTCGGATTTTTTCTACACACTGTTTGATGACAAGCTTGCACGTATCCGTGATGATGATACCGGTATAGACTATCAAATGAACATAGATGGAAGCAAAATATTTGGTTTTGAGAACACAGTTTCCGGTAAATTCACGAAGTTGGCCGGACTCATGGATATTGATGTTTCTCTATCGCATGTCTATATTTACGCTCGTGACCTTGACGACTCGATAGCCTCGAGAGGTGAAAAAGTAGCTGAAGCCCCCGAGCACCAGTTTATCGCCCAGATCCTTTTCGATTTTATTAATGGAACTTCGCTTAACCTCTGGGGACAGTACAAGATGAATGAAATCTATTATGTTCAGAAAGAGGACCCACTCGATGCGGTTGAGCCGTATACGACGCGATACTATAAGACCGTTAAGCTGCACGATCCTCTGATGGTCAATATCAAGGTCTCGCAAAAAATCGCGGAACGCTTTGATGTTTACGTAATGTGTAAGAACATCTTCGACGACTACAACGCCGATCCCTTCAATCCCGGGCCGGGACGCATGTTCTACTTCGGGGGCGGGGCGAAGCTGTAAAGAGTTAATGTGTAATTCCATAGTGTAAGCGTATGCTGAAGCGCACGGGCGGGATGAATCCCGCCCGTGCGAATTTTTCATAGAGAGGAAGGTCCGGTTGATCGCCGGGCCGGTTGAAATACCGGACCTTCGCTGTTAACCGACTTCAAACCAGACCGAGGCACACAAATGAAAAAAAATCACATCATCCTGATCGCGGTGGCGGCGGGCGCGCTGGTGCTTTTCGCCGGCTACCGGCTCGTTTTTTCGAAAAACCAGGTGGAGATCATGGCCGTAACCGGGGCCACGCCGCTCGCGGTGAAGCAGGAGGTTAAAAGCGGCACCACGCTCAAGGTGTCAGGGCTCACGAAGAGGGTCTACACATTCGGCGCCGACGCGCTGAACGCCTTCGCGCCGACCTGCATGCGGACGCGCGAGGTCGCGCCCGACGGCAAGTTCATGGGGACCTACCGCTACTCCGGCATACCGGTACTGCACATCCTGGAGGGCGTCGCCCCGAAAAAGGCCGAGAACGCGGCCTTCGACCGCCCGCTCGACATGATCGTTACGTTCGAGAACGCCGACGGCGAGCGCGTACACTTCAGCTACGGTGAGCTCACCATGACCGATGATTCCGAACCGGTCATGCTGGCATTCGATCGCCGGGAGGTATTACCGAGCGAACCGAAAAAGGACGAGCCCTATACATGGAACGCCCACCGCGAAAACCTGAAAGGCCTTCGCCTGGTGTGTCCCGCCGAGCCCGACACCGCGCGCTACATGGACGACGTGAAGCGCGTGCTTTTACGCGAGGCGGAGGTGGATAACTCGCTTCTTCCCGTTATGCGCAAAGGTGCGAAGTGCGTCTCGACCGGACTTTCGGTCGTCGAGAAGGGCAAACAGCGGCCCGTGATGCTCGATGGCGTCAAGCGCGCCGTGAGCGACGGCTGGGTGCGCACGGGTCACGGGAAAGGCTACAAGGGTATTTCGAGCGCGGAGGGGTATAACCTGGCCTCGCTGCTCGCTAAAAACTTTCCCGGCTGCGGGCCGAAGAACTTCTTCCTCTTCGTCGCCTGCGACGGGTACCGCTCGGTCCTTTCCGGCACGGAGATATTCAAGACCGCGGACGGACGCGGCATGATGCTCATAGAGAAGATGGACGGCAAGAAACCCGCCGCCGGCCCGATGCTCGGCCCCGTCAACGACTACTTTGTTGACAGGGACGTCTGGGGACTCTCGCATATCATGCTGATCGAGGAAGTGAAATAGATGACCATACATGTTCTTCTCTATGCGGCGGCGGCGCTGTATGCCGCCGCCTTCATACTGCACCTTTTCAAAAATGGCCGCGTGGCGTTCATTTCGCTGTGTACGGGCTTCGCGCTCCACACCGTCTACCAGGTGTCGCGCGGCTGGATCACCGGAATTTTCATTCCCAACGGGATGTTCGACGGCGTCTTCCTGCTCCCGTGGGGCATGGCCCTGGCGGTCATTCTCATGAAGTTCCTCTCGGACCGTGAAATCGCCTGGGAATCGGCTGCGGCGCCGGTCTTTCTGTTCGCGCTCTTCGCGCTCGCCTATCCCAAGGGACTCATCCCTCCCACCCCTAACAAGCTGACCGTCTGGGCCAACGTATTTTTCCTCTCCGAGGTGACGGGGCAGGCCTGTTTTTACCTGGCCGCCTGGTTCGCCGCGGTCGGCATCGCCACGAAGCGAGAATCGAACGGTTACCATTCGCTCATAGTCTGGGGAT
Organism: Spirochaetota bacterium; assembly: GCA_025457965.1. Lineage (GTDB taxonomy): Bacteria > Spirochaetota > UBA4802 > UBA4802 > UBA5368 > MVZN01. The sequence goes on along the minus strand of JALOTJ010000159.1, from coordinate 1,474 downwards.
TCGTCCTCTACAGCATCGCCCAGGTGACGGGCGCGGTGTGGGCCTACCTGGGCTGGGCGACGACCTTCCGGTGGGGGTCCCGCCATCTGCAGTCGGCGGTCATCTGGTGCTATTTCGCCGCGTACCTGCATCTGCGCTTTCTGCCGCGGTGGGGAGTGCGCGAAAAATCATACTACGCCGCCGTCGGGTCCCTGGTCGTCATGATGAACAGCTTCGGGTCGCATCTCCACGAGATGGGATTCCCGCGGATCGGGGGGTGAGTGATGAAACGCATACTCGACATACTCGGCGACCTGCGCATCGCCTTCTGGCTGCTCCTTTCCGTCGCCGCCGTGATGTGGATCGGCTCCATGTATGCGGCCGCGGATTACGCGCTCTTCAATTCGATGAACGGCGTGCGCGTGCAGGACTGGTTTGCCGCTAAGGGCATGGCGGCGATCGGCTCGACATGGTGGATCGTCGCGCTCTTCGGAATTTTCGCCCTGCTGGGAATAAACACGGCCGCCTGCACGGCCAGGCGTGTCATCGCCCTGTGGCCGAAGCGGAGCGAGATGCCGGCGAAGCGTTTCGCCGTGCTCCTCTCGCCGTCGATCATCCACCTGTTATTTATCGGAATGCTGTCGGGGCACCTTCTCAGCTTCACCGCCCTCACGCAGGAGCGCGCGCCACTCGTCGAGGGGGCGACGCTGGACCTTGCGGGCACGGGGGCGTTTACGGTCGGGGCGGTCCGCCACCGTTTTTTCGATGAGAAGTCGCTTCTCGCCGGACGGATCGCGCAGTCGACGGTGGAAGTTTCCTACATGAAGGATGGAGTCGAAACGACCGTCCCGGTGGAATTTCTGCGTTCGGTTTCCATTAACGGCGCGCTTTTACAGCTGGATATGGAAAAGAAAAAGAAATCCGGAAAGCCGATTGTACAGAATCCGGCGGATGAAAACTGCAACAAGGAAAATAACTATAATTACGCGAAGCTGCTCGAAGAGACCAGGCCGCAGCTCTTCATCGTGGCCACGCGCGACCCCGGACTCTTCATCCTCATTCCCGGCTTCGCGCTCGTGATTCTGACTATGGGCTGGTACTTTTACCAGATCGGCTTCGGCAGGGAAGAGAAGGAGTAGACCGCGCGCACCGATTCACGCTGTCATTTCCGCACGGGCGAGTGATTGAACAATGATCAGGCAAAGAATTCCCGCATTCATCATCATGCTGGCGGTTGCGGCCGCGGGGCTGTATGTCGCGACGACAACGGCGCACATAAGGCCGCTATACGCGCAGGGATCTATCAACAGTGACGGAGCCAATCCCGGCAAGGAGCGGAGCGCGAAAGACGCTCAGGCGACCACGGTCGAGGGGAGCACAACGGTCCCCGGGGAAGACGAATCCGCCGCATCGAGCATATCGCTGTACGACTGGTTCGTGCGGGGCGGGGCGTTCATGTGGCCGATACTGGTGCTCGCGGCGGTGGGGATGGGCT
>JALOTJ010000158.1 GCA_025457965.1 Spirochaetota bacterium | reverse complement strand
GTAAAAAAGGCCCCGCCGCCGAGCGCCACCAGCCCCAGGTCGCCGATGATCCAGATCCCCATGGCGAAATTATTGTTCATGTCCGTGTAGCCGAGGCCCCAGAACAGGATCTGGATGGCGAAGATTACGAAAAGCGCGGCCAGCCCGAAGAGGACACACAGGGCGATCTGCATGTTCTTCGAATAGCTGTTCCACTCGTTTTTTAACCAGTCGATAAAGTTCTTCACAGTCGGTCTCCTTATCTGTCCTCTTAGGATTTCTTGAATCCGCTCAGTTTCTCCCTGAGCCACTCGTTGCTGGTGAGATACCAGACCTTGGGGTTCGGGAAGTCCTTGATTTTCATGCGTCGCTCGTATTCGGCCGGGTTGGTGTCCCGGAGCGCGTCGATCGAGTGTACGAGGCGGACCGCACGGGGATCCCTGCGGAGTTTTTCTTCGTAAACCGGCGACTGCGGATCTTTAAGGTCGCCGAATTTCATCGCGCCGGTGGGGCAGGAGGATACGCACGCCGGCGTGTATTGCACCGCGTTGATGTCGGTTATGCCCTTGGCGATCATCCTGTCGCGCTCGCGCTTCCAGATGTGGCTGCAGAAGGTGCACTTTACCACGGCGCCGCGAGAGGAGACCGATACGTCGGGGTTGAGCCCTTCCTGAAAGCTCCCCTCGTAGCGGGGCTTCCACCAGTGGAATACACGCGCCTCGTAGGGGCACGACGCCTGGCAGTACCGGCAGCCGATACAGCGCGACCATATCTGGCTTACCACGCCGTCGTCGCCCACGTCGGTCGCCACGACGGGGCATACCGAAACGCAGGGAGGGTGCGGATTTTCGGGATCGTTGCCCGCGCACTGCATGCACATCTTGGGCAGATACGCGACCTTTACCTCGCCGAATTTTGCGTCCTTGTCATTTTCATTCGTGACCTTCATCAGGTCGAGAAAAACCACGCGTTTGGGCAGGTCCGAATCGTCGTCGAAAATGGGCATGTTGTTTTCCTGACTGCACGCCACCTGGCACGCCCCGCATCCGGTGCATTTATCGAGATCTATGGACATTCCCCACAGTCGTTTCATATCACTTACTTTCTTTTTTGGTGCTGCGTGACCGCTCATTGATCATCACCTCGTTAGCTGATTTTTACCCTGGTAAACCACCAGTCGGCGGCACCGGATATGGGATCTATATCGTCGGACATTATTTCCTTGGCGTTGACGCCCTTGTCCTCGGCGTACCGGGTGTAAAACTCGTGACCGAATCCTATCGGTATGGCCACCGCACCGGGAGCGACCGTTTTAGTGATGTGCACCTTTACGCTGCCGATCTCGCCCCGCGCGGACTCGATATCGATCCTCGAGCCCTCGGAAACTCCTTCCTGCTTCGCCGTTTCGGGGTTAATCATCACCCACAGCTTGCTGCCCGTCAGGGTCACCGCGTCGAGGCCCTTGAGCACGTAGGGGAGCGCGAGCCCATCGCCGTCACCGACCATCGGTGCCTCGATGGGAACCAGTGAAAGCGGGTAGTTCTTGTCGCCGATCTTCTTCGAGATTTCCGCCAGGTAGGTCCTGAAAAGCTCGACCGGGAAAGTGAAGTTCCCGGCGGCCTTTACGTTCTGCCTGCCGATAAGCGGGATAATGTCTTTATTGCCCGTCCATGGGAAGGCGTTCTCCAGTCCCTTGACCGCCTTCGCTATGGCGAGCAGGGCATCGGCCGGATGCATCGCCCTGAAACGCGGCTCGACCGGTTCGCCCTCTATCGGCGATATGGTCGGAAGCACGTAGTCGGCGTACGCCGCCGAGTCGTTGAGCAGCGGCATCAGAGCCACCACCATGGTGTCTTTTTTAAGTTTTTCGGCGAGCGCCCTGCCGTACACGCTGCGGTGCACGGGGTTCGCCTCGTTGATGAAAAGCAGGTCGGCCGCGCCGTTCTTAATGAAGTCGTCAAGCCCCTTCGCTCCGGCCGCGTTGACGGCGACTTCGCCGAGGCCCGGATAATCCACGAGCATCACGCCGCCCCTGCGGCCGAGGCTCCCCACCATGCTGTTGAGCGCCTGGACGGCGGCGAACTCGACGGTGGATGATGAGACGGCCGACGCGCCTTTGCCGGCGACGGCTATGGGGTTGCGGGCGGTGGCGAATTCCCTGGCGATCTCCTTGATCGCGTCCACGCCGACGCCGGTGATCTGGGCGACCCTTTCAGGCGTATAGTCGTTGATGACGATCTGCGACCACTGGGCGAAGTTGGCGCCTCCGGAGAGCCTGCCCATGGAGATGAGCCGGTTGGCGATGCCGAGCGCGAGGACCGTTTCGGTACCGGCGTTGACCGGCACCCATTTGTCCGCCATCGAAGCGCTCCTGGTGCAGGCCGTGTCGATCTGCACGTAGCGCGCCTTGCGCTCTTTCCAGCCCACCAGGGCCCTGTTCATTCTGCCCGGATCGCCCCAGCCCTCAACGAGCCGTGCGCCGAAGCTCAGGATATAGTCGGTGTTCTCGAAGTCGTAGTATATCGAGCCGGACTGGCCCTGAGTGAGACGGGTGGCCGCCGCGGACAGGGTATTTACGCAGGGCTCGCTGTAGACATTGGGGCTTCCCGAGGCCCTGACCAGGCGCTTCAGTATTTCGCCGGAGGCATAAGCGGCCGAGCCGTTGATCGCGGCGATCCGTGCGGCCTTTCCACCCGCACGCAGTCCGTCGATTTTCGCGGCGATGTCCTTTATTGCTTCCTCCCAGCTCACCGGGGCGAACTTGCCCGAACCCTTCTTTCCGACCCTCTTGAGCGGGTTTTTAATGCGCTCGGGATGATAGAGCATCTGTATCGCGAGCTGCGGTTTGTAACATCCGGTATTGGCGGTTTCGACCTTCACGGCGCGGCTGCCGATCATGCGCACCGAAAGGGCGCAGGCGCTCGGGCAGAGCAGACAGCGGCCCTGCAGGTATTTCTCTTCGCCGGGCGCGGGCACGTACTGGTCCTGCGTCCATTCGACGAGCCACTGCAGACCGAGGAAGGGCGCGCCCGAAAAAAGCGTCCCGACGGCCGCGCCGGCGACGGCGCCGCCCGCCATCATTATAATTTCACGTCTTTCAAGCTTTTCCATGGATTGAATTACTCCTCATTCGATATTTGATCGCGGCGTGCCGTTCGTTTAATCGTGGCAGACCGTGCAGGCGTTGCTGATCTTAAGCGAGGTATGGCAGTCCATACACCGGCCCATCGGCATCTTGCCCTTTATCTTCGCCGTCGTCATCGAATTGGCCTTGTCGCCGTGGCACGAGGCGCAGCGGGCCGTCTTTGTGTTCTTCATCACCGCCATGTGGCTGAAATACACCAGGTCGGGCTGCTTGACCCACGAGGTCCAGGGCTTGTCCGTGTCCTTGAAGCCTTTGAAGAAGGCCTTTTCCTTGGCGGTATTCCCGTCGTGGCACATCTTGCAGTCGCCAACCGTCGGGAGCCCCTTGAACCTGCCGTTATCGTAATACCCGTGACAGAGCTCGCAGTCCGACGCGTCGTACTTGGTGACATGTGATTTATGGTTGAACGGGAGGAGCTTTTCGGCCTGGACGCTCATGGCGCGATCGCAGGCCGCCTGAAACACTATGAACGAACCGTAGGTAAAGACAACAAAGGGAAGGAAGAAAAGCAGTAATGATCGTAGCCGTTTCACACACTGTCTCCTTTACTTTTAAAGATGATACGGGCAGCCCTGGAGGCGGGCTACTCTACGTTGAATATGAAAAAGAACATGAATTATTAAGGAAAATTAGACCTTTAAGCCTCGTTCGATATTCGCGCGGGGGCGGCTTATGTCAACAAAAATATGACGCAAAACGAGGTAAAAATGGGGGTGATGGCACGGCGCGCCGGTGCCATTGCGGCCGGTTTCATGGGAACAGACCGATCGGACGCTCA
>JALOTJ010000157.1 GCA_025457965.1 Spirochaetota bacterium | reverse complement strand
CTCGCATGGAGGCGGGCAGGATACATCCACGGTTCAACGGGGTCGACCTTGACGGCGTGCTGCTCGAAACCTGTGAGGAAATCGGCCTCCTCGCCCGCGAGAAATCCGTCGCCCTGCAATTCGGCGCCTTCGTTCCGGTTGTCGTCTACGGCGATGAGGGACTGTTGAAACGCCTTTTCTTCAACATACTGGCAAACGCCGTCCAGTATACGGCGCCGGGCGGCGAGGTGACGATATCCTTAGTAGAGGCCCCGGACCCGCCCGCGACGGCGCTGGTCGCCATTTCCGACAACGGCCCCGGAATACCGGCGGAATTCATAACCCGGATCTTCGACCGTTTCTACCGGGTCGACGCCTCGCGCAGCCATGCGACGGGCGGCGCAGGCCTGGGACTGGCGATCGTAAAAAAAATACTCGAACTGCACGGCGGTGAGGTCCGGGTCGAGAGCGAACCGGGGCAGGGCACTGTTTTTTTCGTCTATTTTCCCGAAATTCATAACAATTAATGAATTTTAATCTTCGTTTAATCCCCTTTTAATCTATCTCTGGTTAATTAGTATTGTTTAATCAACCGGGATTCAAACCGGTTTCCCTCTGCCCGCGCCGGGGGAAATTCCGGCTGCCCTATATTTGCGGCACGTCTTTTTTCATTCCGGATTCGATGCACGCTCGGTCGTAAAATATTTTTTTTCGGTAACGCTTTTTCGCCCGGGCGGTGTTGAAGTACAGCAGAAGACGATATTCGTTCGGACACCCGCTTCATACCGGAGCGGATATGGAACAACCAAATTTTCGGAGGAAACAACAATGAGTCGCACAATCCGTGCAGGTATCGCAGTATTTATTTCGCTGGCACTTTTTGCCGCCGTCCCCGCACTGCTGACCACGGCGAAGGCCCAGCAACAGGGCACCCCGATACAGGAAAACATTAAAACCGGGGAGAGCAGTACGCTATCGAAGACTCCCGGCGAAGACGTTGGGAAGGACCAGTCGGATAATACCATGGTCGGCGGCGATCCCGTCGAGACCGCGGAAAGCACCAACCTCTTTACAACGGTCAGGCAGGGCGGCCCGCTGATGATCTTCATTTTGCTCCTGGGCCTGGTTTCGATGACCATTATTATCGAAAGAATGATATACTTCACCCGCAATAACGTATGGAAGAAGGAGAGCCTTGATGAAATGCTCAGGACCGCGAAGGCCGGCTCACCGGCGAAATTCCGCGAGGACATGGAGGATGATTTACGAAACCGTTTCCAGGTGTTCGCCAGCGGACTCGAGCGGGGACTTGCCCTTCTTTCGGGAATGGGGAACCTGGCGCCCATCGTCGGCTTCCTGGGGACCGTCATCGGCATGATCAGCGCCTTCGCCGCGATCGCCGCGGCGACGACGGTGAACGCGAAGGTGGTTGCGGTCGGCATCCAGGTCGCTCTTGTCACCACCGCCGGCGGCCTGATCGTGGCGGCGCCGACACTTTTCTTCTATTACGTTTTCACCAACGCCATCCAGAACCTGTATACCAGGTCCGAGGAATTTATCGCGACCATCACCGAGGGGATGCCCAGGCTCTCCGATAAAATCATCAACGGAAACCATGTGTCATGAACAACAGGAACCTTCTGGTAAAAATACTGCACCGCCGCGAACGGCGGCGCAGGGAGGCACAGGGACCCGCCTTCGAGTCCTCATCCATGGCCGACATGGCGTTTTTACTGCTGATATTTTTCATCGTAACCGGATCGTTCGTGCTGCGTCAGGGAATATTTTTCTCCCTTCCCTCGAAAACCGCGGGGGCGGTCCAGCTCAACGAACGCCAGATCGTCGAGGTGTACCCCCAGAACAACGGCTTCAGATATGAGAGCGTCGTTCTGGACCGGGACGGGTTTAAAAAAATACTCATCGCACGGAGCGATGCGACGAAGGACAGCGTCCTGGTCATCTACATGGGCAAAAGCGTCCGCTACGAGCGCCTGGTCGACACCCTCAGCGTCGCCCGCGAGAGCGGGATGAACCGGGTCTCCCTGAAAAACGCGGACAGGGGGTGACGGATATGAGAAAGGGTTCGTTTTTAAACAAGCTGCGGCCGCTTTCCATCGGTTCGGCCATGGCCGACCTCGCCCTGCTTCTGCTGGTTTTTTTCATGGCATCCACCACCACCGAGCCCCCCAAGGGCGTCGAGGTGGTTCTGCCCATCGGGACCACCCAGGGAGCAGAACAGGACAGCCTGTACCTCACCATTTCGCGCAACGGCGACATATACTTCGACGGAACGCGGGTCGGTGTGGACAACCTGCACGACAACCTTGCCATGCGGCAGGGCGAGAAGGACCGGCCGGTGGCCATCACGGCCGACAGGAACCTCGATTACGCGTATATTTCCGAGGTGCTCGGCATTTTACAGGAACAGGACTTCCTGAACGTGGTTTTCATGTCGGAGCCCCGCGAAACGCCGCCCTCGGGACGGTGAGGTGAACCATGGAAGCGACGATGAAAGCTATGGAAACGATAGTCAGACTGTGGAAAACATTCGAGAGCTGGGAATCGAGGCACCCCTACGAATTCTCGTTCCTGGTGTCGGCGTTGTTTATGGGATTTCTTCTTTTCTCCAGCGAATCGCTGGACGTAAACAGTGAAGACCTGATCCCGATGGAAAACATTCAGTTTGTTGACATGGAAACAGTCCAGTCGCCGCGTCGCATCGTGAAGAAAGACCTTTCGATCGATAAAAGCGACACCGCCGAAGACAGCGCCGACGTCGAGCGCGCCGTGGGTACGAATGACGACCCCAATGCCGTCGACCTCGCGTTCTTCCCGAACATTGCGCCGCCGAGGCCGGTCGGAAGACTCGAAAAACGCTATCCTAAAGCGGCCAGGGAGATGAACGTCGAGGCGGTCATTAACGTGGAACTCCTGATCTCATCCACCGGAAAGGTGCGCAATGTGAGCATTCTGGGGATCCGGCTTTCGAAGGCCCTCCCGCCCGAGGTACACGCGAAAATCGCCAAGGAGTTCGCCCGCGACGCGAAGATCATCCTTCTGGGCGCACAGTTCAGCCCGCCCGTGGTAAACGGCAGGCGGGTGCCGATAAAGATGGAAATGCCGTTGAAATTCAGACTCGAAGTATAAAGGTAAACGAAAATGCTGAAAACACTCATGCGCAAGGGCGCCATGCGGGCATGCGGCCTTCTTACCGCGGCCCTGCTGCTTTTGGCCCCGGCCGCGGCGCAGGCGCTGACGCTTCGCGGAACGATCTATGACGATACGAAACGGCAGCCGGTTGACTTCGGGACGGTGATCGTGCTCGAAGCGCAGATAAAGGCGCGCACGAGCGAAAATGGAAGCTACGCACTGCAGGTCCCGGAACCGGGCGAATACACGGTGATCGTGCAGTCTGAAGGACTCCGCCAGCTTAAAACAAAGTTGAGGATCGACCGCGACATGGTGCGGGATTTCCGCCTGGGCGCCATCAGCATAAAGGGCGCCGCGATCACCATCACGGGCGAGCGCGACATCCAGAAAGTATCGCGCTATACCATGACGGTCCGGGAGCTCAAGGAGGTACCGGCCTCGTTCGGTGATTCGATCAGCGCACTAACCTCGCTGCCGGGAGTCATTCGCACCGACGGCTTCTTCGGCCCGCTGGTGATACGGGGGGGGCTGGACCGCAACAATAACTATTTCATCGACGACATTCCTATTTACTCGCCGCTGCATTTTGGCGGACTTCACTCCGTCATCAACAACAATTTAATGAGCGAGATCGACCTGTTTTCGTCCGCGTTCCCGGCCCAGTACGGCTCGGCGAACGCGGCGGTGATCAGCATTAACACGGTGGACGGCGTGAAGGAGTTCGGCGGCTACGCCGATTTGGGCCTCATCTCCGCATCGGGCCTGGTGCAGAC
>JALOTJ010000015.1 GCA_025457965.1 Spirochaetota bacterium | reverse complement strand
GCCGCGTTCGCACCAGGGGTCAGAGCGCCCAGCCGCTGCGCCTCTCACCCCACACCCCGGCCCAAACCACAAAAAAAAGAGCGCGGCAAACGCCGCGCTCTTCCGTACGCACAAACTGGAATGGAAGCTTAGAACTTGACTTCCGTCTTCACCCAAAGGGTGTTGTCCTTGACCGTTCCCTTTCCACCACCATTTAGTTTGCCTTCAGACTCCTGTGCCTGATACACAACCATCGCTTGGACAGCGTTGTTAAACTGATAGCCAAGACCGGCATAGTATACGGTGCTATCCACATCCTGCACTTCACCCAATATGTTTACATCACTTTCTGTGCTACCCACTGCATACTTGCCATACAGAATGACCGGAACTCCGACCACTTCTGCCAAGTTGATGTTTGCCCAAATTTCGTAAAGGGTATAATCGGCTTTTTGCCGAACATCAACTGAATCCCGCTCACCCATCACGTAGTTGGCACCGACCTTAAAGGACTTGTCGCTCCAAGCAAGTCCGCCACCATAATAGGTAACTTCATCATCGTCTGCAGTAGCTTTAACGATATCCCTGGTGTGGTAGTAACCGTTTATAAAGAGGCCCTTAATCGGAGTGATGCTGATCATGCCATAATAGGCCTTATCAACTATGGGATTCGGCTCTGTGCTGGCGGTTTGTGTTTCCTCAGTATACTTGAACCCAGTACCGTTGGAATACATACCGGTTATCGTAACCATCTTCATGATGCTAAGCTCACCTTTGATACCCATGTCGGCGGAGCTAACATCCAGCGCATGACTCTTATAGTCTGCGGCAACAGCCGCATCACCGGTCTTTCCGAGCAGGTCACCGCTTTTATCCAGGTACGTGTTGTAAATCCATCGTGCCCCCCCCATGCTGTCGGCGATGCCGATGATTGGCGTACCCACGATACCATATTGAATTTTCAGGACAACCGGGTCGAATGCCTGTTTCATCTCAACATAAGCATTCTTAATAAAGACAAGGTTGTTCGCGGTAATTTTATTGTCCTTGTCCTTCTCAGCAACTCCAGAACCGTCTATGGTGACCTTCGCACTCCACACATCATCAATCTTCTTCGCGAAGTTGACATACGCACGCGTGATCCGCATATTGTCGGCCTTTTCCTGCCCAGAGTCACTCTTCATGTAATACGCGTAGTCCAGATACAGCACGCCGCTCACGTCAACAACGGGCTTCGGCTCGTCGGCCTTGGGCGCGTCCTGCGCGAACGCGGCGCCGGCGAATACGAACACGGCCGCCACCAGAAGCGCAAAAAATTTACGTGACTTCATCTGTAATTCCTCCTGAAACGATTTTAATTGTATGCTATGGAAGTATCGCTCGGCCGGGGAATGCGCATCGCTTTCCCGCAGCGGGCGGGAAAGGTCCGGCATTACCGGGTTTCGCGATACCTCCATTATTCGGCCGGAGCGCCGCATACCGCTCCGGGTCCCGCGGTCCTCCCGTTTCATCACGGGAGAGAGGCGGGGCCGCGTGGACATGCAGGTCGCCGTCCGGTAAACTCACAAGACGCAGGCGAGTCTACGAGGCAAAGCTCTCATGTCAATGTTAAATTCCTATCAAGACGAGGTAAAAATAATGTTAAAATTGCCGCTATAGCGCCAGAACTGAACGCACCGCCCGATCTGTTGATGAAATAGGCAAGTAGTACCTATACTATCGTGAGGGTGCGATTTTTTTGCATCTTCAAACGCACGGCTTAAATTGAGGGCTCTGACCCCTTGCACAAAGTAATCCGCAGAAATGCCCTGCGCCCGCATTCCCGTATCGCAATCGACGCAAGCCGAACCCGTTCTCAACCCGTTCTCTGACCCCCTATCGCTTTCCAGCCGGGAACCCGCCGAAGGCTCTGACCCCATCATCCCAGCCATCCGCAAGGGGCTCTGACCCCTGCCATTCCCGGTAAAATTGCATGCTCTGACCCCTGTTTCCCCCTGCCGTCCCCGAAAAGTGCTCTGACCCCCTATCATCCAGCCGGCCCCATCCCGCACCGTACGGGGTGCGCCAACCCGCTGCCGGATGCTCTGACCCCTTATTCTCAATCCGGGCTCAAACCATGCTCTGACCCCCATCATCCCAGCCATCCTCAATCAATGCTCTGACCCCCATCATCCCAGCCATCCTCAATCAATGCTCTGACCCCGCATTCACGATGCTCGTTGCCGGATGCTCTGACCCCGCATTCCCCTCAATCCGCGGCCAAAATTTACGGCGATTACCCCCGCTCCACGCAAAAATTGTACTTTACGCGGGAGGCTGTCGGCGCGACATATAGCTTTCCGGGGCGCGCGGGCGTCACGAAGACCGAAACGGAGCCACCTAATGGAATGCAGCTGCGGCGGGGCGCTGATCGAGGGAAAAAGCTGTTACAGCGTAAGCCGCGATAATTTCTATCTGATGCTGGAGGACATCCCCGCCTTTCAGTGTACGCGCTGCGGCCGCGTGCTCTTCACCGAGGAGACCGTGGACCGCATCAAGAAAATCGAAAACCGGCTCGCGCGCGACGCCGCGCAGGTCATTACCGGAAGGCCGTCGGTCAATCTGTACGATTACTGAGCGCGCACGGCGAAAAGGCGCGGGCGTGATGGATACGCCTGCCGGCGCCGGCCGGCCGCTCCGGATACACGCAGTCCAAGGAGAACCCAATGAGACTCAGATTCGCCCCAAGCCCCACGGGCTACCTGCACATCGGAAACGCGCGCACCGCGGTGCTCAACTACCTCCTTGCGCGAAAGTACGGCGCCACCTACGTGCTTCGCGTCGAGGACACCGACATGGAGCGAAGCACGCGCGAGTCCGAGGCGTCCATTCTCGACGACCTGCGCTGGCTCGGCATCCGCTGGAACGAGGGCCCCGACGCCGGCGGCGACTTCGGCCCCTACAGGCAGTCCGAGCGTTTCGACATCTATAAAAAATACACCGACGTCCTGCTCGCCGAAAAAAAGGCCTATCACTGCTACTGCAGCCAGGACGAGCTCGAAGCGATGCGCCGCGAGGCCTCCGAGGCCGGGCGCGCATTCGTCTATCCCGGAAAGTGCCGCAGGCTCGGCGATACCGAAAGGGCCGCGCTCGAGGCACAGGGCCGGAAACCCACCGTTCGCTTTCTCGTACCGGATGATGAAACCGTCGTCATAAACGACCACATCAAGGGGCGGGTCGTCTTCGAGAGCGGCAATATCGGCGGCGATTTCATAATCGTGCGCTCCGACGGGGTGCCGGTGTACAATTACATCGTCATCATCGACGACACCCTCATGAAAATCACGCACGTCGTCCGCGGCGAGGACCATCTCCCGAACACGCCCAAGCAGGTGCTCATCGCCCGGGCGCTGGGACTCCCCGTGCCCGAGTACGCGCACCTTTCGCTCGTGCTGGGAAGCGACCGCTCCAAGCTCAGCAAGCGCCACGGCATCACCTCGGTCGACGTATATCGGCGCGAGGGGTATCTGGCCGATGCGCTCGTCAATTACCTGGCCATGCTCGGCTGGGCCGCCGAGTCCGGCGAGGAGATCCTCGGCGTCGAGGAGATCGCCCGGCAGATAGAGATGGGAAACCTCGCGCGAAGCGCCGCCGTCTTCGATTTCCAGAAGCTGCGCTGGATGAACGGCATGTACATCCGCGCCTGTGATCTCGGCAAGATCACCGATCTCTTCATACCGCATCTTTCGGATGCCGGCTACGACGTGTCGGGGCTCGACCGGTCCTGGCTCGAGCGCGTCATCGACGCCGTGCGGGGAAACTGCGAGGTGCTCTCCGACGTCCCGCGCCACGCCGCGCTCTTCCTCGACGAAATAATGGAACCCGACGCCGAGGCCTCCGCGATGCTCGAAGAGCCCGATTCGAAGGCCGTCATCGCCGAGGCGTACCGTCTCATCACCGGCGAGCTCAACGAAACCACCTGCGCCGCCGAACTGGTCGGCCGTATAAAAAAGAACACCGGCATGAAGGGCAAGAAGCTCTTCATGCCCGTACGCGCCATGCTTACCGGCTCGCTCCACGGCCCCGAGCTCGATGTAACGGTGCCGATCCTCGGTTACGAAAAATGCCGCAAGCGCATCGAATACATCCATGGCCGGTTTGCCGGGTGAAGAAGCCGTGCTGATCGTACGCGAAAACGGCGCCCGCGCGGGCGATACGCTGTATCTCACCGGAACGATCGGCGAGCGGCGTCCCGACGACGAGGCCGCCGGGGCGCTCCTGCGCGGCATACGCCAGATGTTCGCCCCCGGCGCGCTCGCCGACACCGCCGGCGGCATCCTCTCTGCGGCCCGCGAGATCGCCGCCCACACCGGCCTCGGATTTCGCATAATCGAGGAGACCATTCCCGTCGATAACACGCGTGACGGAAAGAGCCGGTCTGCGGGCGAACGTTCGCATCTTTACTCGACCCGGGGAGGCTACCTGTTCGCTTCGGCGCGCCGGCACGTTGCCACCATGACCATCACCATCGACGGCGTACGCGTCACCCCCGTCGGCGAACTGGTTCGCACGGGTCAGACAATCGAAAGGAACGGAAGCGCAATCGACGCGGAGGAATACGCGGCGGATACCGGGGCGCCCTGAAGCACCCCGCCGCGGACCGGTCGGAACCGGCGCGCCATCACCACACGCAGGAGGAAAGCATGAACCATATCATCCCGGCCCTGCTCATCGCACTTCTGATCTCGCTCGGATGCGGCGGCGTTCCCGACTCCATACCGACCGGACGCTGGAATTACGCCCTGCTCATCAACGGCGCGCGCGGTGGAAACGCCGTCATCTCCAACCGGAGGGAGGGCGAAACCTACATCATCACCTCCGAGCTCACTATGAACATCGCCGGAATGCAGAACGTCTCCAGGCAGGTCGTCACCGAAACCACGGAGTTCACCCCGGTAAAAATCGAAACCAGCAACCGCATAAAATTCCCGACGGGATGGAAGGACATCGAAACGACAGCCCTCTTCCGCGGCAGAAACGTCGAAATCCGTTCCGGCGGTCGAAAAACGACCGTCACCCTGCAGGGCGATTTTGTGCTCGACGGCAACTACTTTGCGGCGAAACTCATCGAGGGCCGCTTCCGCGAGGGCCTCGAAATTAAAGGCGCCATCTACGATCCGTCCATCGAACTCGACGCGCTGGTCCCCGTCACCACGCGCGTGGTGGGACGGGAGCTCGTCGACGTCGCGGGAACGAAGCGCAGGCTGCTCCACGTCAGCCAGTCGATCGATGTCATCAAAAGCGCCGACTCGTACCTCGACGAAAAGGGCGTAATGGTAAAGGCGGTCATCCAGATGATGAACCTCACCGTCGAGCTCATCCTCGAATGAGCCATAACGCAAACAAGTCCCGCGGCATCAGGCGATGGTGCACCGCCGCGTCCCTGATGATCGCTTTCACCTGGAGCGCCGATTCGACCGCGCTCGATCCCGCCATGTTCTCCGTGCCGGCGCGCGGCGACACGGCGCGCATCCCCCTGGAACGCGTAAGCCGTTACCTGTTATCCTCGACCGACCCTTCCTTTTCCCTGCCCGACACCCCCTTCCAGCGCGTAACCGCGCGCCGTAGCCGTGGAGGAAAGACCATGCTGTCACTACAGTCGGGCATCGACGGGGCGAATCCGCCCGCCGCCGGCCACCTCGACGATACGGCGCTGTTGAACCTGGACGATCCCTTCTTGCGGGCGCTTGCCACCCGTGCCAGGGGCAGGGCCGACGAAATCGACGCCGTCGAGCGGCTGGTATACGCGCACATCACCGATAAACGAGCCGGCATACCCATCATACCGGCGCGCGAAATAGCGATCGGCCGCGCGGGCGACTGCACCGAACACGCCGTGCTCGCCGTGGCGCTGCTTCGCTCGCTCGGCGTGCCGGCGCGCGCCGTGGTGGGGATGGTCTACAGCGAGAGTTTCGAGGGAGCGCACAACGTCTTTGTCTTTCACATGTGGGCCGAGGCGCACCGGAACGGGAAATGGGTGCAGGTCGATGCCACGCGGCCGGGCGCAAAGCAGGCAAACCGCTACGTGGCTTTCTCGTATCATCATCTTAAAACGGCGACGCCCCTGTCGTACCTCAGGGCGGTGGCGGCGATCAAAAACCTCTCGGTGGAGCGGGAACCCTGAGCCTCCGGCGCGTAGTTCAGCGCCTCCCCGCAACGCTCCGCATCTTATCGATAATGTAGCGCATCTCCTCCACTCCAAGCGCCAGGCACGCAAGCAGGTATACCGCGCCGCCGGAAGCCACCACGATAATAAGAAAAAGCGCGCGGCGGATGAACGGATCGCCCGTCCAGTCCACAATGCCGGCAACGAGCAGTATAACGCCGACCATCGCGCCGCTGGCGAGGCAGTATTTTATGACGGGCACGATCAGTGGACGCGCGGCGACCGCTCCGATTTTCCGGAAGAGCCACCAGAGGAGGAGCCCCATCTGCACCGTCCCCGAAATTGAATTGGCCAGCGACAGTCCCGCGTGCGCGAGCGCCGTTTGCATGAGTACGTAGCCCAGGCTGATATTGATTACAAACGAGACCGCCGAGGTCACGACCGGGGTCCGGGTGTCCTTCAGCGAGTAGAAGGTCGGTGTGGTTATGCGAAGCACCGCGACCGAGGCGATGCCGATGCTCGCGCAAAAAAGTGCGCGCGCCGTCATTTCGGCGTGATACGCGGTGAATGCCCCCCGCATGAAGAGCACCGATACGATCGGCAGCCCCGCCGCCATGAGCGCCGCCGCCGCCGGCACGGCCAGGAAGAGCGCCGCGCGCACCGACCGGACATAAATGCTCTTGAGCGCCTCGAAGTCGTCCTTCGCCGAAACGCGCGACATCTCGGGCAGGATGACGTTACCGATCGAGATGATGAAAATCCCCAGCACCATCTCGGTCAGCCGGTCCGAGTAATACAGGTACGAGATGCTCCCGGGGGCAAGCATGGACGCCAGCACCGTGCTCATGAAAATATTGATCTGGTATATCGCTATGCCGAAAACCGCCGGTGCGATAAGTCTGAATATCGAGCGGATGCCCGGGTGGTTGAAGTCGATCGAAAAGCGCATGCGAAATCCGGACTTCACCATGTAGGGTATTTGAAGAACGACTTGCAGAACGCCCCCCAGTATCACGCCCCAGGCCAGCCCGTGGAGCGGCTCATCGAACAGATCCCGAAAAAAGAGCGCGCCGATTATAAAGCCCACATTTAACAGCACGGGCGAAAACGCCGGCGCGAAAAAATAGCCGTGCGAGTTCAGCACCCCCATCGCGAAGGCGACCAGCCCGACGAAAAAGAGGTAGGGAAACATGATCCGGTTCAGGTCGGTGGTGAGCGCGAGCACCGCCTCGTCGGTGAAGCCGTAGGCGAAGAGCCTCACAATTTCAGGTGAAAAAAACACCCCGAGGGCGCAGAGCGTTGCCAGCACCACCAGCAATATCGAGAGCGTCTTTTGCGCCAGCTCAAGCCCTTCCCCGTCTCCTTTTTTAACCAGGTACTCGGTATAGATCGGAATGAAGGAGATGGTAAGCGCTCCCTCGGCCACCAGCCTCCTGAGCAAATTCGGTATGCGAAAGGCGATGAAGAAGCCGTCGAGCGATGCCGAGGCCCCGAAACAGGCGGCGACGATCATGTCGCGAACGAAGCCCATAACGCGGCTGGTGAGCGTGGAGAGCATGACGACGCCCGCCGATCTGAGCATGGATTGCGCGACCATAATGGCGCCTGTATGGCGTGCCGGAAGAATTAAGTCAAATGTAAATTGTGCCCGCCGGCGAAGCGTAAACAATAAATTCCGGGATACATCATACTACCATGCTGCCATTGCGGGCCCCGGTCTTATCGGGGCGCGGCAATCTCATACAGTATCTGGTTTTTCGCCTCTAACTTGTTGCCTTTTGAGATCGCCACGTCGGCCTGCGGCCTCCTCGCGACGACATTTTTGTCAGTTATACAACAAGTCTACTATAGTCACCCGGGATTTTGGCACACCGCCGGTGAACGCGGAGGAATTCTCTTGACAAAAGGCCGCGCGCGCCGTGCTATCTTTGTATAATTGGAGTTTTATTACACTGATATGAAAAAGAACCTGTTTTTCAGCGCACTTCTCCTGCTCGTCCTGTTACCTGCCGCCGACACCCGTGCCGGCTATTTCGACCAGGGCAGCCGCTATTACGTATACCGCAATTACGCCAAGGCGCGCGAGATGTTCCTGAAGGCCGTGGAGGCCAGCAACGACGGCAATGCCTACTACTTCCTCGGTGAGATCGAGAAGAACGAAAAGAACTTCGAGAAGGCGGTCGAGTACTACCAGCTCGCGGTCAAGGGCCGCATCAACCGCAAATACTATAAGCTTGCCTACTGGAACGTCATCGTGCTCACCGAACAGACGGGCGATTACACGGGCATGGTAAAGTTCTGCCGCGAGCTCTACGAACGCACCGGCGACGACGGTGCCAAGACCAAGGTCGAATCGGTCATCAACAAATTCCTGTGGACGGACAACGAAGAAGCCAAGCAGTCGTACAATCGCGGAATCGAGTTTAAAAAGGCCGAAAAATACGACGAGGCCGAGTCCGCATTCCGGGAGGCGCTATCCCGCGAGTCGTCCTTTCTCGCGCCCCAGTTTGAGCTCGGCCTCTCCGAGCTCAGAAGAGGCCGCGGCGGAGAGGCGCTCCACTACTTCGCGCGGGTGGCAGACCGCATCCCCTTCTACGGAGAGGTGCACCTTCTCATGGGCGACATCTATTTCCAGCGCGAGGCTTACCGTGACGCGGCCTTCCATTTAGACCGCGCCATGGAAACCAGTTTTCTCGATAAAAATTCGCGATACCAGGTCTACATAAAAAACGCAACGGCCCAGTATAATATCCGCAATTTCGAAAAGTCCAAGGAGCACCTGGCCTCCGCGCTCAAGCTCAACGCCGCCTCGCGCGACGCGCTCCTGATGCTCTCGGCAATCAACATCCGCGAGGAAAACTACCGCGAGGCGCTCTCATCGCTCGAGAAGGCCCACAAACTCGACCCCGACGACACCGAGGTCATCTTCCAGACCGGCAGCATCCATTACCGCCTGGGTGACGCGCGCCACACGGCCGAATTCGACCGCCTCTTCAATCTTACCGAGGGTGAAAGCGATATACCTCAAAAATATCACCGCGCCTTCGAGATCCTGGCAAAACACCATTTCCAGGCCGGAAACTACGCGCGCGCCGATACAATAATGCAGGCCCTTCCCGACGGTGGGCGCACGCACGAGCAGAACCTCATGCGCGCACGGGCCAGCTATCACCTCGGCGATTACGAAGAAGCCATCCGCCGCTACGAGCGGCTCTCGCCCGGCGGTGAGGAAGACCGCTATATCCTCTGCCTGCTCTACGCTAAGACCGGCCAAACCGGGCGCGCGCGGACCATCCTGACCGGGCTGGTGTCCAGCGAAACGTACAGGGCGAAGGCAAGTAAAGAGCCCGTGCTTTCAAAAATTCTCTCGCAGATCGAGGAAGAGGCCAAAGCGAAATCCGGTGAGACCAGAAACTGAAAGCGCGACGGCGCCCTTCGAGTTGATGGCCTTCGGGTTCGCCCTCGCGGCCGCGACGGCCGCCGTCTGCACCGTACTTGCCGTCGGGAAAAGCCCCGCCGCAGCCCTCTGGTACGCCGCGGGCGGCTATGCCTGTTTTCTCCTCGGACGAATCGATGCCACGGGGCCGCCGCCCGCTCCCGACTACCTGCACTCGGGAAGAGCCGCCTTCCTCAGCCTGTGTATCATTATCTCCACGCGCTTTTTCTCCTCGACCATCGCGGTTTTTTGTCTCGTACCCGTCCTTGCCGTACTTTTTGAATTCTATACGCGCCGTTTTCTCACGCTCGGCCGGAGGGACACCGTCCTGGCGGGAATCGCGCTCAATCTCCTCTTCGCCGTGCCGGCGCTCTTCATGCTGAGCGCCGATCCGCGCTTCGACACGGCCGCGCTCTCCGGCCTGTTATCAGGCCCCGCGGGCGCATCGATCGGTGCGATCTATGCACCCGCGGCAGTCATCCCGGTGCTCGTTGCGATCCATTTTTTCGCGCGAAGGGCCGCACCCGAACTCGCGCTCCTTTCGCTCGGCCGGTCTTACTTCCAGGGGGCCGGCATGAATCACGAGCGTGCCCGTACCGCGCTCCTCTGCGCGCGGGGACTCCTCACCTCCATCACCCTGCTCGTCGCGGGCTGGTTCGGCGGCGCCGTGCTCGTCGGCCCGGCTCCACGCGGTACAAAAATCGGTATTGCGCGCGACCTCTCAACGCTCGCGCAGTACCTTTGTTTCGCCCAGATCCTTCTGCTGGCCTCGTCGCTGGCGGGATCGATCTTCATCGCGCCCCTGTGGTTTGTCGTAACGGGCGTGGTCTTTTTTCATAAAAACATGAGGAGGATATTCCCGCATGCTTGAACTTCGGGGTGTGCGCCTGCCCATGGGCGCGGAAACGCCGATCTCGCTCGAGTTCGAAACGGGCTCGATTACGGCAATAATAGGGCCGTCCGGTTCGGGGAAGTCCCTTCTCCTCGCGGCGGTGGCCCGACGCTTCTCCCCGCCCGGCGAAATACTGATTGCCGGGCGGTCGCTCTCAGGCATCACACAAAAGGAATATCCCCTGTACGTCTCCTACTTCGATGGCAGCACACCGGCCGACTTCGGCGAAACCCTCCACGATTTCCTTCTGCTGGCGCGCGCCCACATGAAGCGTTTTCTCCACCCATTCGGCGAACACCATCTGCAGGCCGCCGACTCCGCGATCGAGGCGTTCGATCTCGATGAATACCGTTCGCGGGTGTTCTGTACGCTCCCCTCCGACGCATTGCGTCGCGCGCTTATCGCCCTGAGCGTCCTGCGCGACTCCGAGCTGCTCCTCATGGATGATCCCGTCGCCGGCCTCGGCATTCACTCCATGGGGATTGTCCAGCGTGCCCTCGCGCGTCACACCATGGGAGGTGACAGAACCGTGCTGTTCGCGTCGGGCGACCTGAGCTTTGCGGCACAGACCGCCGACCGCATACTTGTAATGGAGGACGGCGCAGTGGTCGAGGACATCGCCCCTGAATCGCTCGACGCGGACATCATACGCAGGTATTTCAGAACCGAGGTGCTCGTTTCGAGGAACATCTATAACGGCAGGCCCGAGGTACACTTCTTCCCGGGCACCTGAGCGGCTCAGGTGTAATAGCGGATCTTCAGCAGGCCTTCTTCTACACTGTCGACGAAGATGAAGTAATCGTACATATCCAACTGCTCCAAGGTCCGTATGATCGCGGGATGCATTCCCATCAGGACCACTCGCTTGCCCTTCTTCCGCGCGTTCAGGCTCACGTCGCCGAGTGCGGTGATTCCCGAGGTGCTCAGCATCGAAACGGCGCTCAGGTTAATGATGCAGTTTCCCTTCATGGTGATTTCTTCTATCAGAGACTCAAATGCCGCCCTGTTCACGCCGGTGACGCTTCCGGTCAGGTGTACCACCCTCGCCGCGTCGCGATCCTCCAAGGAATATTCCAGCCCGGATCCCATGGTTACCCCCCCGCCGCGAACACGTCGATAAGAACGCCGCGCACTAGATCGTCCGGCACTGCCCGGTCGTACACCGGCTCACCGGTGCCGGAAAGCAGTGCGAAGTGCGCCGTGCCGCCCGACGTCTTCTTGTCGAATTTCATATGACGCATAAGCCCGTCGGCATCCAGTCCCTCGCGCCTCGTGCACAGACCGTAGCGCTCGAGAAGCCGCACGCACCGCCCCGCGTGCGCGCCGTCCAGAAGGCCCGCGCGCACCGACAGCTCGAGCTCGGCCGCCATGCCCAGCGAGACCGCCTCTCCATGCGAAATGCCCCGGTATTCCAGCAGCGATTCAATCGCGTGTCCCACCGTGTGTCCGAAATTAAGTATGGCGCGCACGCCGCCCTCGCGCTCGTCACGCTCAACGATCGACGACTTGAAGCGCGCCGAAAGGTATACGACCTCGGCGAGTATTTCCGGGCTTTTAATCGAGTCGTAATCATTCGCATCGAAAAGCGCGTAGAGGCTTTCCTCGCCGATAAAGGCGTGTTTGACCGCCTCGGCAAGCCCGTTTCGAAGTTCATTGTCCGGAAGCGTACGCAGAAAATCCACGTCCGCGAGCACGATCTCTGGCTGGTGAAAGGCGCCGACGATATTTTTCCCCGCCGAGAGGTTCACCGCCACCTTTCCCCCCACGCTCGAGTCGACCATCGCGAGCAGCGTCGTGGGCACGTGGATGATTGAGACCCCGCGCATGTAAAGCGCCGCCAGATACCCGGCGAAATCGCCCGTGACCCCGCCGCCGATGGCGACAATGGTCGAACGCCGGGAGATCCCGCTTTCGAGCAGCCAGTCAAAGGCCTGTTCCGCGTGCCGGTAGCTCTTATGCTCCTCCCCGTCGGGCATGACGTACGACTGAAAATTCCGGAAACCTCCGAAACAGCGGCGGATAAAATCACCGTGCAGACCCAGCACTGTCTCATTGACGACAAGGGCGAAGGTGTCGCGCTCCAGCATGTCACGCTTTTCCGCGATGAGCGGAAGCGTCCCCGTGCCCACCACTACGTCGTACGCGCCGCCCGGTGTTTTGACCGGGACCCTTTTTACAGCTCCATCCATCGTTTCCCGATATAGGTGCGGCCGTCGCCTCCGCCGCCAAGCACGCTTTTAAGTTCATCACGCATGGGAGGGAAAATGATTACCTCGTCAAGGCCCGCGGCGTCGAAGAAGTTGAAATCGTGCAGGCGCCTTTCTTTCCCGAGCGAGAGGTCGCCGGTTTCACGCGTGCAGTAAAAACAGATGTTTACGATGTGGCGCTCGAGGCCGGGACCGATAGAGTCGCAGACGAAGACGATGTCGTGCACCGAGGCCTCGATCGAGAGCTCCTCGCGCAGTTCGCGTTTCAGCGCCTCGGCGAGGGATTCGCCGTAATCGACACCGCCCCCGGGCAGAAGCCAGTACACGTCCTTTTTCTTTTTATGCGCGATAAGGAGCAGCCTCCCTTCCTCGAGGAGCACGCCGGCGACTCTTACGCGGGTGTTTTTAAGTTTTCGTACTATCAAAACGCGCGCCCGCCTCCCTGTATCATATCGAGGGCCTTTCGGGCGGCTTCCATCTCCGCGCCGCGTTTACTCGCGCCGGTCCCCTCGGTAATACCTTTTCCGGCGACAATGAGGCGGACGGTAAATTGTTTCAGGTGGTCGGGGCCGCTCTCGTCGATTATTTCGTATTGCGGCCGCTCGCGGTATTTTTTCTGCACGTATTCCTGGAGTGTCGTTTTGGGATCGCGATAGGTCTCCATGCTGTCGATGCGTTCGATGTCGTTTTTAAGAAGCGACAGCACCAGCTTCTTGCAGTCCTTCATTCCCGAATCGAGATACAGCGCCCCGATGACCGCCTCGAGCGAGTTGGCAAGGATCGAAGGCCTGGTCCGCCCGCCGCTGGTTTCCTCACCCCTGCCCATTAGAAGGAAGCTTCCCAGGTTTAAATCGCGCGACACCTTGAATAGCGTCGCCTCGGAAACCACGGCGGACTTGATCTTTGCCAGGTCACCCTCGGGATATTTTTCGAATCGCTTGAAGAGATACTCATTGACGACCAGTGCGAGTACGGAATCCCCCAGGTACTCGAGGCGCTCGTTGTCCCTCGCACCGGGTCCCGCTTCGTTAAGATACGAACGGTGGGTAAGCGCCCGGTTCAACAGGCTTTTGTTTCGGAATTTTATTTTTAGAATGCTCTGGAGCTTGTTGATCTGACGCAGGCGGTTTTTCTTTTTGCTGTCGGTGTGTTTATCATCCTCGATCATGCGCGACCAGTTGAGCCTGCCTGGATTTTCCCGGGCTACTTGAGCTTGGAATCGATATATTTTACCGCGTCGCCGACCGTAATGATCTTCTCCGCGTCCTCGTCCGGAATTTCTATGCCGAACTCCTCTTCAAGGGCCATCACC
Source organism: Spirochaetota bacterium (assembly GCA_025457965.1). Lineage (GTDB taxonomy): Bacteria > Spirochaetota > UBA4802 > UBA4802 > UBA5368 > MVZN01. The sequence continues at coordinate 45,495 of JALOTJ010000015.1, read as the reverse complement.
AGCTCGACGGTATCAAGCGAATCCGCTCCGAGATCATCGACGAACGACGCGTCATCGGTCACCTCTGACTCGTCAACGCCAAGCTGATCAACGATGATTTTGCGCACCTTTTCGAAATCAACCGCCATAACAGCCCCTCCTGAATCAGACCCTCCCTCGTTCGAGAATCTTCACGAACAAGGCCAGAGAGAACATGATTGAAACCCAGACAGCCGCGGAACTACCCGGCCCCGCACGCCGGCGGATTGTCAGCAATTATAGACACCGAACGATGTCTGTCAAGCCATAATCTCCAGGCGACGGCCATCGGCATTTCCCGCGGATCGCTACCGATCAGAAAACCATACCGGCACACCCGAATGCGGGGGCGTTATTTCTTTTTATCCTTAACTTTCACTCTCGGCTCGACGACCAGGGTGTCCTTGTAGTGACCGCACTCGGGACATACCCTGTGAGGGGCGACATAGGCACCGCAACGCGGGCACGGCCTCAAATTAGGAACGCCGATCGCATCGTGCGATCTCCTCATGCGTGTTTTAGACTTGGATTTTCTTCTCTTTGGAACAGCCACGGTTCAACTCCATAGTACATTATTATAAAAAACCGACGCCACCAGCGCTCTCCTGGAGGGATATCACAGTCGGAAAGTTAGTCGTCTTTACAATCGCCGCCCGGTAATGTCAACACCAAAATCCGGGGAAGTGGGCAAATTTACACCGTTATGCCCGCCGCCGAGCGGCGGGATCAGCCCTTCTTCACTTCAATGAGGCCGAGGAGCATCAGCCGCTCCCGCGCCTTACGGGCGAACGGGGACTTCGGGAACAGCGTCATCAGCCGGTTGAAGCTTTCCCTCGACTTGAAAAGATCGCCTTCCATCTGGTACAGCCTTCCCGCGTCGTACAGAATCTGGTCGGCAACCGCGCTGTCGGCGTAATCCTTCACGAGACGCTCGTATACCGCTATGGCTTCCCTGTTCCGGCCCGTCGCCTCGTACGAGCGAGCGGCCTGCTGAAGGCCGAGCGGCGCAAAAAATGAGCGCGGAGACCGATCGGCGAATGCAAGGTATGACGCCAGAGCCTTCTCGTACATTCGCGCGTCATAATAGAGGCCCGCGGCCACATAATAGCCGTTTCGACGAACGTAGCCCCAGTATGATGAGTCCGACGCGGCAATGATTTCGGAGGCTGTTTTTTCGAGTGCGGCCGTTCGCTCCGCCTCGCCCGCGAACTGCAGGTTTCGGTAGTCGTCCAGTATTTTCTCGAAGCGCGCCAGCTCGTCCGCCTCGCGGTTTTCATAATACAGGTAACCCGCCGAAAAGAGCAGTACCGTGGCGAGCAGACCGATTGCGCAGTACACCACCAGCCGCAGGTGCTCCTTCGCGTACTCCTTCGCGGCCATAAGGGCCCGCTCGACGACGTTTCTGCGTATCTCTATGTCCCTGGTCTCCATATGGCTTCGCTTTATCCCTGTTTCATCCTGATCATATCGCCGATCGTGATCCTTGCCGGGGCGGAGTTGTTGAGGATCTTGCCGAGCTCCTCTTTCTCGCTCATAACCTCGAAGTGCTTCATGCTGAGCGAGAGCCGTTTTTTATCCACATCGACCCCCAGCACCACGGCGCTGACCTGGTCGCCCACTTTAAATTTCTCTTCAAGGTTTTCGATCTTCCTGCGCGAAACCTCGGAGATATGAACCAGCCCCTCCAGGTCTTCGCTCAACCGTACGAAAAGCCCGAAGGGCACGACCCCCGAAACCACGCCCGAGACCTTGCTGCGCGGCGGAAACTTCTCCTTGACCGCCTGCCAGGGAGAACGGGTGAGCTGTTTGATGCCGCAGGAGATCCTCATCTCCTTTTTCTTAATTTCGAGTATCTTCACCTCGACCTCGTCGCCCGCCTTGAAGAGCTGCGCGGGGTCTTTAACGTTGTCTTCCCAGCTCATGTCCGAAAGATGGACCAGCCCGTCTATGCCCTCTTCGATTTCAACAAAGATGCCGAAACTAACGACCTTGCGTACCGGGGCCTTCAGCGTCGTACCGACCGGAAAGCGCTCGTCGATGGCGTCCCACGGATTGTTCGCGAGCTGTTTCATGCCCAGCACCAGTCTGCGCTCCCCGCCGTCGATCCCGAGTATGCTTACCGTTACGGCCTGTCCCTTTTTAAATGTATCCTTTATAAGCACGGTTTTCCGCGTCCAGGAAACCTCCGAAGCGCTGAGGAAACCCTCCACCCCGTCTTCGATCTCCACAAACACTCCCTGGCCCGTCAGCGTCACCACCCGACCTTCCACCGTGTCGCCCGTTTTATACTTTTCGCCTATCGAGACCCACGGGTCATCGACGAGCTGCCTGAGGCCCAGCGAAATTTTACCTTCATCCTTTTTGATATCGAGAATAACGAACTCCCGCTCCTCGCCGACATGCAGGATATTCTTTTTCTTGTATACGCGCTTCCACGAAATGTCGTTTTTATGGAGCAGCCCCTCCACCCCGCCGATGTCAACAAACGCCCCGAACTCGACAAAACGGGTTACCTTGCCCGTTATCCTGTCGCCGACATTGTACTTGTCAACTATGCCCGCCCAGAACTTCTCCCTGGTCTCATCGAGATATTCCCGCCGGGACACAAGCACGGAACGCTTCTTTGGATCGATGCTCTTGATCTTGAAGGTGTACATCTCCCCGGGAGCCGCTGTCTTTTTCGAGCGGAGGTCCGCAGCCTGCGAAAAGGGAAGGAAGGCGCTGATGCCGTCGCAATCAACCGTAAGCCCCTTCTCGCCGACCGCCGCTATCGCGCCGGTCAGGTATTCCTGACCAGAATTTCTGAGATCCTGCAGCCTGCGCCAGCCCTTTTCCCTGACGGCCGCGGTATTGGAAAACATATACATCCCGTCGACCAGGCGTCGTTCCGCGAGCACGATGTCGATCGTATCGCCGACCGCGGGCGGCTCGGCGAACTCCTGAATCCGCACCCGGCCGTCGGACTTGGTCCCCACATTGACATAGACGAATTCGCTGTCGATGGTCACCACCTCGCCCTGCATCAGCTTGTTCGGCTGCAGCTCATCCATAGCGCTGTTTGCGATACTTTCCATCGTAAAGCCGTCGTCTATTTTTTCGTTCACGTTCTCCATACACTGCACCCTGAACACAAGATTGAAAACCGGTCTATTCAAGTAAAAACACTGTAGTACGGGAATTATACCTGCCTGCGGTCAACTGTTTCGGGGCGTCGTGAGTCGCTGCTGCATTCGCGGTCTCATCCCTGCCGGCCGTCCATCAGTCCCGGAGCGCCAGCCTCCGCTATTAACTCAATTATCCGCTTGATGACCTCTTCTTTATCCATCGAAGAGGTATCGATATAGAAAGAGCCTTCCGCCTTTGCAAGGCGTCCGAAGGGCCTCTCGGTGTCTTCCTGATCCCTGCGGATAATCTGGTTTCTAATCTCGTTTACGTCAACAGTTTTTCCCATTTCCCGGTACTCGGCGACCCGCCTCAATGACCGCACCTCGGCCGAAGCGTCAAGGAATATTTTCACCGCGGCGTCCGGGAACACAACGGTCCCGATATCCCGCCCGTCCATGATGAGCGATTCGCGTCCGCTCCACGATCGCAAAAGGCCGTTCACAAAATTCCTGATCCCCGGATCGTCGGAAACGGTCCCGATGTTCCGCGCGATCAGTTCGTCCCGTATCGCGCTCGAGACGTCATCTCCGTTAACCGAGGTGTGCACGCGCCCCTCGGGATCAAAACGCTGGGCGATCTCCAGGCCGTCCAGAAAGGCGGCATAACTCCTGCCCTTTTCGAGGCTTCCGAAACGGCCCAGCAGGAAGTGTGTCACCGCACGGTAAATGGCGCCCGAATCGATGTAGCGAAGCCCCAGCCGCCGGGCAGCCTCGCGCGAGACGCTGCTTTTGCCCGAACCGGCGGGCCCATCCACCGCCACCACGATCCGCTTCCCGCCCATTACCCGATGCTCCTCCTGAAAGCCCTCGCGCGCTCGAGGAAGCGCCGACCGTCCACATCATGCCCCTCTTCCGTGATAAAACGTCGGATATATTCCAGTTTTCCAATCAGTTCATCGATCCCGCCGACAATGTTCCCGCCATTCGCCGCAGCAATATCCGTCCACATGTCCGGTGAGCCCATGGCGATACGCGTGAGGTCACGGAAACCGCTGCCGATAAAGGGCGCAGCATCGGTACCGGTGGAGGCGTCCGCGACGAGATCGGCGACGGCGCAGGCGACCAGGTGCGGTACATGACTCGTCAGTGCGACCAGTCTGTCGTGGGCCTGTGCGTCGCAGCGCACGGTGCGCGAACCGACCGATTCCCAGAAACGCTCCACGGCCGCGATGATCGTTTCGCCGTTTTTTTCATGGGGCGTGATGATGACCGAGGCCCCGCGGTACAGCGACCCGCTCGAGTGTTCGTAGCCTGATTGTTCCGACCCGGCCATGGGATGACAGCCCACAAATCGGCCGCCGTGCGCATGCGCGGCCGCGAGCCCGACAAGCGGTCCCTTGACACTGCCGACGTCGATGACAACGCAGTCGCCGAGGTCCGGATGGTCAAGGAGCCTTTTAAGCGAATCGATTGATGAAAGCACGGGGGATGCGATTACCACGAGATCCATCCCCGCGGGAGAAAGCTCATCCAGGGGAAGCGCGCGGCCGATCGTCCCGTCCGCGAGTGCGGAAGAAAGTCGCGCGACATCGCGCGCGAACGCGGTTATGTCCACGGATGAATCGGTCTCCTTAAGGGCCCGGCATAGAGAACCGCCAAGGAGGCCAAGACCCAGCACCGCCACGCGACGGAACATCAGGGCAGGTCCCTGTCCAGCGCCCGCGCGATTTTGCGGATCCTGTCAATCATCGCGACGAGGGTCTTTGCGTCGATGGTCTGCTGGCCGTCGGAATGCGCGTCTTCGGGGCGGGGATGTGCCTCGACCATGACCCCGTCGGCGCCCGCCGCAATAAACGCGTACGCGGCCGCGGGCACATAGTCTTTAAGACCCATTGCGTGGCTCGGGTCGCAGAGCACCGGCAGATGGCTGAGCCCCTTGATTACCGGCACCACCCCGGCGTCGAGCGTGTTGCGTGTTATATCCTCGAAGGTGCGAATGCCGCGGGGACAGAGCACAACCTTCCTGTTCCCCTGCGAGAGAATATACTCCGCCGACATTAAAAATTCATTCACCGTGGCGCTCATGCCCCGCTTCAACAGCACCGGCTTGTCGATCCTGCCGACCTCTTTGAGCAGGTTGAAATTCTGCATGTTCCTGGTCCCTATCTGCAGAATGTCGACGTGCTCGGCAACCACGCCCACATCGCGCGGGTCCATCACCTCGGTAACGATGGGCAGGCCCGTCTCGGCCTTGGCCTTCGCCAGAAACTTGAGCCCCTGGACGCCGAATCCCTGGAAGGAATAGGGAGAGGTGCGCGGCTTGAATGCCCCCGCCCGGAAAATGTGTCCTCCCGATTCCTTCACCATCTGCGCATGCTCTACAACCTCGCGCTCTCCCTCCACCGAGCAGGGACCGGCGATGATCACTATGTTTTTCCCGCCTATTTCGATGCCGTTCACGCGGATGACGCTTCGGTCCGGCTGTGTCTCACTCGATACCAGTTTGAACGGCTTCAGGATGGTCTTTACCGACTCCACACCGGCGATCGCCTCGAGCGGCTGTTCACGGATTATGTCCTCGTCGCCGATGACGGTAATAATGGTACGCTGAACGCCGGTGGATACGTGCGGCTCCAGTTTGAGCGATCGTATCTTGTCTACGATATGATCGATTTCTTCCTTACTGACATTGGGTTTAAGTACTATAAGCATGATGCACTCCAGTTGCCGAGGGGTGATGAATGCGCAGGGAAAACGTCTCTACTTCTCCGCCGGATAAGAGCCGAGGACTTTCAGAAAAATGAGGTCTTCTTTCATCTTCTCGACCGCGCTCAGTGCGATCGTACTATCCCTGTGACCGATGAAGTCAATGAAAAAATTGTACTCCCACATCTTTTTCTTGTCGGGGCGCGATTCGATCTTGGTCATATTGATTCCCGTTTCGTTGAAGGGCCTCAGGAGATCGTAGAGCGCGCCCGGCTTGTCGCGCACGGCACAGATAATCGATGTTTTGTCCCTGCCCGAGGGGGGATTGTCGTGCTCGCCGATGACGAAAAATCGGGTGTAGTTCTGGCGCGAGTCTTCGATGTTCGTGGCAAGAACGTTGAGCCCGTAAATCTCCGCCGAGGCGTGCGATGTAACGGCCGCCGCGAACTTGTCCCATGACGCCGTTTCCGCGGCGAGCGATGTCGAACTCACGTTATGCATTTCGGCGTCGGGCAGGTTCTTCCTGAGCCATTCCTTGCACTGGCCGAACGACTGCGGATGCGAATAGAGCTTTTTAATGCTTTTAATATCCTTCGAGACCGACACCAGGCTGTATGACACGCGAAGATATTTCTCCGCGGTGATTTTCAGCTCGGTTTCCATCAGCTCGTCGAGCGTGTAAGTCACCGCGCCCTCGGTGCTGTTCTCTACCGGCACCACGCCGTAATCCGCGCGACCCGTTTCCACCTCGACGAAAACATCGTGTATGCTTTTTACGGGAATGCCCGCCGCCGAAACGCCGAAGACCTCCAGCATGGCCGAATGGGTAAAGGTGCCCTCGGGACCCAGGTAGGCAACCGCCGGGGGCTTGACGGCGCTCACCGAGAAGGCCGAGAGGTCACTAAAAATTTTTTTAACAAGATCACGCGACAGCGGGCCCGTGTCGAGCGACTCGAGGAAGGAGGTGAGCTCTTTCGCCCGCGCCGCGGAGAAGAGGTCCTCCCCGGGCGGGAGGCTCTTCAGTTCCTCGATCTGGATTTTGCAGCGCTCGGCGAGAAGTTCAACGATCCTTTTATCCAGTTCCACTATACGCTTGTCCATCACGCTATTCCTCGTTCTCGAAGGAAAACTCCTTAATCTCGGAAAGCTTCGGGAGGTCGGACAGCCGATTGAGGCCGAAATATCGCAGGAACTCGTCGGTGGTGCCGTAGCACAGCGGTCGCCCGGGCAGCTCCTTTCTCCCGACGGGCTTGATGAGGTTTTTTTTCATGAGGTTCGCAACCATCATGCGGGACGAAACGCCGCGGAGTTCCTCGATCTCGGCAAGCACGATCGGCTGCTTGTACGCGATGATGGAAAGCGTTTCGAGCATTCCCTTCGAAAGCCCTTCGCGCCGGGCATAGCCCATGATGCGTCGTATCTGCGTGGAGTAGCGCCTGCTGGTCATGAAATGATAGCCGTTCGAAATTTCAAAAAGCTTTATTCCACCGTCCCGCTCCTCATACTCGTCCACGAGCGAGTCCAGTATTATCTTCGCCTGTTGGGCGTCAACACCCAGGTTTTTCACGAAAAAGGAGAGCGGCAGCGGCTCGTTCGAAAGGAACAGCAACGCCTCGAACAGGCCGGCGAGGTCAAGTTCCTCCTGCGGTGCCGTATCCCGGTCTTCGTCCGTTTGCTCGGCTATAGCATCTCCCGGCCCGGTCTCGGCCGGCGCTTCCGCATTCAGGTTGTCGGTCAATTCTTCGCTGTTGCCCATATCACATCCGGTTCGTCCTACGCCGGTTGTTCCGCTTCCGCACGGAGCAGGCGGATATCCCCGAACACCCGGTGCTGCATTATCTTCAATTTTCCAGTTTTAACCATCTCGAGCATTGCCAGGAAGGTCGCCACGATCTCCGCCCGGGACGGCTTCTGAGTAAAGATCTCCGCGAAGAGAACCTGCTCTTTCTCTTTCAGCAATTCGGTAATGAGCGCGATTCTGTCGCTCACCAGTATTTCGTCAAATACAATTTCCTTCTGCTCGATCTCCCGGGTCGAATCCATCACCTCAGCGAAAGCGCTCAGCAGATCGAAAAGCGACACCTCGATCAGCTCTGGCTCGGCTCCCCCGGTTTCAACGGGATTGACGCGCGAGTAGGCGTCGGCCTGAAGCTCGAACATGCGCCGGAAACTCCTGGAGGCGTCCTGGTACTTCTTGAACTCCAGCAGCCGCTGCACCAGTTCGGGCGGCAACGGCGGTATGAAATACTCGTCTTCCAGTTCCCCGCCCGGCAGAAGCGCCTTCGACTTGTAGTACAGCAGTTCTGACGCCATGACGATAAAATCGGATGCCACCTGGATGTTCATCTGCTCCATCAGCTTGAGATAGGCTATATACTGTTCGGTAATGCTCGAAATCGATACATCCGTAATTTCGATCCGGGCCTTCTTGATCAGGCCCCAGAGGAGATCGAGCGGGCCGTCAAAGTTTTCGATGTGTATGACCGGACGGCCATCGTCCTTCCCGGGGATGGACTCTTTTTCGTTTTCCTGCATGAGGGAAAAAACCGTTACCTCTTTATAATGACGGGCGGAGAGCCTCCTCTCCGCCCTGTGCTGTATGCTTCGTCAAGCGGGGCCCGGCCGCCGCTATGGCGTGCCGGTTTATCGGTTCAGGCCAGCGCCTTTTCGGCGGCCTTCTGGAGTCTTTCGGGAGGAAAGGGTTTAACGACAAAATCCTTTACGCCGATCTTTATCGCCCGTGTAAGAAGATTTTCCTGGCCCAGCGCCGTTACCATTATAATCCGGGCCTTCGGATCAAGGGTCAGGATTTCCTCCGCTGCCTGGATACCGTCCTTTTCCCTCATCGTGATGTCCATGGTAACCAGATCAGGCTTCATCTTTTTATAGAGCTCGACCGCCTGATTGCCGTTTTCCGCCTCGCCTATCACCTCATGTCCTCTTGGCACCAGGGCGTCCTTCACAAGCGTCCTCATGAATTTCGCATCATCAACAATAAGGATTGTAGCCATTTCCCCACTCCATATTCAAGGCATTAGCGTCCGCAATACTCTCGGCATCACAGTCTACAAACGACCGATAAAGTGTTCAAGAATAATTTACGATACCCGCGCAAATAATTCCGTCCGCCGCGATACAGTTCAGGCGTGCTCCAGAATCGTTTCGGCGATCCGGTACAACGAAACGACCTTGTCGATCGCTCCGGCCTGGACCGCAACCCTGTTCATCCCGTAAACTACCGATGTATCTTCGTCCTGGGCGATCGTGTATCCCCCCTTTTTCCGGATACGGGATATACCGTCGGCACCGTCCTTTCCCATTCCCGTCATTATCACCGCAACGGAATCGCCTCCACAGGATTCCGCGACCGAATCAAACAGAACGTCGATTGACGGGCGGTGTCCGGAAACCTTCTCACCCTTAAATACCCTCAGAACCTTCTCGCCGGCGTTTGCCTCTATCCGCATATGCGAATGCCCGGGCGCGATATACCCGAAACCCGGACGCACCCTGTCACCGTCCTCGGCCTCCCTGACGTTCAGGCCTGAATTCATGTTAAGCCGCTCGGCGAAAGCACGCGTGAATCCCTCGGGCATGTGCTGCACCACCAGCACGGGTGAGCCAAAATCGGACGGCAGCTTCTGGAATACCTGCAGAAGCGCCGACGGGCCGCCGGTCGATGTACCGATGGCCACCACCCTCTTGCCCGGTTCCCGGGACCGCGGGGCTTCCGTTTTTCGCGCTTCAGGCTCCCGGGGCTCGGGGGGCCCGCCGGGATGAAGCTTGATTTTTGACTTGTAGACCGATTTGACTTTCCGTATGAGCAGGTCGGAAATTTCGTCCACCGAAATCGAAAGCGCCGTGGAGGGCTTCGGGATAAAATCAACCGCACCGTATTCAAGCGCCCGGAAGGTGGCCTCGGCCCCATGCTGGGTCAGAACGCTCATCATGATGACCGGCTTCGGATTGGTCTCGATAATCTGACGCAGGGCCTCGAGCCCATCCATGATGGGCATCTCTATGTCGAGCGTGATGACGTCCGGGTTCAGCGTCTGGTTTTTAAAGATGGCGGTCTTGCCGTTATTCGCCGTCCCAACAACCTCGATACCGGGGTCCTTCTGCAAAATATCCGAAACGATCTTCCTTACCAGCGCAGAATCATCGACTACCAGAACTTTTATCTTCTGCGGCATGAGCCCCTTATCTCAACCGTTCTACAATCTTCTTCAGCGACTCCGTCTCGGGGAGCACCATGAGCTTCCCGATGACCCTGTCGTTCTGGTAGTAGAATTCCGTGTCCATCACCAGAACGTAATCGTTGGATATATTGTGCAGTACCAGGATCGAATCCAGAATCGACTGCATAAAGTCATGCACGACGGTCGGCACCGTGGGCTTAATCGCTATCGCAGTCTTCTCGGAGATGACGTTGACCACGGAGGACCCCACGATGTTCGTCACTTCCTTAAGGGCCGATTCGCCGTCCTCGTCGAGCTCGCGCGTTTTGCCGCTTTCGATCCCGTACAGCATGTCGATGAGTTCAAAACCGGCCTCCTCCGCAAGCCCGAAAAGTATCGTACCTTTAATGTCGCCCACCAGCGGCATATAGACGCCGATATAGACGTTATCAACCTCGCCAAAATTCTCCGGGACCTTTTCAACCGGAAGGAGTTCGACCGTGGGGATGGAAAGGTCTATCTGCTTGCCAAGTATCTTCGACAGCGATTCCGCGGCATTGGTGATACCCACGTTGGCGAGCACCTGCACGCGCTCCATGTCCTCCTCGGTAATGCCCAGCGACTTCTTTATATGGCCGTCGGGCTCGCCGCTCTCGACGGTGGTCCGTATACTGTCTTTCAACTCATCCTTGAACGATCTGAGGACGTCACGCACCTTCGCCTCGATCGCCGATTCGTCCTCCCCGGCCTTCATGGCGCTTTTCGCCGGTGCGGAAGCCGGAACAGCCTTCGACGGTGCGGCAGGAATCGTATCCCGGCGCTCGAATATGATATCTTCCTTTATCTTTTCGACCGGGGCGTTCTCGGTCCGCACGGCCTCCTTTCGCTGAGATATATCCTTCGCCCGGGGAGCGGGAGCCGCCGTTTCTTTTTTAATGGCAGGTTCCCGAAGGTCCTTCTCCCTTTTCTCCGTGGCGGAACGCTGGAGGTCGGTGATTTCCCTGATTTCCTCGACCTGCGCGGACTTCTGCCCCACAACCCGCTGGCGCTGCATCCGTGAGAGCCGGTCCTGGTCCGTAATCACCCTGTTTATCATGGAGGCGATATCGAGGATGAGGCAAATGCTGCCGTCACCCAGGATGGACGCGCCGGAGAGTCCCTCCACATTGGCGTAATTCTGTTCCAGCGACTTGATCACGATCTCCTGTTTGCCTTCGAGATGGTCTACGATGAGGCCGATCTTTCTGTTCCCATAGCCCACAACGACCACGGGCACTTTGCGGTCGTCCTCTATACCGCTCTCGGTCCCGACGAACTCGTTGAGCCGCAGAAGCGAAAGGATTTCCCCTCTAAGGTTAATGACTTCGTGCCCCTCGATCGTCGTCATATCGGCGTACGAGATCTTGATGGTCTCGATAACGTCGGAAAGCGGAATGGCATACAGCTCATGGCGCACCTTGACCATGATCGCCGGTATGATGGCCAGCGTCAGGGGGAAGGAGAGTAAAAATCGCGTCCCCATTCCAGGCTCGGTCTCGATGGTCACATTACCATTCAGCTCGGAGACGATCTCCTTTACGACGTTCATGCCGACGCCGCGTCCGGAGATATCGGTCACGACATCGGTGGTCGAGAAACCCGGATTGTAGATAAAATTATACACTTCCTCGTTGTCCATGTTCGCCAGCATCTCCGGTGACGCCAGCCCCTTTTCGAGCACCTTTTTCTTGATCCGGCTCGCATTAAGCCCGCGGCCGTCGTCGCTCACTTCCACGAATATCTGGTTACCCGACTGGTAGGCGTTAAGCGCCACCATCGCGACGTCGGGCTTGCCGAGCTTCCTGCGTTCTTCGGCGGTCTCGACCCCGTGATCGATCGCGTTCCGGATAAGATGCATCAGCGGTTCGCCGATTGCATCGATGACCTTTTTATCGAGCTCGGTTTCCTCGCCCTTGATCTGCAGCGTCACCAGCTTCCCGAACTCCTTGGCGAGGTCGCGAACAAGGCGGTTGAACCGGGAGAACACCTGGCCCACGGGCACCATCCTCGTCTTCATGATACCGCCCTGCAGGTCTTTGGCGATCCGGGACATCTGGTCCATGCGGTTCTTGAATTCGTTAGTAATGGACTTGTCGAAATTCGCCTTGCGCATTTCTTCATAGAGGCGGAAAAAACCGGAGTTGGCGATGACCAGCTCTCCAACGTTGTTTAACAGCAGGTCGAGCTTGTCCACGGAGACCTTTACTATCTTGATCGCTGTGGTCTTCCTACCGTCCTTTCTTCGGATAGTCTCTATCTTGTATTCTTCCTCTTCGTCGTCATCCACTTCCTTTTCCGCGAGATAGTCGGCCGAGGTACCACCCTCCCTCACCTCCTCGCTGAACAGCGTTTCCTTTTCGTGAAATTTCAGCACCATCTTGTCGTTGTTTTTACTCAGGCTTATCCTTTTAAGATCTATCCGTATAACCTGGTCGAGCCCGCACGCCCTGCGCACGTCTTCCACCGCGGCCGTGGTGAGGATCACCATTTTGAATACATCGCTCTCGTTATTTTCGCGAAGCGCGTCCAGCGACGGCATCAACGCCACGATCGCGGCTATCTTCTCTAGGTTGGCATGGACAAGCTGCGCCTTGATCCACTTCATCTGAGCGGACGGATCGACGAAAACGATCACCTCGCAGCACGATATGCCGCTCTCAAGCCCGTCCTTGACCTGCCGCATCTGCGCGGCGGTAAGCTTCGTCTTTGGGATGTTCTCGATCTCGGGCGCGGCCTTCCCCGGGCGTTCCGCGGGCGATGCCGCCGCTACATCCTCGCCGATATCCCTGATCCGTGCGATGATCTCAGAAAGGTCCTGCTCGGGTTTTTTACCCGAACCGACCGTGTCGATGACCGAGCTTATTACGTCAAAACAGCTGAACAGGACGTCCACGATCGTCGGCGTCACCTGCATGGTCTTGTCCCGGATCCCCTGCAGCAGGTTTTCCATCTTATGGGCCAGGTCGCTCAGATCGTTAAGGCCGACAAACGCCGCTGAACTCTTAAGAGAGTGCGCCGCCCTGAAAATATTATTGATAATGTCGTCATTGTCGGGATTCTTTTCGAGCTCAAGAAGGTTCTGGTTGAGCTCCTGAAGCTGTTCGTCAGCCTCTTCAAGGAAAATGTCCTGATATTCACCCAAGGAAAACGTCATGGCCGCACCCCGCGCATTATTGTAGAATCGTCCGCTCCCCCCGACGGTACGAATCCGGCGGGGCACCGCATCGGCCAGTATTACATATAACCGTAGGCCGTTTTCTCCCCATCGGAGCGCGAGAAGAGAATGCTGTCAAGATTGAGAATAACGACAAGACGTCCGGAAACACGTCCTATGCCCCTGATAAACTCGTCTGATATACCTTCTATCAGGTCCGACGGGGGGTCTATGTTTCTACCGGGCATGCGAATAACCTGGTAGACGTTATCCACCAGCAGCCCCACCAGTTTCTCGCCGGTTTCCACCACGATGATGCGCGTAAGGTCGGTGATAGTTCCCTGCGGCAGGCCGAAGCGGAGGCGCATATCGACGACCGGTATTACGGACCCCCTGAGGTTGATGACCCCCTTTATATACTCCGGGGTATTGGGAAGCCGCGTTATCTCGGGCATCCTGATGATTTCATGCACCTGAAGAATATTAATTCCATATTCCACGTCATCCAGCATAAAACTCACGATCTGTACAATCTCGCCTTCCGAAACGGCCGAGTCGGCACCGTCTCCGGCGGTCACCGCCGTCACCCTGTTTACCATCTGCGTCAGTTCGTTAATATTCATTTGCCAAAACCGCCCGTCTGTGATATAATCGGCCTGTTTCCCCTTCTATAATAAACCACGCCTTTTCGTTTTCAAGCTTTTTTTACGGTCAAACCTGCCGCCCGATCCGAATACTTCCCCTTCCCCGCATCCCTTTATCTCTGCGTGTTCCGCGGAAAATACCGAATAAAGTCCTACCACAACGCAACTGCCGCCGGGCAAACATGCCTGCATGAGGTGTAAACCTATCACATTCCGATCTGTTGACCGGTACATGGTCCGCTATTTACCGCCGATACGGCTCGGCGAATCGATTTTCCCCCTTGTGGCCACAATCAATCAATAAACCGCCTGATTTATGGCAAAGCATGGCACCTTACCGGCATATTATGCTTGATCATATACGGCGGTCCGCGAGAGTTACCTTAGGCCGGTTGGTGCCGGTCATACCCGGGGAAACGCATGTATATTGGAATCGACATAGGATCGATCAGCGCAAAACTGGTCGTTACCAACGGCGGCGAAATACTCCACGCCGACTACCGGTACCATCGCGGCGATCCCGCCGGTACAACCGCGGAATTGTGCCGGGGGGCACGCGATGCAGGGTTCGGCCGGTATCGCTCGCTGTGCGTCACCGGTTCGGGCAGGAACTTTATTGGAGACTGCCTGAATGCCGACCTTGTGAAAAACGAGATAACCGCCACATGGCAAGCGGTCCGTTCGCTCATGCCGGACGCCGGGAGCATTATCGAGATAGGCGGGCAGGACTCAAAGCTGATATCGCTTGAAGAGGGCGAGATCCGCGACTTCAGGCTCAATTCGGTCTGTGCGGCGGGTACGGGCGCCTTTATTGAACAGCAGTCCCACCGGCTCGGCATCACTCCGATGGAGCTTTCGACACTTGCACTCAGGTCGGAGCGTCCCGCGCGCTTCACCGGGCGCTGTACGGTCTTCGTTGAAACCGAAATGATAAACCTGCAGCAGAGGGGCTGGAGCGCTGAATCCATCGCCGCGGGGCTCTTCGACGCGGTGAGCGAAAACTTCCTCAATGACCTCGGTTCAGGGATGAACGTCATCGGCCCGGTGCTCTTCTGCGGAGGCGTTTCCGAAATGGAGGCCATGAGGCGCTCGTTTGAAAAACGACTCAATCTTCCGGTGGTGGTCCCGAGCGCGAACAAAATCACCGCCGCCTACGGGGCTGCCCTCCTCGCCGCGAATTCGCCCTCCCCTATCGAGCGCGATCTTCCGCCTGAAATCGAGCCGGCAGGCCGGCCCTGTCTTCCGGTCTGCGACAGGGCCAACTGCCTCACGTGCGGCCTCTGCTATACGAAACGACCCTCGTGAGCTACTGCCTGCCCCTTTCGATGTTTCGATTCAGAGATACCACCCGCCCGTTGTCGAGCCCCACATAAACCTCGTTGCCGACTATGCTCGCCGAAGTGCTGATCCTTCCCTTCGCCTGGTGTTTCCATTGTACGCCCCCGCCGGAGGCGTCTATCGCGAAGAGCGTATCGTTTGCTGATATGTAAAGAACTCCTCCGCTCAGGGCCATAGAGTTCCGGACGGCCCCTCCCAGGGCTTTCTTCGCGATGACGGAACCGTTGTCGAGGTTCAGCCAGGTAACGGCGCCCTTCATGCCGGCCACGACCATGCGATTTTCGAACACGAGCGGAGCGGTGACAAACGTATCGGCGAGCTCCTTCTTCCACAGCTCGGCGCCCTTTTCCATCTCAAGCGCGGATACCGATCCATAATAGCTGACCGCATAGAGCGTACCCCGCTGGAACGCGAGCCTGAATTTCGCACCAACATCGACCGCCCACTGTTCCTTTCCGGATTGTGCGGCGAGCGAATGGAGCCTGCCATCGCTTCCTGACACCAGGATGCGGTTGTTTACCAGCATGGGGGTTTCGAAAACCCCCGCCCCGGCGTTGAATTTCCAGTTTTCCCTTCCTTTCAAATTAAAGGAATAAACCATCCCCTTCGTTGTCGCGATATACACGGCGGCCGGGGTGACCACGGCCGTCATTGTGTCGATTACGGCACCGGCCAGTTTCTCGCTCCAGAGCGGCTCACCGGTTTCCATTGAAACGGCATTGAGCTTCTCGTCCGCGGTGGCGAAATACAGAACATTATTGCCCAGCGCCAGGCCCGATGTAACGGGTCCGGTTTTTCTTCCCCATGACTTCGCGGCGTTATCCCGTTCAAAAGCCAGGAGCATGCCGTCCCCCGTCGCGACGAACACCCTTCTGCCCGAATACGCCATCTCTTTTACCGGGGATTTAACGTCGAGGTTCCAGCGCACCCTGTCGAGCGGACGCAGGCGCGCGAGCTCGATTTTTTCCTTAACCGGCCTGTCAGCCGCGAGAACTACATCTTTCTGGAAAATCTCGTACCCCTCGGCCTCCACCCTCAGGGAATAGGCCCCGGGAGAAAGCTCGAGGGAGATATCGCCCGAACCCGCCATTTCGCCGTTGAGATAGACGAGCGCACTTTCCGGCTTCACGGAAATTTCTACGCGTCCCTTCTCAATGGGAGCCTCTTTAACCGGCTCCTTTAATTCGACGAGCTTCATCTCCTCGAATTCCTTTTTTAAAGCCGTGTCGTCCCGCACCTCGCTGGCCGTAATGGCCTTTACCGCAGCAATCTCATTCACGACCCTGGCTATCTCAACGGGGGGAGCGTCGACCCTCTTCTCTTCCACTGCGGCAACGGCCAGCACCATTTTTTCGACCTGTGTATTGACTTTCGCGACCTCTCTCGCCTCAACCTTCACGGCCTTGTTTTCCGTAACGGTCACCGAGCTCTCCTCGATGTGGGCCTCGATCTTCTTCACCGCCTCGGAGTCCCTCACCGCATCGCTGTCGATGTTTTCGATAGCGGCAATGCGCTTGGAAACCTGGACCTTGCCGTCAACGACCTCAACGCGCGTGTCCATCGCGGCGTTCGACTCGACCATGAACATGGTCCCCCTGACACCGGCGACGGCCGTGGGGGTCTTCACCATGAAACTTTCGCCCTTGACAAGCTTACGCGGCTTTGCGAGCACCGTTCCCACCGCAAGCTCGAGAGAGGTATTTTCCGCGCCCGTGGACCGGTCCATGAAAAGGGCGGCAAGGGCGAGCTCGCTCTTCTCCTTGACGCGCACGACGCTCTGACCGATCTGTATGTCGGCCGTCGCTCCCGGATTTGTCCTGATCCGATCACCCTGGTAGAGTTCGGCGCCCGCCTCGGCACCGCCCCATGCATTATTTTTAAAAACCTGCACCTCTCCTATGATAAACGTGACCACCGCCCTCGACTGATTCTCAGTTTTCTTAGCGCATGAGATCGAGAGGGCGACAAACGCCGCAAGTCCAATCGCCGTTATCCTCTTCATGATAATCCCTCCTTTTTACAGCCTGACCTTCCGTGAAACTCACCAAACGAACGCGGGCACACGGGCACGCACGTTTATTTTTTAATCCGATATATTCCGTTCTCTTCGGTTCCAAAGTACATCGTTGTGCCCGCCACGGCAATATTCGAGGCCGATTCAGACGGCGTAACGAGCGACCACTGCACCGTCCCCTTCTCCGTGTCAAAAACATAAAACACGCGCCGCGACAGAACGTACAGGCCCGACCCCATTACCACCGGGCTTCTGTCAACGGGGCCGCCTAGGTCCGCACGCCAGGCCACCCTGCCGTCAAGCGAGAGCTTGACCACGTCTCCACCCGAGGAAACGGCAAACAGAAAGCCCCCGTCTATAACGGGATCGGCGGTTACGGCTCCATTCAGTCGGTAACGCCATTCGGTTTCATCGCGCCTGATGTTGTGGCAGGCGACGACGCCATCAAAATTCGCATAATATAGCCGATCCCCCCGGACGATGACCGATGAACCTATTATCTTCCCCGAATCAATCCTCATAACGACGATCCTGAGCACGGTATCAACGACATGAATCTTTCCATCCTGTACGGGCACGAAAAGGAGGTTGCCGTCGAGGACCGGTGTCGAGTAAGAGGCCGCGGGAAGCCTCAGGCTCCATTCTTCCCCGCCCCGGCGGTTGAACCGGTATAGCCGGCCCTTCGCCGTGGCGGCGTAGATCCCGTCCCCGCCTATCGAAAGCCGTGCTCCGAAATGCAGTACGCCGTCGATCTTTCTGCTCCATAGCTCCTTGCCGTTATCGAGCGATAGGGCGATAATGCGCTCGTCTGCCGTGGCAAGGTAAACAATCTCGCCGTCGGAAACCGGCTGCGCATTAACCGGAGAGCCGCACCGGAAGCGCCACACCACGGCCCCGCGCCGGAGCGCGTCAATGCGTCCGTTCGTTCCGACCGCTATGAAAAGCTGTCGCGCGTCGTCGGTAACAACGTATGAGACCCTCGCCCGGTCCATCCAGGCGTTCTGGTCAAACGCAACGGGGCGATCCCTCTCCCACCGGGTCACGACGGATTCGTCCTTCCCCTCCCCGATGATCGCCATCTGCTTGAGCTCGAGTAAATGGGCCGGCGGCGACTCGGCGGCGGTGTAGATGCGGGGGGTCGCCGTTTCCGCGGCTATTTTGGTTATGGCATCGTCAAGACGTCTTTCTTCGGCGCGTTTTCCTTTTTCCGGAAGCACGACCAGTATTTCTTCGATTTTTTTCGCCAGGGCGCGGGCGTCGCGTTCCTTCACCTCGCACACCTCGTTCGCCTCCACGGCGACCGCCCGCTCCGCGAGCCTGCGCTCGACTCCTTCCAGTACCCCGCGCGCCGCCTCATCCGTCGGCCCCGACCCGTCGATGACGACCCTTCCGCGAACGCTGATCGTACCCTCGAGGACCTCGTAGCGAACATCCCGGTTTTCCGAAACCGAAACGCCGAAACTCGTGCCGCGTACACCCGCCACGGATGTCGGGGTGCGCACCTCGGCGAAATCGCCCCTTTGCAGCTTTTTAAAACTGAAAAGTGCCGTTCCCGCCGAAAGGTCCAGACCGGCGCGAAGTGAAGCGTTTTTGTCGCGGGTCAGCCGATCTATTCTGAAACGCGAGTCCTGTTTGATCCTTATAATAACTTCATCCCTGAATCGGAGATCCGCGAACGAACGGGGACCGGTGCGTACAATATCGCCACCGCCAAGAAGCGCACCCGCTTCGAGGACAGAGACCGTACCGCTGCGTTCAAACGTAACATCACCGATGACGGCCTCCGCCGCCGTTTCGGGAGGGATGATCCCATCACCCGTACTGAAAACAAGAAAAGCGGCTCCCGCGATTATGAAAACCGAAGCTGCGGCCATAAGTACCTTTGTCCGTGCGGTAAACGCCCGCGCAGACGTATGCCGTCCGCGTACCCGCGCCGCCTCGAAGCGCACGCGGGAAAGACCGCGCGGTGCATCGATCGGCGGGTCATCGAATCGCGAGCGTTTGAAAATCGAGGAGAGAGAGCGCGCCTGGACATCGGAACAGCGCCCGTCCTCGCGAAGCCCCTCGACGATCGCGATTATTTCCTTTTCGATATGCGGCTCCATTCCCCCGGCTCCCATCAGCGTTACTCTTTATACCCCCCGGTACTTATACCACGTTTCTCGACTTAAGCCGGTCCGCGATCTTCTCGACGGCCTTCTGCATGCGCCACTTCGCCGTCCTCTCCGGGCAATCCAGTACGCTCGAAATCTGGCTGTACTGCATCCCGTGATCGAACCTCAGCAGGAACACGGTCTTGAACTTCTCCTTGAGCGAGTCCACCGCCAGGTAAAACTCTCGCATGTCCTCTTCCCGGATATAGAGCTCCTCGGGGGAACCCTCGGGAGAGTTGATGCCGTCCATCTGGTCCCCGCCGACCGTCGACTTCTCCTTCATGCGCTTCTTGCGATAATTCTTGCAGCAGTTGACGGCGATACGGTAAATCCACGACGAGAAAGCCATGTCGGTATTGAACGAGTCAATATGCAGAAACACTCTCATGAACACATCATGCAGAACGTCCTCGGACTCGTCAGCATCTCCAAGGGAATACATGATGAGTCGCTTGAGACGGGACGCATATCGCAGATACAATTCATCAAAGGCTTTTTGTTCACCTTTCTTGAATTGTCTGACAAGATCCTCGTCGCCGATGGTCACAGAAACTTCACTCATCAGTTACTCTAGATACCCAGTTTATGGTAAAAAGTGTAAAAAATATCCTCGAGCCGGCCGGAGCAGTATAGAAGATATGCGTGTCGTGGTAAAGGAAAAGATTATAAACGACGCGTTTTACGGCGCTGGGACCGGGGGTGATGTATACGCCCGTCGCGGACTCGCCTCCCGTGCATCATCATGCGCCCGCACGGAGCGCAAAGCGTCCTTGCGGGAGGGAGCCCGCCGCGCGGCGCTCAGGGAAGCGGCGGGTGCGACCGTGAGGCTTCAAACTGCGAGAATATATCACCGATAAGACCCTCATCAAGAAGCGAGATGAGCTGTCTCGTCTTCTGCTCCAGTTCGCCGGTCAGCCCCACCTTGAGGTCCCTGACCTGCATGTATTCATCGGCGATATTGAGCGCCGCCAGAATCGCCACCTGAAGCGGAGTGCCGTTCGACAGGCTTCGGCCCACTTCTTCCATCCGTTCATTCACGAAGCGAGCCAGTCGCTCGATATATTCCGGCGCCGCCTCCCCCTGTATCGAATAGGTACCGCCGTAGATGGAAACCTTGGCCCTGTTCTCCATCGGCTACCTCCTTTTGCGGCCTGCGGCGCTCACGTCGCGCCTACTTGCCGTCCTCTTCTATTATAAGAAAATCATCATCAAGGGAGAGCTCGTCGAAAGACGCACCCTTCTTCTTTTTGGAGGATTTTCCCTTTTCCGTTTCGTCGATAATGACCAGTTCGCTGTCGACGTCATCGATCATTATTTCATCCGCCCCTTCGTCGAGGAGAATGATCTCGTCCTCTGCGCCCGACCTGCCGGAAACGGCCTCGACCCTGACGTCCGCATCAGCGAACGCGGTGTCGTCGTCGATAATGATGATATCGTCGTCCCCGTCGGAAATCACGATATCATCGCCGCTTCGAACGGTCTCAACGCTGACCTCTTCCCTGGCAGGAGCGACGCGCGATGCGCTCTTGTGCGCCGATCCACGCGCGGCGGGCTTTTCAGCGCGCATGCCGCTTTCGAAGATCGGGGCGGAGCCGCTCTTAAGCGCGTCCATCTTGCCGAGCAGCTCGATGATCTTTTTCTCGAGCACGTCCTCCCTGCCCTTCAGTTCGGCAAGCTCACGCGCGGTCTCGTCGAGCTCGCGTTGAATGCCGGCCAGCTCCTGCTCTTTCTCCTCAAGGCTCAGCTTCGCCTCCTCGGCGACGACTTTGAGGGACTCGTTATCGGACTCGAGTTTCGAGTTTTCAGTCCTCAGGTCGCCGATAAGCTGCAGTGCCTTTATTATCCTGCTTTCAAGCTCCTCGAGCTGCTGCATGGAAATCATTCCTTTGATACCTCCATCATTATTGTTGGCACCCGGTCGTTGTCAGAAACGGCAACAAGCGCGCCAGCCAAAAAGCAGGTAGCAGTGAAGCCAGGTACACTGCCTTACCATATTTTCGGCGTTAATTACCACTCCCTGCAATAAAAAAGAGTATAAACGGGCTTTCCCTCAGTTTTGCGACAACTCAAGCATACGCACAGGTCCGAAATATAATCAAGTTTTTTATCCTAAAATTGGAGCCGCATTTCAATACCTATCGTTTCTCCGGGATACCGCCGTTTCCTGACGGCGCTTACCGTCGCCGAAATCCCGGCGAACGCATTGTAAGAGAAGAAGTAGCGCGCGCCTGCCGAGAACAGCAGCGGATTGACGAGCGCCCCCTCGACAGGAATCTCCTCGATTTCGTCCCGTACGCGTGTGAAACGGCGGGACACATAGGCGGATACCCAGGGGATGAACGGGTAAAGCGCGTCGGTGTTCAGCGCGAGCGATGCGACCGCATAATCGTTCTCGAGCCGCTTCGAATAGAGGAAAGTACCATCGGACATAAAGTTGAGCCCGAAGGCCCTGTTATACGTTTGCTTTTCAGCGGGATTCAGATACAACCCGTTGTAAAATCCTTCACGATTCTTTTCCCTGAAAACATAGAACAGGTTTGCATGGAAGAACAGCACGCCCGCCTCGTACTGGGCCACCGGGCCCAGCTTCAGCTCGTTGTTTCCAAGTGCGAGGTTGCGCCATTGTTCATCCGTATAGGCGTTTGGACCGGTCGGAAAGCGAAAGAGCGCGAGTAATCCCCAGCGCAGCGCGCCGCCGGCGGCGCCGCCGGCGTACCACCACAGGCGCACGAACGTATCGCCCACAACGGCGTCGCGCGAAGACGGAAAACCATCATGCAGATACTGAAAATAGACCCGGGCGCAGAGACGGTCGACGATCCCGAAGCCGATACCGAACGTATCGCGACGGTAGCCGTTGCCGTGGGTAAAGAATTCCTCCTCGACGAGCAGTTCCATCGTGCCCTCGGGCAGGGTCGCGATCGTTTCGGTAAGCGGCATTGAGGCCCGGGAGGCCGCCGCTAGGGCTAAAAATAAAACAAGCGCCGCAACGAGGGCGCTTTTTTTCACAGGCATTTTGTGCTCCCGGCGTTCAGGCCGAGCGTCCGGAACAGGCGAAGCTCAGGACAGCTTTTCCTTGACCGCATTAACGATCTGAGCGAATGCGTTCGGATCGCTCACGGCGAGATCGGCCATCAGTTTACGGTTCATGGTAATACCGGCCAGATCCATCCCGGCGATGAGACGGCTGTAGGATATACCGTTAAGGCGGGCCGCCGCATTGATCCGTATGATCCACAGCGCCCTGAAGTCCCGCTTCCTGCGCCTGCGGTCTTTATAGGAATTCTGCAGCGCCTTGCGCCGCGCGTCCTTCGCCGTTCTAAAAAGGTTCTTTCGGGCCCCGTAAAAGCCCTGTACATCCTTTAAGACCTTCTCGCGCCTTTTATGATGTACCTTTCCGGTTGTTGCACGTGGCATAACTCTTCCCCTCGAAATGTTTCAGTAATCGGTTCCCCCGGCGAATCAGCCGTAGGGAAGCATGCGTCGAACGCGGCCGAGCTCGGTCTCATGAACGAGGCTGGGACTGCGAAGCTGTCTTTTACGCTTTGACGATTTCGCCTCGAGCAAATGCTTTTTATAACCGTTGGCCCGCTTCACCTTTCCGTTCTTGGTGACCTTGAACCGCTTTTTAGCGCCGCTGTTCGTCTTCATTTTAGGCATTTTTTCCTCGCTCTGAAAAGCCCCCGCCGCTACTTCTTCGCCATCGACGGCACGGGCGTCATTATCATCGTTATATTCCTTCCCTCAATGGAAGCCTTTTTCTCGACCAGGGCGGACTGCTCGAGGTCTTTCTGGATATTATCCATCACCTTGAAGCCCAGTTCGTTATGAACAATCTCCCTTCCCCTGAACATAAGGGTGAATTTCACCTTGTCGCCCTTCTCCAGGAACTCCCTGGCATGATTGACCTTGTGCCTGTAATCGTTGGAATCGATTGAAGGCCGGAACTTGATCTCCTTTACGTGAATGACCTTTTGCTTTTTCTTCGCCTCTTTGGCCTTTTTAATCTGCTCAAATCGGAATTTGCTGAAATCAATGATCTTGACTACCGGGGGATCCTGATCCGGAGAAATCTCAACGAGATCCATCTCCTTGTTCTTCGCAAGAGCCATGGCCTCGTCGGTCGGCACGACCTGGGGGCCCCCCTCCTCTCCAACAAGCCTGACCATCGGCTCCCTGATCTGATCATTGATCCGGTAGCGTTTTATATCTGATTTGTCTATGCGAAGCCTCCTTCCGCCCTCAAGCAAAGATTAATAAGACCGCCCGTGAAGGGCGTGGTGCACGGCAGGCAAAAAAAAACGAGCGTGGAATACCCCACCTGCCCGAATCGGTTAAGACCCGGCACTGAGCCACATTGACAGTATATGCCAATATTAATCAACAAAATTTCGACATGCCGCAGATCGGGTATATTTTTTTACGCTTTTTCAGCGGCTTCCGCCGTCAGCTGGGCGATAAACTCATCTACCGGCAGTACCCGCGAGGAGCTTTCTCCGCGCCTGCGCACCGAAATGGCTCCGCTCTCGACTTCCTTTTTACCGATCACGCCGATATACGGCACCTTTTTTTCGATCGCGTCGCGGATTTTATAGCCTATGGTCTCTTCCCGGAGGTCGGCCTCGACGCGCAGCCCGCGGCGCATCAGCTCGTCGCGAAGTCGCGCGGTATGGTCGGCGGCCTCCGAAACGACATTGAGGAGCGCAACCTGCACCGGAGAGAGCCACAGCGGAAACTTCCCCGCGTAATGCTCCACCAGCACGCCGACAAATCGCTCGATAGAGCCGAGGAGCGCGCGGTGTATCATGTAGGGACGGTGTTTCTGGCCGTCGCTTCCGACGTAGGTGACATCGAAACGTTCAGGCATGTTGAAATCGAACTGTATGGTGCTGCACTGCCACTCGCGGCCCAGCGCGTCTTTTATCTTGATGTCGATCTTGGGACCATAGAACGCGCCGCCACCGTCATCCACCTCGTAGTCGATTCCGGCGCGCTCCACCGATTCCTTAAGGGCCTGCGTGGCCTCGCTCCACATGGCCTCATCGCCCACAAACTTTTCGCCGGGGCGTGTGGCGAGGTAGACCTTGAAATCCGTAAAACCGAAAGATCGAAGCATGTACAGGCAAAAGGCGAGCACGCGGTCAATCTCCTCGGGCATCTGGTCTGGACGGCAAATGAGATGGGCATCGTCCTGGGTAAAGCCGCGCACGCGAAGCAGCCCGTGCAACACGCCGCTTCGTTCGTATCGGTAAACGGTGCCGAGCTCCGCCCAGCGCAGGGGCAGGTCGCGGTAGGACCATCCCCTGCTTTTGTATATCATTATATGGAAGGGGCAGTTCATGGGCTTCACGTAGTAGTCCTGCCCGTCGATGTCCATCGGTGAATACATGTTCTCGCTGTAGAAGCCGAGGTGCCCGCTGGTGTTCCAGAGCGTTGATTTTCCGATGTGCGGCGAGTATACCAGGTCGTAGCCGTTTTTATAATGCTCTTCGCGCCAGAAGCTTTCAATTATATGGCGCAGGCGCGCCCCTTTCGGATGCCACAGGATGAGGCCGGCGCCGGTTTCATCGTGTACCGAGTAGAGGTCGAGTTCCCTGCCCAGCTTGCGGTGGTCGCGCTTCTCGACTTCTTCCAGGTGCTTTAGATACGCGTCGAGTTCGTCCTTTGTGGGCCATGCCGTGCCGTAGATGCGCTGCAGCATCGGGCGTTTCTCGTCTCCGCGCCAGTATGCCCCGGCAATCGACAGAAGCTTGAATGCCTTTATGTCTTGAATGCCTTTATGTACGAGGTGCGCGGAATATGCGGTCCGCGGCAGAGGTCGGCGAACTCGCCCTGGTGGTAGAGCGAAACCGCTCCATCGGCAAGGCCGTCGAGCAGTTCGATCTTGTAAGTCTCTCCGAGGGACGTAAAGTAGTCTATCGCCTTCCGGCGCGGCATTTCCTCGCGGAAGACCTCAAGGTCCTCGGCGACAATCTTCGCCATCTCGGCCTCTATCTTCACCAGGTCTTCCGGAGTAAAGTTTCTCTCTACCTCGAAGTCGTAGTAGAAGCCGTTGTCGATGGCAGGGCCTATGGCGAGCTTCGCTCCCGGGAAGAGCCTCTTCACCGCCTGGGCCAGAAGGTGCGAGGCCGTATGCCAGAACGCGTCTTTGCCCTCCGCGCTGGTGAAGGTGAAGAGCTTCAGGCCCGAGTCGCCGGTGAGGCGAAACGACAGGTCGACCGGCCGCTCATCAACGGCTCCGACCAGCGCTGCCTTCTGGAGTTTCTTTCCGATTTTACCGGCCACCTCGTAGACCGAGGAGTTCGATTCGACCGGGAGGGTGGATCCGTCCGGGAGGGTGACTTTGACTTCACTGGACAATTAACGGCACTCCTGAAAAAGAAAAGTTGGGCGATATCGGAGTCGAACCAATGACCTCCTGCGTGTCGAGCAGGCGCTCTAACCAAACTGAGCTAATCGCCCGAATAATCCTGTATGTGAATCGACCTCAAGCACGATCGGCGTATCAATACGTCACCGTCCGGCCCATCGGTGTCTTTACATATCCGTTTGGCGTCCACCATTGTCAACAATTTTTTACGCATCTAAAATGTACTGGACAGATTCCCCGGAAGCTCGACCATTCACTGGTCCGCGGTGCGCGGGCCCATGCAGCCCCGGCCCATACCGCGGTATTCTCGGCGAATTTATCTTACAATCACTCGAGGAGGTTCCCATGAAATTACTCGATCTGTTCAGCCTGAAAGGCAAAAAGGCCATCGTCACCGGCGGCGGAAGGGGTATCGGCAAGTTCATCGCCACCGGCCTCGCCGAAGCGGGCGCGGACATCATCATCGCCTCGCGAAAGCTCGAAACGCTTTCCAAAACAGCGGAGGGGATTTCGAAGCTCGGGGTAAAGTGCCTGCCGGTCAAATGCGATATGGGTTCTCCGGACGAGATCCGCGCGCTGGTCGAGACCGCCAAAAAGGAATTCGGCACCATCGATATCCTGGTCAACAACGCCGGCGTCACCTGGGGGGCTCCCACGCTCGACTTCCCGCTGGACAAATGGGAGAAGATATTCGACGTCAACGTGAAGGGCGTCTGGATACTATCGCAGGAAGCGGCGAGAGTCATGAAGGAAAAGGGCGGCGGAAAGATCATCAACATCTCATCGGTTATGGGTTTCCGCGGCTCGATCGAGGAAGCGCACCCGGCCGTTGCCTATAATTCGTCCAAGGCCGCCATCAATCTCCTCACCATGAACCTCGCGATCAAGCTGGCGCGGTACAAGATATACGTCAACGCCATCGCGCCGGGATTCTTCCACACCGACATGATGGGATACCTCGACAAGGCCGAGATGGAGCCGATCAGGAATGCCGTGCTCATGCAGATTCCGATACCGAAGATGGGAGAGGAGGACGACATAAAGGGGCTTGCCGTTTTTCTGGCGTCAAAAGCGTCTGATTACGTTACGGGCGCCATCATTCCCGTTGACGGCGGCATGCTGGCCAAGTAGTCGCCGTAAAAGTGCGGCCGCCGCGCATCGCGGCGGCCCGGTTGTTATGACGGCTTATTCCTCATGAAGCAGCCGATCATGTATGGCTCCCTGATCAGCAACTCGTTGTCCATCGCATAGAGCCTCCCCATCGGTTCGCGGTGCCGCTCCAGCAGCGCGAACACTTCGGGCCCGGCAAGGTTCTCGAAGTGTTCTCCGAAATACGCCGTTTCCGTTTTCAGATTTTTTTCGAATTTCAGCACACTCCCCTTTATGAAGCGAAAATCCTTCAGTTCGAGAAAAGTTTTAAGGTCGTCTTCCAGATAGTAGTCGTTGTGCAGGGGAAAGACGGCGTGCATATATTCATCATAAACGCCGTCGGCATCCTCGTTCTCGAGCACCACCGTACACAGGAAGAGTATGCCATCGAACTGAAGGGCACGCTTGAACTCGTCGAGAGAGCGGCTGGAATCGAAGATATCGAGGCAATCGACGCATACGAGCAGATCCGCCTTGTAGTAATCGATCGGGAAATCGTGGAAATCGCCGTTTATAAAGCGGACGCGCTCGCGGACGGGGGCCTGGCAGCTCTCGAGAAATCCGTTGACGGCATCGAGCGATGGCTCCACCACCACGATATACGCCTCGCTGTTTTCAACCATCTCAATCAGCAGGCGTCCGCCGCCGAGCCCCGCCTTGACGATTACACCGGGATTATACGTATGTATGACATCGAACAGCCGCTCCCGAACGGCGTCCATCCGCGCCGGTGGCTCGACGTACCCGCCCCGTGCTCTATCGAATTCGAGAAATGCACTCACCTTATCAAGCCTCTCCATCTCCACCTCTATAGTCCTTCTATGGCCGCCTTGCGACCGCGGCATTTCATATTTTTGTATTGACACCGATCAATTTCAATTAAAAAATCCACTCACGCTGGTTTTATACCATGAATACATTAGGGGTATCGAATAGCTTTAAATTCGGCGAAGGAAACCCGCCGTTCTCATGATATGAATCAGTCTGATGGCTTGAAACAGGTGAACGCCCTTCCCCCCTGCGAAGTCGGGGCGACTCGGCGGGCCTGTTGAATTCAGCGCCATTCGCGGTATAACTTAACGGCATCACAGGCATGCGACGGGAGGATGAGGTGGTCAACGATTCGGTGTATTATGACTCGTGGAAGGAAGAGCGCGACATCATCCTCGAATACAACCAGGTAAAGCTCGATGACGCGAACATCGTTAACATCCTCGGAATCGGAATAGACAACGTAACCAGGTCGCAGGCCGTCGTGAAGGTCATGAAAATGATCGACACCGGCGGGATCCACCATGTCATACTTCTCAACCCGTACAAGCTCCACCGGTATAAATCCAACGCGGACCTTCAGCTCATTTCGAGCAGGGCTTCCATGCACATCGCCAGCGGCGCGGGGCTTGGCTGGGCGGCGAGTTTACTCAGGACGCCACTCAAGGAGCGGATCCCTCCCATCAGCTTTCTCATGGACCTCGTGCGCATCGCCGAGATCAAGGAGTATTCGATATTTCTCGTGGGGGCGCGCCCCGAGATCGTGGAGAAAACCTTCTCTAATATTCAAAAATCATTCCCGAAGATCCGGATCGTCGGCCGGCACGGCGGGTATTTTAACTCCGAGCGCGAAAAATCGGTCGTCGAGGCTATACGAAAGTCGAACGCCAACATCATCTTCGTTGGACTCGGCTTTCCCAAGGAGGACCGCTGGATCGACAAATACCGCAACGAATTCAGGAACGCGGTGCTCGTCGGTGTCGGCGGCGCAATCGACGTAATCTCCGGCGAGATCAAAAAGGCCCCCGCCTTCTTTATGGACCGCGGTCTGGACTGGTTTTATCGAATCATCACCAAACCGTGGAGAATCGGCAGGATCGTCCGCACCAAGTTCTTCTTTTTCAGGGTCATTCTGAAGCGGATATTCGGGCGCTGAGGGTCCGGCTCGATCACTCCATGTGGCGCGGACGATGTCCGCCCATGCGCGGATTGATGGGACACGGCGCGTTTCCATTTCCGGGGCAATGAGAGTATGCTCGATACGACGAATTAATATTCGATGGGCGCGAATTATTATTCGCGCCTTCTATTCCATCCTGAAAACGATGATCGAGACGTCCTCGCGGCGCTGGAGCTTTTCGGTGAACTCTTCCATCAGGGCGAGGAGCGATTCTATGACCGCCTCGGGATTCTCAAATTTCGCCTCGAGGCGTTTCATGACACGGTTCAGACCAAGGAGCTGCCCGGCCCGGTTTTTAACATTGACCATCCCGGATGATATAATCACGAAAACATCCTCCCGTTTAAGCCTGACACTAACATTCCTTGTGGCGTTTTCGCCGGCCGCCGCGCCGAAACGCAGATAGCGCGCCACGCCTTCCCGCACAAGTATGGGATAGGCGATGCCGGTGCTCGCGAAGCGTACGGTGTTATCGTCACACTTCAGAATTCCGTAGAACAGCGAAAGACTGACGGCCTCGTTCATATGATCGCGAATGATGTCCTGTACAAACGATATTATTCCGGCCGGGTTGTCAGACCTCCCGTGCGAGAGCGCCTTGACCGCACCATTTACGACCGAGGCGTACAGCGCTCCAGGAATCCCCTTTGTGTGGAGGTCTCCCAGCGCCACCGCGATGGAATTGTCTTTAAGGAAAAAGATATCATAGAACTCGCCGCCCACCTCGCGCGCCGAGATTGAGCGCGCGCCGATGGCGACATTGCCGTGCCGGCGGCTGACGACCGGCAGAAGCGACTGCTGTATTGAATGCGCCGCCAGGAGCTCGTTTTTTATGCGCTCCTCCTCGAGGGCGTTCTGGAAGAAGATGGCGTTCTGCACCGCAAGCACGCACTGCGTCGCGAACGCGTTAAACAGCACCACGTCCTCCTCGTCGAAACCGGGGCGGTTTACCGGATTGATCGCCTGGATCACCCCGACAAGACGCCCCTTGAAAAGCAGTGGCGCGCACAGCATGGAGCGCGTCGTGAATCCCGTTTTGGCGTCGAACGACGGATCGAACCGCTCGTCGGCGTATGCATCGTTTATATAGACCGTAGTGCGGTTTTCGGCCACCCATCCCGCTATTCCCTGGCCCACCTTGACCCGATAACGCTCCTGCAGCTCCTTGCCGGCCTCGCCAAGGGCCACCTTGAACACCAGCTCGCGCGTCGGCTCCTCATAGAGAAGCAGGGTGCTTGCCTCGGTATCCATTATTTCCTTGATGATTTCCATGACGAGGGTCAGAAGTTTCGCTATGTCGAGTGTGGAGTTGATGATTCCGTTGATCTCAACCAGTCTGCTCAGGTTGTGGAGCTGGCGCTCGAGGTACTTGAGCTCCGAGAAATCAATGCTCAGGTTTTCATTTTCGCCCATGGGTACCACCTCGCGTTACAATATAATCTTGTCAGACGGATCCGATTCACACCAGTAACACTATCGGCACATGCGGGTTGAATGCTTATGCCTATTGCAGGCCATCAGGCGTCAAACCGCACGGGCCCGCAGCCCGGTCTTTTCTAAAAATCATTACGCAAAATCCCGGGCGCGGGAAGAATCCAACGGGGAGCCCCTCCCGTGTTAACCCGGCCGGGGAATAGGCCGCCATGCTGCGCCCCCATCATATACATACGGCAAACGGGTTTGCAATTGAATTTACGACAAACGCCCTAAAAAAGAATTGGCAGAAAGTGCGCCCTGTTTTCATACTTGCGTTTTTTGAAGGTAGTGCGCCGGTCCTGTGCTTTCACCGAACTGGACCATGCATGGCATTGCCGTTGCCGCCGTACGGTTGATCGGCGGTAGAATTCTAATAATTATCGAAGGTACCCGACTATGAAGGCTCTAAAAATACGGTACGAACACGGGAAGATCGAGGTTCCGGACAACCCCGTCATACTGTTTATCGAGGGCGACGGCACCGGGCCCGACATCTGGCGCGCGACTAAAATCGCGCTGGACGCGGCCGTCGAAAAGACCTACGGCGGCAAAAAGCGCATAGATTGGATGGAGGTCCAGGCCGGGGAAAAAGCGTTCAATACTACCGGCGAGTGGCTTCCCGCGGAAACCATCGACCGGATCAAGGAATACAAGGTCGCCATCAAGGGGCCGCTCACCACGCCCGTCGGCGGCGGCATTCGAAGTATCAACGTCGCCCTGCGGCAGATACTGAAGCTCTACGCCTGCGTGCGGCCGGTACGATATTTCGCCGGTGTCCCGAGTCCCGTCAAGGAGCCCGGCAAGGTGGACATGATCATATACCGAGAGAACATGGAAGACCTGTACGCGGGGATCGAGTGGAAGCAGGGCTCGGGCGAGGCCAGAAAGCTCATCGAATTCCTCAACCGCGAGATGGGGCAAAAGCTCGAATTTGACGCAGGCATCGGCATTAAACCCATCAGCATTTCAAACACCAAAAACCTCGTGCGCAGCGCAATCAAGTACGCCATCCAGAACGGCAGGAAGAGTGTGACCCTCGTGCACAAGGGCAATATCATGAAATTCACCGAGGGCTCCTTCAGGGACTGGGGGTACGAACTGGCCAGGGAGGAATTCGCCGAACACACCCTCACGGAGGACGAACTCTGGAATACCCACAAGGGGAAGGCGCCCGAAGGAAAAATTGTGGTCAAAGACCGCATCGCCGATTCCATGTTCCAGCAGGTGTTGCTGCGTCCCGAGGAATACGACGTTATCGCCACACCCAATCTCAACGGCGATTATCTCTCTGATGCGCTGGCCGCGCAAGTCGGGGGGCTCGGCATGGCGCCGGGCGCGAACATCGGCGACAGCGAGGCTATTTTCGAGGCCACGCACGGAACCGCGCCGAAGTACGCCGGCCAGGACAAAGTCAACCCGACCTCGCTCATCCTGTCGGGAGAGCTCATGCTGCGCTTCCTCGGATGGAGTGAGGCGGCCGATCGGCTGGTAAGGGCGATCGAAAAGACCATCGACCAGAAGCGCGTTACCTACGACCTGGAGCGGCAGATGGAGGGGGCGAAGCTCCTGCGATGTTCCGAATTCGGCATGGCCGTTGCGGAAAATATTTAGGCGAACGAAGCCCTCACCCGGTCATCGGTAAGAAGGTAGATCCCGCCGATCTCGATCAGCACGAGTACCCAGCGCAGGGCGATGAACACCTGGTCATAACCCGTTACCGGGACCGCGCCGGTAAACGCGCCAATTAGGAAGGGTATCGAATAGGCGGCGTGGACCTCCATTAGAAAGAGCTGGACCTTTCGGGCCGGCTCTTTTTTCATCGAAAGGCCGATTAACTGGACGCTCAAAAGACCCGAAAGCAGAAAGCCGGCGGCGACCGCCGGGGCCCTGCCGTAGAGGAACGCGATGGCGATCATGAAATAGATGATCTCCATAAAGTAGAGGATGCCCGCGTACGAAATTACCGTACCGGCGCGCTCTTGCAAATACCCGCGAAGCGACGAGGCGTAAGCGGCAAGGATGTGCGGTGCGACTTTCAGTTTCATGGCGGCTATTAATGAATGGACGAATACGAAAGTCAATATATAATCAATTTCGTCGCGTTGCGAACAGAGCGCGGCGTACTATACCGGTCCGGTAACCCAATGCGCGGCGAACCCATCGAAATCATCATACCCGGCGAAGGCGAGCTCGAGCGGATCGACCGCTTCCTCTCACAGTCCCTCGAGATGGAGCTTTCGCGCAGCCTTATACAGAACCTCCTCCGGCACGGCCACATCACCGTCAACGGCGAGCATGTCAGGCCCAACTACCGGCTTAAAACCGATGACGCCGTATCGATCACCTTTCCCGAGCCCGAAAAACTGGACCTCGAGCCACAGGACATTCCGCTCGACATTCTGTACGAAGACGGCCATCTCGCCGTCATCAACAAGCCCGCCGGGCTGGTCGTTCATCCCGGCCCGGGCAACCGCGACGGGACCCTGGTCAACGCCCTGCTCCATCATCTTCGCGACCTTTCGTCGATCGGCGGCGTGGAGCGGCCGGGAATCGTGCACCGTCTGGACAAGGACACGGCGGGAGTGATGGTGATAGCCAAGACCGACCAGGCCCACCGGTTTTTATCCGAGGCGTTCGCCGGCAGGAATGTCGTAAAGCGCTACCTCACCGTCAGCGCGGGAAAACCCCAGGCCGAACACATGATCATCGATTCGCCGATAGGCAGGCACCCCAAATACCGACACAAGATGAGCATCCGCGAAGACGGCAGGGCGGCCGTCACCGAACTGTTTTTAAAAAAGGTCTATCACGCTCATTCCGGCGTCTTTTCGGTCTTCGACATTCTCATCCACACCGGACGTACGCACCAGATCCGGGTGCACCTGTCCTCGACGGGGCTCCCGGTCATCGGCGACCCGATCTACTCGAAAAAGTGGGAAAAATACCGCGTACCCCATCTGTTGCTCGCTTCAGTATACCTCGAGTTCGCCCACCCCGTATCCGGGAAGCCCATGCGCTTTGGAATCGACCCGCCCGCGCATATCGTCGCTTTTATAAAAAGACTTGAAAAAGAGACGGCCCCCGCGTCTTGAGTTAAGCATGCGACGCAGGACCCTGATAAGCCGCTCAGAGGAGGAGAGTCTTTGCCTCGGCAAAGAGCTCGGACAAAGCGCGCGCCGTGGAACCGTCTTCGCGCTGCACGGCGACCTCGGAAGCGGGAAGACCGTACTGGCCCGCGGGATCGCGAGGGGGCTGGGCATAACCGATGACATTACCAGCCCCACGTTTACCCTGCTCGAAATTTACGACGGCGGTACGCCGCTGTACCATTTCGACCTGTACCGCATAGAAAAAACCGCCGAGTTCGATACGCTCGGTTTCGAGGAATACTGGGAGGGCGACGGTGTTTCCGTAGTCGAATGGGCCGAGCGCGCCGAGGGGCTGCTCCCGGATTCGACCATCGTCATATTCATGGAATACCTCGGCGATAATGAAAGGAAAATCAGCATTGAATATCCTGGTGATTGAAACCGCCACCTCCACCGAGCTTCTCGCCGCCTCCTCGGGAGGGAGGACCTCGGACCGTACGGCGGCGTCGCGCGTTTCCCATTCGGTAACGCTGTTCGCGAACCTCGACGCGGCGCTCGGCGAGCTCGGCATCGGCATACGCGACATCGAACTGATCGGCGTTGGCGTGGGTCCCGGTTCCTTCACCGGCATCCGGATCGCCGTAAGCACCGCGCGCATGCTGGCCCAGGCGCTGGGCACGCCCCTTGTCCCCGTGAAATCACAGCTCCTCTACGCGGCTTCGGTCGCGGCGGCGCCCGGCGAATACGTACTCGTCGCCTTCGACGCGAAGAAGGGCCGCGTGTTCGGCGCACTCTACCGCTTCTCGGACGATCCATTTTCCCCGGTCGAGGTGATGGCCCCGGGTGATTACGAGATCGCCCGACTGGCACCCCCCGCTCGCGGTAAACGCGCTTTCGCCGTCGGCGACGGGGCCGAAAAATACCGCTCTGAGATTGAAGCACACATTCCCGAATGCACGGTGCTTGCGGGTTTCGCCCCCTCGGGAAGCGTCGCCTGCCGAATTGTCGGGGATATATACGCAACGAACCCGGAACGATACGCTGACTTCACAGCGGTCGTTCCATTTTACGCGCGCAAGTCGGATGCCGAAGTAATCATGGAAGAGAAAAGAAACGGGTTGCGGAAGGAATAATCATTTTTTCTGCTTCATTTCCTTGATAAGCCTGTTTTTATACTCGATCTCCATGGGCTTGATGATCGAGTAAAAACGTTTCATCTCGTCCTTCCTCGACGAATTGCCCGCGAAATCGACCCCCACGAACATGTTGCCCGCGTTATCAGAGAAGGTAAATTTCACTTCGCCGTAGATGGTGATGGGGGCCTGCAGCTTGAAGACGACGTCAAAAACGAAACCCTTGGAGTGTATGACGTACTTTTTGAGGTTTTCGTCAGAGAGCAAAAGCTTCGCACCCCCCAGGCTTATATCGACGATTTGCTGGTGCACGGGCACCATCAGGGTGTTGGCGTCCCTGATACGATCCATCAGTGAAAACCCCAGTTCCTTTATCTCGAGCACTTTTTCTATTGTAAGAATGTCTTTCTTCGAAATGGCCTGAATATAGGCGAAGGGAATCGGTTGGTCCGCCGGGGTTATATAGGTTACCGGAGAGATGATAAGCGATTTATAGCCGCGTTCTATCCCCTTTTTCAGATACTGATCAGCCTCAGTTCCCAGAAATTCTTCCAGGTCCATAAAGTTATCGTTTTCGGGTTTCAGTGACTCCGAATTTGAAAAATCTTCAATAAAAACGGTCTTCTGGCTCCGTTTCACCCGGTCGATTATCGGGTCGCCAGGCTGAAAAACATCCACCTTGAAGATATCGGCAAGCTTTGAGTGCTGGGACTGGAACTGCTCGATAATGACCTTTATGCCCGTGGGTATCGTGAAATTAGTGATATCGATGGTATGCTTGGAAATTTTAAAATTCGTGGCGATTACCTTTTCGGGGCTTACCCTGAAGCGCAGGTCCCTCCTGCCGCGCGAGGCCTTCCTCATGCTGACGATACTGCACCTGAAGTATCCCGGCCCCCGCGTTTCCACCACCTTGAGGTCGATTTCAAAATACTTGTCAAGCAGGCCATAGACGGTGATGGAATTCTCCGGTGTGAACTCCTGATCCGTCACGAGCATCACGGTGTTGTCCTCAAGATACTCGTTGACCTTGGCTTCCATCCTGTCGATGGAGTATTTTATATTGAGCTTCCTGCTGTGGAAATGGGTTTTGAGCATCTCGATGATGTCCGGGAGGGTCCTGACATCATCGAACGACCGCGGTTTTCTTTCCCTGAACTCTGCCACCACCGTCTCCTTATCACGCCGCTCCCGGCTCGAAACCGTTATTCGTGCGCAGTCGCTTTCGCGAACTCCCGTGGCAGCGGGCCGCGACCTCCCGGGAGAGGCCCGCCTTTCGAGATACGCCCTCACAATACCTATCGAATTCCGCTATAAAATACTTCACTCTATTTTATTGGACATTTCCGCTCGGATGCGACCCAAAACAAGAAGGGGAGCCTCATTTCTCCCCTCGTTGGTTCTTCGTTTTCTTTCGGGTATGGTTTACTTTTTAACGGCTTTTTTCGCGGGCTTTTTCGCTACTTTCTTTTTCTTCGCAGCGGCCTCGGCCTTCTTTGCCACAACCAGGTCCTTCTGTGCCTTGGCAAGAGCAGCCTTCTCCCTCTTCAGCTCGCTATCGAGCTTCCTGATTTTGATCGCCCTTCTCTTTCCTTCCGCCGTCAACTGCTTTACCGATTTACCTTTCATTTAATGCACCACCCCTTTTTTATATTTTCCCGGGGTCCATAACCCCGAAGCAACCGCGAACGTCGTGTCAATTAATTAACGAGGCCGGACATTCGCGAATGCATTTTGGAAAGTATTGTAAACATATTATATTTTTTTGCAAGTAAAAAACTGTTTTATATAATAAATATTAATATTATCTTTTCAGTTTATATCACTATCACTTCATTCGCTGTCGGCGCGCATTTCGGCGACAGGGGCGGTAGTAAATATTTTTCCAAAGGGCCGCGCGCATTCCATGTCCGGCTCGCGCGATTAACGACGTGGCCGCCGCGTCCGAATGGTCATGGAACGGGGAGTGGCACCGACCCGGGATGACACCACTTTCGCCCGGCGGAGCTTAATAAATTAATTTACTTGTAAGCGCCGCGGCCTCGATTATTCTTGTCGAAGAGCAGCGGAGAGCAATAACGGCAATGGCAAAACAACTTCCAATAGTTACGATCATCGGCAGGCAGAATGTCGGCAAATCGACCCTCTTTAACGCGCTGATAAAGCAGAAGAAGGCGATTGTCGACTCGATGCCGGGCCTTACCCGCGATATTCTGTCGTACCGGGTCACGCATGCCGACGCCTCGTTCATGCTGTCCGATACGCCGGGACTGGACATAGATAATTCGTCCCTGCTCTCCCGGACGATACTCGAGAACGCGAAAAATTTCCTTTCGCGCTCCACGGTGATCATCCTCCTCCTCGAGAACCCGGCCCCGGCCTCATTCGACATGGAACTGGCCGAAATCGTCCGCAAACTCGGCATCCCGGTCATCATCGCCGTCAACAAGATGGATGGCCCTTCCGATTTTCAGAACCTCCCGCACTTTTACGAGATGGGATTCGATGATTTCCTGCCGATTTCCGCCCTGAACAGGGTCAATATTGGCCTTCTGCTGGACAAAATCATCGACCGGCTGCCCGTCAAGCGTCTCCATTCGGAGGGGGAAAAGCTCAAAATCGCCATAGTCGGACGACCGAACGCGGGCAAATCCACGCTCCTGAACGCTTTCATCGGCTATGAACGTTCGATTGTATCGGATATCCCGGGCACTACACGCGACGCCGTCGATGAGGATTTCGTCTTTCACGGCCGCACGATCACTCTGATTGACACGGCCGGTATCCGAAAAAAAAGCCGCATCACCGAAAATGTCGACTTCTACTCCCTCAGGCGCGCCGTCGAGTCAATCCGGCGGTGCGACGTCGTAATCCACCTCATCGACGCGGTGGAGGGACTCACCGACACCGATAAGAAGATAGCGGATGAGATAATCGCGGCATTCAAGCCCACCATAATCGCGGTAAACAAGTGGGACGCGATCGATAAAGACCATAAAACCTTCGACGTCTATAAGGAGCGACTCATCTTTACGTTCTACCGGGCCGGTGATTTTCCGATTATTTCCATTTCGGCACGGGATAAACAGCGTATTCACCGCCTGGTGACCACGGCGATCGAACTGAGCGAGCGAGCCTTGAAGCGGGTTGAAACACCCAGGCTAAACAGGGTGATGGAAGAAATCCAGCGATCGCACCATATTCCGACGCTGGGAGGCAGGCTTAAGATCTATTATCTGACGCAGACGGGGGTGAAACCTCCCCGGTTCAAGCTCTTCGTGAATAATCCGGAACTCTTCCGCAAAGATCTCCTCCGTCATATCGAGAAGGCGCTCCAGCGGAAACTGGACATTACGGGGATACCCATCGATATCTCTATTGAAGGGAAAAAACGCTGACCGCGGGCCGCCCCTACATCTCCACGCGCCCCGCAATCGACCTGGCAATGGTCATCGAATCGGCATATTCCAGGTCGGCCCCCACCGGCAGCCCGTGCGCAATCCTCATAACCCGGATGCCCAGCGGTTTGAGGAGCCGCGCGAGATAAAGGCCGGTGGCATCGCCCTCGACCGTGGGATTGGTGGCAATAATGAGCTCGCGTACCACGCCTCCCGTGCAGCGGTCGACGAGGCCACGGACCGAAAGCTCGTCCGGTCCGATCCCGTCAAGCGGGGAGATGACACCTCCCAGCACGTGATACAGGCCCCGGAACTCGCCCGTTCGTTCAATGGTTAGCACATCTCGAGGATTTTCGACCACGCAGAGTACCGTTTGATCGCGCGTCGCGTCCGAGCAGACCGGGCAGAGCCCGCCCTCCGCAATGGCGCCGCATGCCGTGCATGCGGTGATGGCGCTCTTGCATTCGACGATGGCCCGCGCCAGGGCGGCCGCGTCCTCGGGGGCCGCCTTGATGAGGTGAAACGCGAGTCTCGAGGCGCTCTTGGGACCTATGCCGGGAAGCCGCGACAGCTCGCGGATAAGCGCTTCCAGTGTGCCGGGGAGGTTCACTCGCTCATCCTACTTCAAGAAGTCCCCAAGGCCGGGGATATTAAGCCCTCCGGTGAGTCTGGCCATTTCCTGGGCTGCGTATTCTTTGGTTCTATCCACCGCGTCGTTGACCGCGAAGATGATCTTTTTCTCGATGGCACGCCTGTCCGCCGACGTAAGCGCCGCCTCGTCGATCTTCAGGTCTACCAGTTTGTATTCACCGTTGATGGTGGCCTTCACCGTTCCGTCCGTGCTCTCACCGACTACCTCGTTCTTCTGCAGCTTCTTCTGGATGTTTTTAAACTCCTTCTGAAGCTTCATGATCTGACCCATCTCTCCAAGTCCTTTCAGCATCACTCGTCTCCTTTATCGATAATCCGACCGTGAAACATGTCTTTGACCTTCTCGACCACCGGGCTGACAACCGGCAACTCCTCCGGCTCGGGCCTCGAGAGCATCACGGCCTCGGGGGGTGGAACGTCCCCGTTGTCCGGCGCCTCGAGGTTTTCTTCGCCCGGGGCGTCCCGCGTTACAACGGCCACCGCGCCACCCAGGCGTCTTGAGAGTTCGTCTTTTATGAAGATGATATCCTTACCATCAATTATCCTGCTGTGAAAGCCGTTCTCGTCGCTTATGGGGAAGGAGAGAACCAGGCGCCCGTCCTCGAAGGAGGGTCGCGCCTGGTTCAGTCGGACGTGAAGGTATTGCCGTTGTTTTTCGAGCGACGAGAGAAATGACGACCACTCATCGCGCAATCTCGGGGCGATGACCGCGGACGATCCGCCCGGCGGAGGGGGGATTACGGTCTCCGGTGCGCTCAATGCCGCTCCTTGAGGCCGGGGACGCTCAGGGGTTTTTTTTTCCGCCGGCGGGAGCGGACGATCCCCTTTGATTTTCCGTAGAATTTCGGCGATGGAGGGCGCCGCCTTCGCCGCGGCCATGTCGAGCAGACCCATCTCGAGGCATATCCGTTCTCCCGCCTGGGCACGCAGGTCGCCCTGCATCTCGATACCTATTCTGAAAAGCACGCCGAGATCCTCGTCGTGGAATTTCGCCGCAAGCGCCTGCAGATCGGCGGTCTCCTCTGCCGAGAAGCCCAGAATCTCCCGCACCTCGACACCGTTTTTAATAAGGCGGGCGCTTCTGATGACATCCATGAGTCCGGCCACATACCGCGGAACATCCACTCCAAGCGTCACGACCCGGTGCACCTCGTCCATGAGGGCCTTCCTGTCGCCTCCGGCGACGGCGCCCAGCACATGCAGGTAGCTTGCAAGCGGCACGACGCCGAGAAGCGCGAGCGCTTCACCCTCGCCGACCGCGCCGTCTGAATACGAAAGCATCTGGTCGAGAAGCGACTGCGCGTCGCGCATGGAGCCGTCGGCGGCGCGGGCGATCGAGTACAGCGCCTTTTCGTCCACGCTGAAGCCCTCCACCCCCGCGATGTGGGCAAGGTGCGCGACGATCGCGTCGATTGATATTTTTTTAAAAAAGTACTTCTGGCAGCGGGACAGGATGGTATCGGGCACCCTGTGCATCTCGGTGGTAGCGAAGACAAATATGACATGCGGCGGGGGTTCCTCCAGTGTCTTCAACAGAGCGTTAAAGGCCTCGGTGGTGAGCATGTGGATTTCGTCGATGATGTAGACCTTGTATTTCGATTTGAGCGGCGCGAAGTTGACGTTTTCGCGAAGTTCTCGGATATTTTCAATTCCCCGGCTGGAGGCCCCGTCGATCTCGATGACATCGAAGGCGATGCCCTCGCGGATCTCCCTGCAGTTTTCGCATACGCCACAGGGACTGTCGGTGGGTCCTTCCTTGCAGTTGACGGCCTTCGCGAGGATGCGCGCCATGGTGGTCTTGCCGACACCGCGCGGGCCCGCGAAGATATAGGCGTGGGCGATCCGTCCGCTTCTAATGCTGTTGCGGATGGTGCGCGATACGTGCTCCTGGAAAACGACCGCGTCGAAATCCTGGGGCCGCCACTTTCTCGCGATTACCTGGTATGACATTGTCTCTCTTCAGGGATGTGGATGTGGATGGCGTCGCGCCGGGACGGCACCATGCCGGCCCGGCACCTGTTATCCGCCGACGGAATTCGGAGAAGGAGGGATTCGAACCCTCGGTAGCTTGCGCTACACACGGTTTCCAACCGTGCTCCTTCGGCCACTCAGACACTTCTCCCTGCTGCAAGCATCGTCCCCCGCGCCGCCGGTACCGATATTCGACGCGGAATTCGGAGAGAGAGGGATTCGAACCCTCGGAGGGGAAACCCCTCAACGGTTTTCGAGACCGCCCCATTCAACCGCTCTGGCATCTCTCCCTTTAACGGCGGTCATGCCGCCTGCACGTCACTTCTTATTGCGAACCTAGTCAACGGCTCCGGTCCGCGTCCTCATTTTCCAAGCTTTGCAACCATCTGATCGAAAAGGAGCCTGCTCTCGCTTCCCGCTACGGTGAGCACAAGGCCTTCGTTCTCATAATAGCCGATGAGCGGTTCCGTTTTCTCGACGTAGGTTTTCAACCGGGCGCGGACCACGTCCTCCTTCTCGTCATCCCGCTGCGCGAGGGCGCCTCCGCATCGGTCGCATACACCCTCTTTCTTCGGGGCCTTGCCGTCAAGGTTGTAGATGGCCTGGCACGATGGATTGGTACAGGTGCGCCGCCCCGTGAGCCTTCGAATTATTACATCCTCGGGCACGTCAAGGTTACAGACCGCGTCGAGCCCGAGGGAAAGCTTCTTCAACAGCCCTCCGAGGGCTTCGGCCTGGGGTATCGTCCGGGGAAAACCGTCCAGGATGAATCCCGGCGCGCAATCGGCCTCCCGCAACCGTTCCTCCATTATTCCCATGATCACCCCGTCGGGGACCAGGTCGCCGCGCTTCATATATGCATCGGCCTGTTTGCCGACGGGGCTCCCGGCCGCGACGGCGCCGCGCAGGATATCTCCAGTGGATATCTGCACGATATTGTACTTCTCGACAAGCATTTTCGAGATTGTCCCCTTTCCACTTCCGGGCGCCCCAAGCATTATCAGTCGCATTTTTCTCTCCACTGGATATG
The DNA here is from genome assembly GCA_025457965.1 of Spirochaetota bacterium. Lineage (GTDB taxonomy): Bacteria > Spirochaetota > UBA4802 > UBA4802 > UBA5368 > MVZN01. Next base: position 3,929 of record JALOTJ010000015.1, on the reverse strand, counting down.
GATGGTATCGTACGAGCAATCCCGTCCACAGTTTGCTGAAATAAAAATAGACTCTCTGACGAGTCTATGAATGCGCTACCGTGAACAGACTGTTAAACGGACTGAATTTATCAAGAATTTTTTGTATCGCGCACCGCTCAGGCGCCGTTGGTCCAGTCACATTGAGAACACCGCGCCTCTCGATACTTGTAAAAATCGCCATCCGACGTCCTCACCACCGCCGCCATGACAAGCGCCTCGCACCGGGGACAGTGTTTGGGTATGATTTCAAATTCCTCATTAAATTTATACTCCATGACATCCCCTCCTTTGGGAATTGCGGACTTCCCTCATCTATGGTATCGGAGTGAAGGCGATATTCGATGAAAACAAAAAAAACCGCGGCTTCACCGCGGTTTTCGTTTGTGCCCAGGATGGGATTTGAACCCATACAGGAAATTCCCACATGGCCCTCAACCATGCGTGTCTACCAGATTCCACCACCTGGGCGATTGTTCCACCGGCCGACAGACCCGCACGTCCCCGGTAGGGAGTTACTAAAATCAATGGGGCACCGTGTCAACACAAAAAATTTATTTTTCTGGTGGACACAGCGCCGGAAACAAAGTATTTTTTCGCGGCGATCGGGCGCATCAACAGGAAATAAACCGGCGCCTTATAAAAATGCGAATGCAGCACACGGTGAACGCATGGCGGTGAAATGGCATGAACGTTTCGTAACGGTTCGCGACAAAAACGGGGGCAACCTTGTTTCGGTCTCAGGGGCGTTTGCAATGCTCGTATCGCTCGCCCTTCCATGGTACTATGTCGAATACCGTCTTTCGCACTCGGGGATAGAAGGCCTGCGCATCCTGCTCGAATTTATCGCGGGAAACCCCGTTTCCACGGTTTTGCCCGCGCTGGCCGCGGCGCTAGTGGGATTAAACGCCCTTTACCTTCTGGTTTCGGCCAGGGCCGAACGTGCGCTTTCGCTTGCCGTCATCACCGCGATACTGGTCACCGCCGCGATACTGAGTCTTCCCGTTTCTCCCGAACATTACGGCCCCGGACTCTACTGCGCGGCGGCCGGATTATTCGCCACCACCGCGGGAGCCCTCGCGAAGCGCTGAAAGGCCCCTCACCTCCCGTTTGCGCTCGCGATAACGCCTGGTCCCCTCCACGTACTCGGCGATCCGCCGCATCATTCTGACGCACTCCACGGGAAACTTGCCCACCGATGTTTCCCCTGAAAGCATCAGCACATCGGTGCCGTCGTAGAGGGCATTGGCGATATCGCTTACGTCGGCGCGGCTGGGCCGCGCATTCTCCATCATCGACTCGAGCATCTGTGTCGCGGTAATGACGGGCTTTCCGGCGAGCGTGCACTTCTCGATCATGATCTTCTGCATCTCCGGGAGCATCACCGGGTCCATCTCGACGCCGAGGTCACCCCGGGCGACCATGACCGCGTCGGTTTCACTGAGGATTTCGTCGAAGTTGTTTACACCCTCGGGATTTTCGATCTTGGAGATGATGCCGATGCCGGTGCCCGAAAGCCGCTCGCGCAATTCGCGAACGTCTTCGGCGTTGCGCGTAAATGAATCGGCGAGGAAGTCGACCCCGTGGCGTATCGCGAACTCCAGGTCGGGAAGGTCCTGCGGCATGGTATACGGATAGCCGACGACCGTATCGGGATGATTGAGCCCCTTGCGCGAACGCATCACGTCACCGAAGAGCACCACGCACTCGATAATCCCCCTCGCCGTGCGCTCAACGCGCAGACCCACATACCCGTCATCGATAAACAGACGGTCTCCCGGCCTGACGAACTCGTCGAGATCTGAATAGGTTACGGGGATACCCTCCCTGAAATCGGCGACGGCTGGATAGTCCGATCCATCGCTCTTGGGTATATCGGTCCTCAGAACCACTCGGTCACCGGATTTAATCGTATATGGTTTCGGAATGTCGCCGAGGCGTATCTTCGGGCCCTTGATATCATAGATGATATAGGCCCCCGGGCGCGCCTTGCGCGACAGCTCGACGGCCCTGGCGTGAAAAGAGGGGTCTCCGTGAGAGCTGTTTATTCTCAGTCCCGAGAGCCCCGCATCATAGAGGGCGTCGATCAGCCCGATCGTAGCGGGCCCGACGGTGGCGAGGACCTCGGTTCCGATCCTGTTACCCGCCTTCTGGCGTTTGGTCATTTCTTCTCCTTAAGATCTTTCGCCGTGACGAAGTAGCGCTCGGCCTTCCAGGCGTCGACGGCAAATACATACGGGGACCCGGTCGAGGTGCACAGGTACCGATTATCCCCGATTTTCGAGTAGAATGCAAGCTCAATACGCTTCCCGGCGGTTTTAATCCGTACCGTACAGCGCGGCGCCCCGAGGACCTTTTTATCTATCGCGGGAAAGGCCGCCGCGGTGAAAGGCGCGAACGAACCGGCTATCTGGCCGATCCTGTTTGCGTCTACCGGGGCGGCGCATGAGACGCACTCCCAGCGATCCTCCTTCGTCGCTTCATCTTTCTTTCCTGAGGATGGCGCCTCCGGTACGTCCCTCCTTACGAGCGTGATATTCGAGGCGCCGTAGCGGATCTCGATGGAATCGATGGAGCTTTTCGTTTCGGAAAAGATCTCCCTGCTCCGTAATTCGTCAAGCGGCTTGCCGAATTCATCCGACAGAGCCCCCTCGGCCAGATAGACGCCCGGCCGGCCGGCGAGTCGCACATAGGTGTGCCTGAACGTACTGCTCTTTTTGCCGATGAATATATGCCGGACGAGTTTTCCGCCCGAACGCAGTGACACCTCGAGTGCGCGGTCGTCGCCGAGCTCGTAACGCTCGTAATGCTCCCTGGAGGATATCAGATCGGACAGCACGAGGTTTTTCATCTTTTCCTCAAGCCCCGCCACGGCCTGCGCATCCGCGGGATAGGCGGCCTCTCCGATCAGCCAGGTCCCATCGGAACGGAAAATCCGGATCGTTTCACCTGATTTCTTCAGCAGTATCTCCTGAGTCTCGCCGCTCCACGACTCCAGAGGCGGGAGGTCCGCCCCCTTTTCGCGCGTTAACACGAGGAGCACGACCGCGAGTACGACGATCAGAGCAAGGCTGGCGGTTATCTTTTTATTCACCGTGCACCTCCGTCGCGAATTCCGCCATTATACGTTTTCTTCGCGTCGACCGGCGCTTCCATACGACAAGGCCGGCCCCCATGACCAGGAGCGGCAGGAGCGCGATGTTGAAAATTTTGAGCGCGAGCTTCGTACCGTCGCTCGAGTCCCTGAGGGGATTGAGCTCGAGACCCTTGCTCCGCATCTCCGGAACATCATAGTTGCCGCTCAGGAAGTCGATCATGTTATGCACCAGTACGGAATTGGGCGTCTTCCCCTCCTTGTCGATCACCGAGGGGGTGGTGATCTCCGAGGTCCCCACCACGATGATCCTTGCGGGCTTCAACGTTCGCCTGACGATCGTGTCCGTGGCGACGGGGCCGGTCGCCGCGCCTCCCTTCCGCGCCGGAGCGTCCCGCTCCGCAAAATAGCTCGCGAAATCGCCGGCAAGGGCCGCGGCAAGCACATGCTTCCCCATCTGGGACGCATCGGGCGGCGCCATGGACCAGGGCATGAAGCTTATCCTCCCCTTCATAAGCCAGCCGCGATCGGAGGAGGATACAAGCGCCTCGGGACGGGTTCCGGGTCGGCCCTCCGCGGCGATGGACAGCGATGATGACTTTAGAAACACGATTTTTTTTAGGTATTTCGTTATAACGTTTTGTTCGTTAAGGCCTTCCGAACCGATCATCGGGGCGAAATACAGGCTCTGTTCGCCCATGCCGCGCATGCTGGCCTGGTAGCACTTTTCATCGAGCACGATATCCCGGTTCACCGTGACACCATAATGCTCGAGGAGCTTTTCGATCCCGGTCATCACGGGAAGAACTACGGGCTC
>JALOTJ010000156.1 GCA_025457965.1 Spirochaetota bacterium | reverse complement strand
TTCATGATCTCTTCCATGATCTCGCGCGACTTGTTGTAGGCGATTTTCATTCGGTAGGCGGGAATGACCGCGCGCTCACCGGTATCGGTATAATAGAGCTTCCGGCCGTATTTTTCGGATATGGAGGCTATCTTTTCAGCGGTCAGCACGGCCCGGGCCTCAAGCACCATCTCGCCCGTTTTCGAATACAGCGGATAAATAAAGCTGTTGTCGGGCCTGAGGTACTCGAGGTCAATTTTTATCTTTCTTAAGACCATTTTCCCTTCCTCTATTTATATATGAATATGGATATCCACCCTGTTTTTGTCAAGCGAAAGGCTCCGTGTTGGACGATTTTGGATACCGCTGTATATAGTGAAATATCGCCGTAAAATAAGCTAAAATCACGTGCCTGCACGATGCATTCGAGCCATCAAGGAAAAAGGCTTGATTTACTGAAACGCGGGGCCGTAAGGTACACGCACCATGGGCTGGCTTCCACCGGATAAACAATGAGGATACTGAAGAGACGGGTAATCGGTGCCCGGGGCATGGCGCTTTTTTTCATGCTCCCCTTACTGTCGGCATGCGGAGATTTTTCTTCAGTCCGCGATCCGCGTGCGCTGTATATCCACCTGGGGTCAGAGCCGGGGCATCTCAACCCCATCACATCGACGGAGGCGGTGGCCTCGTCCATTAATCAGCATATTTACGAAACACTCCTGGATCGCGACTACGACACGGCGGAGCTCATCCCTCAGCTCGCAGAATCATGGTCGATATCCGGAGACAGGCTGCGATACCGGTTTAAGATCAAAAAAGGGATACTGTGGAGCGACGGCGTCGAGCTGACCGCCGACGACATCGTCTATTCGTTCAAGACGATCAAGGACCCGAAGGTGGCCTGTGCTCCGCTGAAGGTGTATTACATCGACGTACGGGAGGTCCGAAAGATCAACCGCTATACGGTCGAGTTCCGCTATTCGAAACAGTATTTCCGGGCGCTCGAGATCTGCGGCACGATCCCGATCGTGCCGAAACACCTCTTCGGGGACGGTACGGACTTCAACACGCATAAAAACAACCGGTTCCCGGTCGGTACGGGGCCGTTTCGGTTTGAACGCTGGGACACCGGCAAACGGGTAATCCTGGTGCGAAACGAGCGATACAAAGGGAAAGCCCCGGACCTGCGCCGCATCGTGTACCGCATAGTCGCGGAGCCGAACATCGCCCTGCAGATGGTGAAGAAAGGCGAGCTCGACGTGATGTCCGTGCGCGCCATCCAGTGGGTGCGACAGACAAATTCGGAAAAGTTTAAAGAGGGCTTTTACAAGCTCCAGTATTATCTTCCCACATATAATTACATAGGCTGGAACGCGGCCCGGCCGCTTTTCGCCGACCGGCGGGTGCGCCTTGCCATGACGCACCTGATCAATCGCGAAGCTATCCTCGACAAGCTGCTCTTCGGCATCGGTGAGATCGTGACCGGCTCGTCATATATCCACAGCAAAGGCTATGACAGGAGCATAGAGCCGTGGCCCTTCGATCCGGCACGGGCGCGGGCGCTCCTTGCCGAGGCGGGCTGGCGCGACACCGACGGTGACGGGATTCTGGACAAAGGCGGAAAAAGGTTTTCGTTTACCTTTACGATTCCATCGGGAAGCAAGTTTGGGGAGCGGCTGGGGACCATAATGAAGGAAGACCTGTCGAAGGCCGGCATAGCGATGGACATCAACCGCTATGAATGGGCCGTCTTCGTTCAAAAGCTTCATCAGCGCGATTTCGATTCGGTCACCCTGGCCTGGTCGCTCTCCTGGGAGGACGACCCTTACCAGCTCTGGCATTCGACGCAGGCCGTTGGAGGATCCAACTTCTGCTCGTTTAAAAACGTCGAGGCCGATGATATCATCATACGATTGCGCAAGGAATTCGATGAAAACAGGCGCGTTAAAATGTATCACCGCTTCCACCGCATTCTGCACGAGGAGCAGCCGTACACTTTTCTCTATTGCACTCCCGCCCAGGTGGTGGTCAGCCGTCGTTTCGATAACGTAAAGGTACACCTGAAGGGACTGAACTATCTCGAATGGAAGGCGGCGGCGATCGATGATTAAATATCTGGCCAAACGCCTGCTCATGCTCGTGCCGACCTTTATCGGCATCAGCCTCATCACCTATGCCATGATCCGCCTGGCGCCGGGCGACTACACAACCCTGCGCGCCGGCCTGCAGGGAGAGCTTAAGGCCGGGGCCATAGGCACCGAGATCATCGAGCAGGAAAAAAAGCTCTACGGGCTCGATAAGCCGGTTATCGTCGGATACCTGGACTGGTTTACGAAACTCGTGGTTCTGGATTTCGGCGTCTCAAGAAAGGACGGCAGGCCGGTGGCGGAGCGGATAGGCGAAGCCCTGCCCATTACGCTCTCACTCAATATCATAAGCATGATCATCGTATATATCATCTCCATTCCCGGCGGGATCGTTTCGGCGCTTAAAAAAGACTCGCTCTACGACAGGGTCTCGAGCCTGGTCCTTTTTATTCTTTATTCGCTTCCGTCGTTCTGGGTGGGGCTCTTGCTGCTCATGCTTCTTTCCGGCGGCGATTACCTTAACCTTTTTCCGCTCGGGGGCATCATCTCGGACTGGGCCGAAGACTTTTCATTTTTCGACAGGATGGTGAACATCGCCTGGCATCTTGTACTGCCGGTGGTGACCCTCACCTACGGCGGTTTCGCCTTCCTCTCGCGCTATACGCGGGCCACTATGCTCGACGTCATCAACCAGCAGTACATCATGACCGCCCGGGCCAAGGGACTTTCCGAAAAGCGTGTGGTGCTGGTGCATGCGTTCCGCAACTCGCTCGTGCCGCTGGTTACACTGATGGCGTCGATCCTTCCCGGCCTCCTCGGGGGAAGCGTCATCGTTGAGTCGATCTTCTCGATCCCCGGCATGGGCATGCTCGCGTTCGAAGCCATCCTCGCGCGCGACATCCCCGTCATCATGGCCATCGCCTCGATATCGGCGGTGCTGACGCTTCTCGGTATCCTGATCGCCGACATCCTCTACGCGGTGGTCGACCCGCGTATCAGATTGGAGGCGCGGCAGTGACGCCCTCACGCGGATACTGGGCCGGCGCCTGGCGCGAATTACGGCGCAACCGGCTTGCGCTAGCGGGACTTGTCGTGGTGCTCGCTCTCTTCGCCGTGGCGCTTTTCGCACCGTTGCTCGCAAACGACAGGCCGTACATTTATGCGGCGGATGGAAAGCTCTATTTCCCGATCCTCTTAGACTACCCGGAACTCGCGGATAAAAAATTCCGGGACGAGTCCGAAAAGGCCTTTATCATCATGCCGCCGGTGCCCTATACCAGCTCGGAATACGACCTCGACGCCATCGTGATGCCGCCGAGCGCGAGGCACCTGCTGGGGACCGACGAGCAGGGCCGCGATCTCGCAGCGCGGATGATACACGGAACGCGCATATCGATTCTGGTCGGTTTTATCGCGGTCTTCATCTACGTGACGCTGGGCATCATTATCGGGGCTATAGCCGGTTATTACGGCGGAGTGGTGGACATGGTCATTTCGCGTTTCATCGAGATCATCATATGTTTTCCGACTTTCTTTCTCATTCTCACCATACTCGCGCTCGTAGGACCAAGTCTGGTTAACGTGATGCTCGTCATCGGGATTACGGGGTGGACCGGAATCGCGCGAATCGTCCGGGGCGAATTTTTAAAAATTCGCGAGATGGAATTCGTACAGGCTTCCCGAGCGCTTGGAGCGCGTGACCACGCCATCATCTTCAGGCATATGCTGCCCAATGCGCTCGCACCGGTTCTGGTTTCGGCAACGTTCGGCATCGCTTCGACAATCCTTATCGAATCGTCACTTTCGTTTCTCGGCTTCGGCGTACAGCCTCCGACTCCGAGCTGGGGGGAGCTCCTTCAGCAGGCCTGGA
>JALOTJ010000155.1 GCA_025457965.1 Spirochaetota bacterium | reverse complement strand
GGCGCTCAAGGAGGCGCTCGCGCGGCGCTTCCCGAACGACAGGGAGGCGTACACGGATGGGAAGACGGAGTTCGTGCGGCGGGTAACGGAAGAGGCGAGAAGGGAGGCCGCCCGAAGGCGTGCAGGCGAGTGCGCGCCGTAAAACTTTACCGCGTGCCCGTCTTGACAAACTCTCGAAACCCCGCTACCATACTGCACGACCGGAAACGCTGCACCCGCATGGATGCCCGACGATGAGAAAAATAATGATGGTACTGTGCGCAGTATATTGCATGGGGTTCCCAGTGAACAATTACAGCCAGACGGAAAACACACCCGATACCAGCTGTTTAACAAAAGAAAATTTCATGGCGATCGTGGAGCACATACAAAAAACGGGGAAGCCCCGCGGCCCGGAGGATACTCGGGGCAAACAAATAGCGCTAAACGGCTGGGACATCAGATGCGAGGTCGACGGGGATCGGAAAACATTGCGCTTCTCGAAAACAGGGCGCGACTGGACTCTGGGGTCGATAACTCTCGGAAACGATGCGGTGACGGTCTATTCCACGGCCAAAGAGTATAAAGCCCATGAAAGAATAAAAAGCGAGATCACAAAAGTGTTCTGTGACATGGCGTTAAACATATAAAAGACAGGGCAAATAAAAAGAACAATAGCCCGAAGGCGCGCACGATGCGCGCGGCCGGTTACGCCGAAACCAGCTCCCTCACCGCCGCGCCGATCGCGGCAACGAGCGGGAAGAGAAACAGGCACCACACGTGCCGGTACACGGGCATCGTCCACTCGAAGCCGTCGACAAGCCCGTACCCCAGAGCCGTGGCGGCGAGCGCCCCCAGTGCCGCCGCGGCGAGGCCGGCGAACACGGCCCAGACGACGCGTCGGCGGCTTGAGGCCCCGCCGGCGCCCGCGGCGATGACGATGCCGCCCAGGAGCGGAAACAGCACCACCAGCGGGGCGAACTCCCGGAGTCCCGGAAGGCGCGAATACCAGTGAATGAACGCGAAATCAGCTAAACCGGAAACGGCGGCGGACGCGAACACGGTGGCGAAAACGTGCCATGAGCGCCGGGGCAAAAGCGAACGACGCTCTGCTCGCTCGCGGATTCGGCGCCGCTTGGTGAGCGGCAGGTTGTAGAAAAGGTTGAATACCCAGTGCTCCAACAGCGCCCCCTTCTCGCCGAAGACGGGGACCGCGTGCACGGCGTCGGTGGCCCAGTACGCGGCCATGAAGCGCGCCAGGGTGGGGTAGCGGTAGGCCATCTGTATGGGAAACGACAGGTAGCCGATGTACTTGAAAAAGCCGATCGAGAGCGCGATTGAGTAATCCTTTAAATTGCGCTCGCGGATGACGAGGTACAGCACGTACAGCCCGCGCGTCAGCGAGCCCGGCGAGATCGGAATGAGCTGAAAGAGCGCGATGATGCCAAGGGCGATCCCCCAGGCCTGCGCCCGCGGCATCTCCGGGTGAGTGATGAGGAAATAGGCGGCGAGTGAAAACGAGACAATCTGGGTAACCGGGAGCGTGAGCACGTGCACCGCCAGGCTCTTTAAATATTTCTGTATGAACGGCTCGCCGATCTGCGAGAGGATTTCGGCCTCGTCCTCGCGCGTTATGATCTGCCGCTTCCTGCCGTCCAGCACCATGTCGCGCAGCCACTCCTCGCGCAGGGCCGCGTCGAAATAGAGCCGGAACGGCCGCACGAAGAGGAAGTTCAGCCGCTCGCGGAAATAGTCGCCCTGGGAGAGAAAGCGGTGCAGGCCAACGGGGAGGAACGAGAGCGCCCAGTGCGCGGCGTAGCGCGGTGGCGACGCGGCGATGGAGCGCGCCCGCGCGGGGAGCACGCGCCCCTCGTGGAGCCATGTCGATACGGCCTCCAGGCGATGCCCGGCGAACGTGTCAAGCAGGTAACGGGGGCTTCCCAGGCAGGCCAGGTAATGGGAGCGTTTCGCGCGGTGGCCGATAAAGCCCCGAACGACCGGGCCGAGCAAGGGGATGAAACCCAGCAGGCGGAAAACAAAAACCAGCGGCAGGCCGCGCCTGAGCGCGCGCGCGAAGCCGGGGTCGATGTAGCCGCGCGTCTCCCAGCTTTCGATGACGCTTCTGCGGATGGTGGACCAGAGGGGCGAGTCGTAGAGCAGGCGCCAGCCGTTGTGCGTGATGTCGATCATCGAGTCGCGGTAGGCGCGCTCGGCCGTCCTGAGGTGCGAAAGATGCGCCTCGAGCCCGCGGAACTTCCCGCGGTTATGCGCGATGAAGGCCTCAAGCTTCGCCATGTCGCCGCGGTCGAACTGCACCAGGCTGCCGCGCGCCATGCCTTTCAGTATGAGGCCGAAGTCGCCCGGGCTCATCGGTAGAAAGGGGAGGAGCGTGAGCCCCGCGCGGAAGTCGATCGCCACCAGCCCCTTCTCGGGCGAGCGGTCGGTCTTCGAGAGCTTGAGGCAGTTCGGCTGGCTCTTCGCCGTGGACCATTCGTACTGGCGCGCGAACTCGTGTGCGCCCATCTCGTGCAATAGCTCCACGAAGCGCCGCATGAACGCGCGCTTGGAGCGGTACTCCGGGGAGCCGGCGAGCCCGGGGTCGACGGCCTCGCCCTTCATCCATCGTTTGAGCGCGTCGGTGTGGTCGTTCACCTCGAGCTTCCAGACGCGCCCCTCCACCCAGTCACTCAGCTCGCCGCAGGCGCCGAAGTTGCGGTCCACGAACACGCCGTGCAGGTCGTTCACGCCGTGCACTCCGCCGAAGCGCAGCTCCGCGCCGCGGCGTATGAGCTTCTGCCACAGGGCCCCGGCCCGCGCCGCGGCGAGGTTCGACTGAATCTGGAAGTGGCTCTGGAAGCCGACGGCGTAGAGCAGGTTGCGGAACAAAAGCGCCATGCGGGACGGGGGGATGAATACCTTCATCGAGTACACGCCGCCCGCGCGCACTACCCCGATCGCCGCGGGCTTAACCTCGAGCGCCTTTACCCGGTAGACCTGCCCGGCGAAGCCCCCGCCGACGAAGTCCCGCACCTCCACGGTAACGCGCGCGCGCTTCCCCAGGCTCTTCTCCGCCACGGACTCCAGCTCGAAGCTTACGACGTCGGAGGCGGTGTAGCGCGATTTCCGGAACGGTCGCCTGAGGCCGAGCCGCGCGTACGCATCCTCCAGATTCGCCGCCGTCTTTTTGAGCTCGCCTGCCTTCATATATGGTACCTGTCGTTTTCGGGTGATGCGCGGTACGCCGTGATGCGTCGCGTGTCGCCGTACGGGAGCATGATGACAACCTGTGAAGGATAGGCGGTGGCACGGCATGTGTCAAGGTGCTTTTGATGATTGCGGGCGGGCGCCGTCCGGGGCGTCGCTTGAGGCACGATGAATTGCCCGGTTGGCCATAAAAGAATAAAATAAAAACAGGTCGGTCGTAGTAGGGCGGCAGCGCAACGTGGAATCGAATACCGACATAAGCGCCCGTATCGAAATGCCGGTAAAGCCAACCGGTCTTAATGCCCGAATTATCCGAATTGAACCGGGACCGCATTCCCCATAAAAAACGGTTGCACAACCCCAACCGTTAGCGTTAAAAATAAAGCCGAACCATGCGACCGATTCCGACACTCCATGCCGTCCTCGCGCTCGCGCTGACGGCGCCCTTCTGGGCGCCGCAGCCCGCCGCGGCCGATGATGCCGCAACGCTCTTCCGCGCGGTCGCGCGCGAGCACGCGAAGATCCTCACCATCGACGCCGAGATCACGCAGTATATTGCCGAGCCCGGCAGGCCGCGGGAGATTTTCCGCGGGCGCTACCGCGCGGACGAACGCGGCAGGTTCCGCATCGATTACACGGTACCCTCGCGGCAGATCGTGCGCAGCGACGGGACCGTCTTCGAGTGGTATTATCCCGAAGAGCGCCTGCTCTATTACGCGGAGGCCGCCGGCCGGCCCTCCGCGCGTCCGGGCTTCAATCCGCTCGACGGCATCGACGACGGGCTCGAAACGCGCTTCGCGCTCTCCGGAGGCGGCTGGCGGCTGTACGGCTTTTTCAAACGCGCGCGCGTGTATCACCTGAAAGACCGTCAG
>JALOTJ010000154.1 GCA_025457965.1 Spirochaetota bacterium | reverse complement strand
TGAGCCGGCAATACACTGGAAAAACCGCGGGCGGCCCGAAAGGCCGCCCGTTTTATTCGATCATCCAAGCGGTTCGATCCGCTCCAGTTCGGCCGCCCGGTATCGGCGCGACGAAAGGAGCTTCGGCGACTGTTCCCGGATTATCCCCGCAAGGAGCGTCATCGCGCGGCTCCTGACGCGGCGCTTCGGTGCCTCGCCGATGGCAAGCTGAACCAGTTCGATGATGTGGTAGATCGGGATATTCCGCAGCGGGTTGAGCAGCTGCCCTCCCGTCATCTGCTGGAGGCAGCCCGCACAGTACACCGCGATGGCGTCGGCCCCGGGCTTATGCGACGACCTGAGCGATTTATTGGTGGAGAGGATTATTCGCAGCGGATTGTACGAAGAGCCGTGGCTGAAACCGCCGCCGATGCCGCAGCAGAGCTTGGTGGTGCGTATATATTCCTGTTCCCGGACCGTGGCCCCCAGCGCCTCCAGCAGCTTTCTCGGCAGGTCCATGAACTCGTCGCCGAAGGCCTTCGCGTGGCAGGAGTCGTGAATGGTGACCGTCATGCCGAGAGGCCTGGTCACCTTCAACTCGCCGCTTTTGATCCTGGCATACAGCCACGGCAGCAGGTGGACCACCTCGAAATCGAACTTCGCGCCGAAGCGGGGAAGAATGTTCGTAAACAGGTTACGCCCCGCCGTGCAGGGAATGAGCATCTTCTTTACGCCCATTTTTTTAAAGTGAGCGGTGAGCTTTTTCGCCACCATGCGGAGTTCGTCGAAATGACCCGTACGATAGTACATCTCGCCGCAGCACAGGTCGAGCGACCCGCGTATCTGGAGGCCGTCGAATATTTTCGACATCGTGAGGTAGGGAGCCGTGATGACATTGCATCCCGGGTACAGTATCTCCCGGCACGGGGAATCGTCGTCCCATTTTTCCAGAAGCGCCTTTTCGTCATCCGGGAGCCGGTCGAGGGCGTAGGTCCTGAAATTGGGCCTGCTGTGCGGCGTGAAATACAGGGCGCGGGCGGGCATCCCTTCCTTTAAGTACTGTTCGTGCCATTTGTCGAGGATCAGGCGCATCGGGTTTGCCCCTTCCGGGCAGATGATGTTGCAGCTGTGACAGCTGGTGCACCGCTGGAGCACGTCCGTGGTCATCTCGCCGTTCAAGAGCCGCGCGATCTCCAGTTTCGCCTTTTCGGCGGGAAGGCGCATAACCGGGCATTCCTCGAAGCACCGGCCGCATTGCGTGCATTTTTCCCTTGAGAATTCATCGGAGAAGTTCATGGCATCACCCTTTGCGCCGTTATTCGATATACGGTTTGTGCCGTTTGTAGAGTCCGGGCCTGTGGCCGTGGGGCCAGTCGCCGTCATCCCCTCTCGGGGGAAGGGGCTCGCGTATTTTTTTCATGGTGATGGCGCCTTCCGGGCACGCGTACGAACACAGCCCGCACCCGTAGCAGTTCCTGCCGGTCATGCTCGCCTTCCCGTCGTAGACCCTGGCGTCGAACGGGCAGACCTCGACGCATTTCCAGCATCCCGTGCATTTTCGCGCGTCGGTTACGGCCATATAGTACCCGTCGATGAGCGGGTAATTGCGCTGGCCGAGGTCCCTGTTGATGATATAGGGCACGCATCCGCACGTACAGCAGTTGCATATAACGTACTCGTTGTAGAGATTGACCGGGCAGTGGATGAAAATCATGTGCATCATGCCGAGCCCGTGGCACCTCGTCACGATATTCTTCGCCTCGTCCCTGGTAATGGTCCGGTAGTCGCGCGGGAACGCCTTCGTCCACGCGTTGTACCCCGTGCGAATGACGATGTCAGTCTCGAGCGGATGCTCGCACGCGCCGTGCCCGATCCTGCACCTGCACGGCCCGACGGCGATCGGCCCCTCGGTGGCGTCGATGTAGTCCAGAATCTCACCGTAGGGCACGGGTTTGGCCGTGTCGCCGAGGTACCCGAAAGGGCGCACCAGGCAGAAGGAAAGGAAGGAACGAAAAGGCCTGACCGAGCCCAGCCGTTTCCATTTGCCCCGCAGAAGAAAATAGGAGGCCTTTAAGAGCGGCACCTCGAGATAGCGCGCGAATATGAAGAGAAGGAGCCTCCTGAGACGGCTTCGCTCTGAAATGAGCACATGCGCCGCAAAGAGCGGCCACAGCGAGAAGGAGAGGGCGAGGGCCCAGGGGAACGCGCTCGATGCGACCGTCATGATACGCAGCCCTTTATCCTGGAGGCGTTGTTCAGCATTTTTTTCATCAGTCTCTCCGAATCCGCCGAGGTGTTATCGTGTTCTCTGCCGCCCGGATAGCAGAGATGCGGCTCGATCCGCCTGAAGATTTCATAGGGAAAGCCGGATGTCAGAAAATCGGGGAAATTCTTTCCCCATGCGATCCCGCCGGTGCAGAAGAAACTGATATTAGCCCTCCCGGTCTGGATGGGGATCAGGGTGCTGTTCCGGCATACCGACATGTTGGCCATAAATTTCGTTATGAAACGGTCGAACAGCCTGGTGATGATCGTGCTGCGAAAGAGAAAGGTTGTCGTTTTCTGCCACAGGGTGAAGCCGTTCATCCAGCCAAGCCAACGGTTGACATTTTTAATGGCCCACTGGGAAAACCCTTTCCGGGGGCCCTCGGCAAGCACGGCGAGGGCGGTTTCGTCACGGTTGTAGTTCTTGTAAGGGATGAAGGAATCATATCCCAGCAGGTCCGCCATCGCCCGCAATTCCCCGGGCCTGGCCCGGATCACGACGACATCGGGGATTCGCTTTGCATTAAACTGCGTGATCGGGGCCAGGTAAAACAAGCCGGTCCCGACGGGGAAGCGTTTGTTTATCGTCTTCTCGAACTCATTCTCCGCTTCCTTGTGGCCCAGCACCACGGGGGCCCACTGGCAGACCTGTATCGAGCCGGGTTCAACCAGCACCTCTTTGCCGAAGGTGGCTTTTAAAACGGCCTGGCAGTATGATACACCCCTGAACCGCTCGATGTGATCGTACCCGGCGGCACCGTCGCCGATGATCATAACTCCGACGGGGGGAATATCCAGCGTAATCATGGTCTCGTTCATGGAAATATCAAATGAAGTATGCCGTCATCATTGCGGTCATGCCGGATTGCCTGTAGCATCGTACACGCATGTATAAATGTCAAGTGAATAGGGGGTTCATGGCCCGTGAATTCATGGGAGCGTTGCAACCGCCCGCCGGCGCTCCTGCGGCGGGCGGTTGCGCTTCCGAATCATTCCTTCCCCTCCGGGCTCCGCCGCGGCGCGAGCACCGTGACGCCGTCGGCTTCCTCCCGGGCCTTTGCCATGTCCAGGCATACCTCGTTCAGTCGCCCGGAGAGCATGGTCTCCAGGTCCACGGTGCGGTACGGGCTCCACAGGTGTTCGGCCTGGCCGTTCTGCTGGACGAAGTACACCATATCGGGCCGCGCCATGTCCACCACCAGGCGGAACGAGGACGCGTTGTTGACGTCGAAGGGGTTGGCAAGGCCATAGGAGCCGCGGTGCACGGTCTCCATGTCCCCGCCGAACGGGAAGGGGCCCAGGTTGAATATGCGGGCGAGCAGGCGGCCCGCCTTTCCCATCGGTGTATGGCTGTAGGTTATGCGATGGACCCGGCCCCAGGCCCATGTATCCATGTCCGCCCCGTAGCGGTCTTCACACCATGCCAGCGCGGTGTCGAAGGCCTTGAGCAGCATGTCCTCCTTCGTTTCCCTGCGCGGCGTGGTGATATCGTCGAACCATTCGGGCGAACCGGTTTCCATCATGCGCACCCATCGGTTCTGGGCGAGGTACCAGTCGGCGAGATACTTCATCGCGAGGTCCTCCCCCATCTGGTCGGCAAGGGTGTGCAGCATGAAATCCATGGTTATCTTATGGAAAATGGTCGGGGCGGTGAGGGCCCTGTCCATGGAGCCGTCCCATTTCTCGAGCCGGGCGAGCGCCTCCCTGGCGCGGGGATGCTTCGATCCCTTCAGCACACGCAGGTATTCCGGCAGAAACTTCCGTGCCAGAAGCGAGGTGGTGTCGGCGAGCATCGATTTCATGTCGTCGACGGCAAGGTCCTTT